>NZ_JBSFQJ010000001.1:168394-605448 GCF_053588655.1 Gordonia sp. NPDC003424
TCCGCGAAAGAAGCGGTCGCCCACGCCAGGCCTCACTCCATCCGCGAAAGAAGCGGTCGCCCACGCCAGGCCTCACTCCATCCGCGAAAGAAGCGGTCGCCCACGCCAGGCCTCACTCCATCCGCGAAAGAAGCGGCCGCCGGGAACGGGCTCAGCTCGCCAGACGCGGGAGGCGGACCCAGAAGGTGGCGCCTTCGCCGGGTACCGAGTCGACACCGACGGTGCCATTGTGTGCGTCGACGAGCGCCGCGACGATGGACAGGCCCAGACCGCTGCCGCCACCCTTGTCCCCGCGGCTCCGCGACGAATCCCCGCGGTAGAACCGCTCGAAGACGTGCGAGGCCTCGTCGGGGGTCAGCCCCTGCCCCGTGTCGGTGACGGTCAGCACCACATCGTCACGGCCGCCGGACTGGTCGAGGGTGATACCGACGGTGATCGACGCGTCGTCGGGGGTATGGGCAACCGCGTTGTTGATCAGGTTGCGCAGCACCTGCAGCAGTCGCGGCGCGTCTCCCGACACCATCGGTGGTTCGTCGGAGTCGCCGATGACGATCTCGATGTCACGCTGCGGGGCAGCGGCTCGGGCGCCGAGCACCGCGTCGGCGGCCAGTGCGAGCACGTCGACGGGGGCCGATTCCACGGGTCGATGGGCGTCGAGGCGTGCCAGCATCAGCAGATCCTCGACGAGCAGCCCCATGCGGCCGGCCTCGGTGTCGATCCGGCCCATCGCGTCTTCCACGTCGGGGACCGCGCCCTGCTTGTAGAGTTCGGCAAACCCCTTGATCGACGTCAGCGGTGTGCGCAGTTCATGGCTCGCGTCGGCGACGAACCGCCGCATCTTCTCCTCGGAGTTCCGTGCCTGCTGCTCGGACGCGGCGGTCGCGGCGAAGGCCCGCTGGATCTGCCCCAGCATCGTGTTCAACGACAACGACAGACTGCCGACCTCGGTGTTCACCGGCGCCGGCGGGACCCGCATGTTGAGGTTTCCGGCCGCGATGGCGTGCGCCGTCTCCTCCACGCGGCGCAGCGGTTTCAGACTGTTGCGGACAAGTCCATAACTCAGCAGACCGATGGCGATCACCACGACAGCGCCGATACCGAGCTGCAACCACATCAGACGCGTGAGGGTGGCCTGCACGTCGGTCAGGGGTGTGGCCACGACGGACTCGCCGTACGGGGTGGACGCTCGGACGACCCGCCAGTCGGGTCCGTCGCCGTCGGCCGAACCGACGGTCACCGGGCCCGCCGCGTCGGCCGGGATGGCGTCGATGTCGGGCTCGTCGGCGAAGTCGTTGTTGGTGATGGTGTCGCCGGTGCCGATGGTGATCATCGAAAAGTATTGCGACGGAGGGCGACGTGGACCCGGGGCCGGTCCCTGCTGCGGCATGGTGGACGGGTCGCGTGGTTTGGCCCAGGTCTGCACGGCGTTGATCAGGTTCGCATCGACACGCGATATCAGGTCCTGCTTCATCGCCGAGGTGACTGCCAGACCGGATGCGAGCAGACCGAGTACGACGAGCACGAGGGTCAGGGCCACCAACGAAATCCGGAGTGGTACACCACGCTTTCGCGTCTGGTCCAGCCGGGACAACAACGCGGCCGGCTCGGACCTGGTCGGGGCCGGCTCGGCGTGGTGTCGGGTTGCGGTCACCCGCGTGGCTCTCGCATCACGTAACCGACACCGCGCAAGGTGTGGATGAGTGGCTTCTCGCCGTAGTCCAGCTTGCGGCGCAGATAGGAAACGTACGACTCGACCACGTTGACCTCACCACCGAAATCGTAGTTCCAGACATGATCGAGGATGCGGGGCTTGGACAGCACCGTGCCCGCGTTCACCATGAAGTAGCGCAACAGGGTGAACTCGGTCGGCGAGAGCGACACCAGTCTGCCGGCCTTGAAGACCTCGTGGGTTTCGTCGTCGAGTTCGATGTCCGCGAAGCGGATTCGGGACGTGTCCTTGGCCTGTTCGTCGAAACCGCTGCGCCGCAACAGCACCTGCAGTCGGGCCACGACCTCCTCGAGGGAGAACGGTTTGGTCACGTAGTCGTCGCCGCCGATGGTCAGGCCGTTGATCTTGTCCTCGACCGAATCCCGGGCCGACAGGAACAGCGCGGGTGCCTCGACGCCGTCGGCGCGGAGTCGGCGCAGCAGACCGAAGCCGTCCATGCCCGGCATCATCACGTCGAGGATCAACGCGTCGGGCTTGAAGTTGCGGCACCGGTCGATGGCAGCCGGACCGTTCTCGGAAGTCTCGACCTCATAGCCCTGAAACTTGAGCGACACCGAGAGCAGTTCTCGGATGTTGGCCTCGTCGTCGACGACCAGGATCTTCGCGCCGTTGTCCCTCGCAGTTTCGTTCATGCCATCACTATCTCCCAGGAAGCTCACCTTTCACTGGATATTGTCTGGGAGCTGGCTGTGAGGTGTGACCTGCGGTTTCGTCGGGTCGGCGTCGGGGGGTCAGGGTCCGTACAAACGTGCGACATCCGGCGAATCGAGCCAGCCGGAGTACGTGGGCCGCTGGGGCCAGCCGGTCGGCGAGTCCTGCCAGACCTCTTGCCGCCCCCACGGCAACGCATCGACCAGGCCGAAGGTGTGGCCGAGTTGTTCGACGCCGCGACCGTTCGTATGCCAGGAGCGGTACACGGTGTCGGCGTCGCGCACGAAGGTGTTGATGCCGAATCCCTCGCCGGGTCCGGCGTCCATGTCGGCGCCGAAGCTGCTGTCCGACGACGAGTACCAGTCCATCTGATTGCCCACCTTGCGCCGGTACGCCAACGCCTCGTCGATGGGTCCGTTGGTGACGATGACGAAGCGGGCGTCGTAGTTGTCGAGGAAGTCGAGGCGCGTGAACTGTGACGTGAAGCTGGTGCAGCCGCCGCACTGGAACTCCGCACCGTCGTTCCACATGTGGTGGTAGACGATGAGCTGGGATCGGCCGTCGAAGATGTCGATGAGCCGAATCTCGCCGTCGGGTCCGATCAACGTGTAGTCGGGTAGCGCCACGACGGGCAGGCGCCGACGCTGGGCGGCGATCGCGTCGAGTTCGCGGGTGGCCGCTTTCTCCCGTGTGCGCAGGTCGGCGAGCGCCGCCTGCCAGGTGCCGCGATCGACCGCGTCCGGAATGCCTTCGGTCATGGTGGACCTCCTTCGAATGTCGACGTCGGTTGGGTAGACCAGGCCACGCGCCAGAAGTCATCGATCGCCCATGCCGCCGGCAACGGGCTCACCGACGCATGAACGGCGCCGGATAGCCGGGCGTCGGCCGCACGTCGCCGAGCCAGGCGGTCAGGCGCTCGGCTTCGGCCGCCAATGCCCGCGACGCGGCTCGCGACAGTTTCTCCAGCGGATGCACGACGATCGTCCCGTCCTCGCGATTCTGCCGCCAGCCACCGACAATGCGGCCGTCCCACCAGGCGGTCTGCCCGCCGTTGCCGGTGCGGTCGAAGATGTGCGCGGCGTGCGGGTCGAGGTAGAACCCGCGGTCGGCCCAGCCCATCGTCGTCGGATCGAGTTCGGGCAGGAGCAACGCCCGGGGTTCGACGTCGTCGTCATCGTCGAGGTCGTCGGCCATCAGGTAGCCGGTCTGTCCTCGCTCCAGCGCCACCTCGACGACGTCGAGGTCGGCGAGTGCCGCCCGAACCGCGCGTTTCGTGGTGCCCAGCCACCACACGAGATCGGCCTCGGTGCCGGGGCCGAACGAGCGAAGCCACCGCTGGACGAGCGCACGGTGCCCGTCGGCGACCGACACCTCGGGGACCGGCTCACCCAGCCAGAGCGTCATCGACGCCCACGCCGGACGGGACTGATGCCAGTTGGGGGTGGTGTTGGGGCCCCGCACGATCTCGCCCGCCGCACTCATCATGTTGAGCACCCGCGGGCCCATCGGCACCCGCCCGCCCCACGACTTGCCCGGCGAGACCTCGACATGGCCGTCCAGCGCGGGCAGCCGCTCCCGCAGTTCGGTCGAGGTGCGCGCCGCGCCGTCGGCGAGGTCGTCGAGCACTGCCTGCCGTGCCGTGTCGATCCAGCGCTCCGGGTCGTCGAATGCCGGACTGCGCCGAAGGTCGCGCAGCATGTTGGTGCGTTCCGACGCGGCCACCCGGGGGCCGACCGCGCCGATCGCCTCGGCCAGCACGGGTCGGGTGACGACAAACAAGGTGCGTCGCATCGCCAGCTGCTTGACGAGGGTGCGATCGCGGTAGAGGGCATCGCTGATCGCCTCGGGTGCGACATCGGTCATCCGGGCCCGCGCCGACAGGTAGACCGTCGACGGGGTGGTCGCGTGCAAGCCGACCATCGCGTCGGCCACCGCGGTGACCGCATCGGCCCGCACCTCGTCGGCCAGCAGGTGCCGGCGCATCAGCCGGGCGCGACGTTGCGCGTCGCCGACGACGGGGCGCGCCGTCACGCGGTGTTCGGTGCGGCGACCGCCTCGATCTCGACGAGTTGGTCGTCGTAGGCGAGCACGGTGACGCCGTGCATCATCGCGGGCGGCACCGGGGTGCCGAACTCGGCCAGCACCTCCTGCCATGCGACGTAGAGATCGGCCTGCAGGTGCTCGGCGACGTAGATGGTGAGTTTGACGACGTCCGACAGTGCGGCGCCCTGTTCACCCAGCACGGTGGAGAGGTTCGCCAGGCACACCCGGGTCTGCCCGACGACATCGCCGGGGGCGACGATCTGGCCGTCCGCATCGAGCGGGCTGATGCCGGCGGTGAAGATCAGCGGTCCGGGCGCGACCGTCGCGCTGTACGCGAACCCGCCGTCGTGCAGGGCGGCCGAACCGTTCAGGCGAACTCGGGTCATGCGCCCGATCCTACGTCGGCGAAAGTCTGCTGCGCCGTTGCGCGACATGCACCCCCGACCGGGCGGTGTCCGTCGCACCGCCACATGTCGTGCAACGGCAGCAGCTGCGTGTCCGATGGCCCTCGAACTCGCCGGGACCAGTTGACCCCACCTGCGGACACGAATCCATCACCGTCGCCGGAATGGGCTCAAACACGCTGGTCAGCGCCGGATCCGACTTTCCGGACCGGACACCGGACCCACCTCCGGAACACCGGAGAACCGACGCCGGGGCCGCTCGGTTGGCCAGCACGGCCCGGTTCGGCGCATCATTGAGGCGAACTTGTCGGTCGGGGACTTCAGTGGGGGCGAGTGGATTTCGGGGAGGCATTGGCCCGGTTGTTCGTGCAGGCCGGGCGGCCGACGCTGCGTGCTGCCGCGGCGCGGTCGACGGTATCGGCGCAGCGGATCAGCGACTGGCGCAACGGGCGGCATCTGCCGCGCGACTTCGGCACCGTCGAGCCCCTGTTGGTGTGGCTCACGTCCCGGGCCGTCGCCGCCGGCGAGCCCGACGTTCTCACGATCCCGAAGTGGAAGGAACTCTGGGATCAGCATCTGACCGAACACGGCCGGGACGCGGAGTCGGCGACGCCGGTCCCGGACGGCCCGCCCGTCGCCCGCCCGTACGCCGGGCTGGCGACCCTCACCGCCGCCGACAGCGCCGTGTTCTTCGGCCGCGACGACCTCGTCGAAACGCTCGTCGACACGATCCTGGACACCGCAGCCGCCCCGAGCGGGCCGCGGCTGATCATCGTCGCCGGTGTGTCCGGGTCGGGGAAGTCGTCGCTACTCGGCGCCGGACTGGCCCGCGACGCCCGGTTGACCGCGCCCCGGCGCGCCGCGATCACGCCGGACGGCATCCACGTCGACGACGGACCCGACTCGCCGGTGATCGTCGTCGACCAGTTCGAGGACGTGTTCGCCCTTCCCGACGACATCCTCGTCGCGGCGGTCGGCCGGATCGAGGAACTCGCCGGTGACTCGGTGGTGGTGCTCGGGGTCCGCGCCGACTTCTTCGGCCAGTGCGTGGAGTTCCCACTCCTCGCGCAGGCGTGGCAGCAGCGGTGCGTCATCGTGTCGGAGATGACCGGGTCGCAACTGCGGGAAGTGATCACCGGGCCGGTCAAGCTGGCGGGCGGGCGGATCGAGTCCGGGCTGGCGGACGTGATGATCAGCGACCTGCACTCGGCATCACCGATCGGTGACCGCGCCGGACGACTGCCGCTGCTCGCGCACGTGCTGGCGGCGACCTGGGCGCGCCGATCCGGCAATCGCATGACGATCAGCGGTTACCGCGCCACCGGTGGCATCGCCCGGGCCGTCGCCGATACCGCCGAAGCGGCATGGTCGGCGGTCGATCCCGGTGACCGCAACCTCGCGCGTGCGCTGCTGCTCGCGCTGGTGCACGTCGGCCCCGCCGGTATCGCGCTGCGCGTGCCGCTGGCCACCGACACGATCGCCGACCGGTTCCCGTCGCGGATCTCCCGGGTGATCGACATCTTCGCCCACGCCCGGCTGCTCATCATGTCGTCGGAGTCGGTGATGCTCGTGCACGACGTCATCCTGACGTCGTGGCCGCGGCTGGCCGAGTGGATCGCCGCGGACTCCACCGTGCACCTGTGGCGGCAACAACTCGACACCGACACCGCGTCGTGGATCGACACCGAGCACAGCCGATCGTTCCTCTATACGGGTTCGCGGCTCGACACGGCCCGCCAGCATCGGGCGGCGCTACGGCAGAACTATCAACACCTGTTGTCGGCCGAGAACGAGGAGTTCCTCGACGCGGCCGTCACCCTTCAGCGACGACGACGTGTCGTGCGGTTGTTGTCGATCGCGACGGTGGTGATCCTCGCGGTCGCGTCGTCGATCACCGCCGCGATCGCATTGCGTCAGGCGCACGCCCTGACCCAGCAGCGCAACAGCGCGGAACGGGCGGCGCTGCTCTCGCACATCGACAGCCTGCAGCAGAGCAACCCGTCGCTGGCGGCGCGGCTGCTTCTCGTCGCCGAGAGCCTCTACCCCGACGATCCGACGGTGAGCCAACGTGTCCTCGGCGCCACCACCAGCCCACTGGCCCGCCCCCTGCACGGACACACCGGGCCGATCTACGACGTCGCATTCAACACCGACGGCACGCTGCTCGCGTCGGCCAGCGGCGACCGCACCGCACGCCTGTGGCAGCACACCGACGGCGGGTCCTTCCGATCCGTCGCCACCCTCGGCGGCTACGGAAACTACCTGACCTCCAACAGTTTTCATCCATCCCAACCGTTGCTGGCTACGGGCAGCGGCGATGGCACGGTGCGGATATGGGACATCCGATCACCGGCCACCCCTCGTCAGGTCACCGCGGTGTCCCCCGGTCACGGCACGGTGTATCTGGTGCGGTTCGCGCCCGACGGCCGTCATCTCGCGGCCTCCTCGGATGACGGCTCGGTGACCGTCTTCCGCATCGACGGCAACGGAACCCTCAGCGAGACAGTCGTTCTCGACGCACATATCGGTGCCACCCGCACCCTCGCATACAGTCCCGACGGGCGGCTACTGGCGACCGGCGGCGACGACCGCGTGGTTCGGTTGTGGGACAACAGTTTCCCCGATCACCCCACGCCGCTCGGGGCGCCCATCACCGGATTCCCGAGCATCACCCACTCGGTGGCGTTCAGCGCCGACAGCCGTTCCCTCGCGGTGACCGGCGACAGCCCCAACGCCCAATTGTGGAATGTCTCCGACCCCGCACGGCCCGTGCCGTGGACCACCTCGATGCCCACGACCACCGCCGGCTCGTGGTCGATCACGTTCGGCCCCAACGGTAAGCAGGTGGCATCGGCACGCGCCGACGGCGCTGTCACGGTGTGGAACACCGTCGATCCGTCGGCGCCGGTGACCCAGTGGTCCCTGCCATCGGCCAGCGCCCAAGGCGTGTCCGAACAGGGATCGGTCCGCACCTTCTCCACCGCGTTCAGCCCGGACGGTTCGAGCCTCGTCGTCGGACGCTCCGACGGGACCCTTGATCTGTGGAGCCTGCCGTCGACGGTCATCCCCGACCGAGGCGGAGTCATCACCGGGCTGGCCCGCAGCAACGGCGGCGAGGTGCTCGCCTCGGTCGGCACCGACACCACCCTCGACGTCTGGACCGACGGCACCGGCGGCTGGATTCAGCACGCGCGCATGCCGATCCAGCGGCGGGTCAACGATCACCCGACGGTTTCGATGAACGCGGCGGGCACCACGGCGGCAACCGCGAACAACAACGGCGGGCAGATCCAACTGTGGGACATCGCCGATCCGGCCGCCCCCGCACTTGCCGCGGAGCTCTCGGTCAACACCCGCTACACCAACGCGACGGCGTTCGCACCGTCGTCCGACATCCTGGCGACCGGCCTCACCGACACCACGGTGCAGCTGTGGGACACCACCGATCCGCGCCATCCGTCGCCGCTCGGTGGCCCGCTGACCGGGCCCGGCGACCTGATCCGCAGTATCGCGTTCAGTCCGGACGGCACCCGGCTGGCGGTGGCGTCCGACGACAAACGTGTGTACCTCTACGATCTGAACGGCCGTCGGGACTCCCCGACGGTGATCGACATCGACACGCCCGCCGTGGCAGCCATCTTCAGCGCCGACGGGAGCACCGTGGTCGTCGCATCCCGCGATCTGACCACCTGGGACATCACCGCCGCGTCTCCGCGGATGGTGTCACGTCGGCCCGACGTCCATGCCGCCACACTGTCGTTGTCGCCGACGCGGCTCATCGTCGGTACTGCCACACACCATTTGATCTCCTACACGCTCACCGGTGAGCATCGGCTGACCGACGAGCAGGCGATCGCGCCACTGATCTCCACGACCGACACCACGACCACGTGGCAGCTGCCGCGCCGGATGACATCCGACCACGAGATCGTCACCGGCGGCGACACCACCGGGAGCATCCAGGAAAAGACCACTGATCCCGTTGTGGCACAACAATGGATCTGTGGCACCACCGCAGAGCTGACACCGGCGCAACGCGTCATGTATCTGCCGCACACCGACATTCCCCCCGAGTGCGGCTGACGGTGACCGACGACGGACCGGCCAGTCAGCCGGGAGACGGGTGGCGAGCCGGTTCAGCGTCTGCCGTATGCCGAACAGGTCTCATCCGTGCATCTCGGCACGGGATCCGTCAGCGGAAGCCGAGAACCTCGTCGCCCCATGCCTTCCGGAGATCCGCGTCGAGATCGGCGACGATCCGGTCCTCGGCATCGATGACGAGGGTCGCGCGGTCCTCGACGTCGAAGGCCGGCCACGGCAAGGTCGGGTCGCGCGCCGGATCGCCGCGGTGCGCGAACGAGGTCCATCGCCGCTGCATGCGATTCGACACCGCCTCACCGGTCTTGCGGCCACCGAGCCGGAATGTGACGTCCGTCGGCCCGAGAGTGAGGTTGCCGAACACATACGGCAGCTCGGTGGCGTGCGTGGCACCGAGGGTGAGAACCCGCAACATCCTTGTCGCCCAATCAAATCGGTACAGGAAGACCGGTGCTCGTCGGCTGTGCGCGTCGGCGATCCACACGGTGGGCATCCGGAATGCGATGTCGCGGGCGACACCGAGTCCGGCGATCTTGGGGCTCATCCCCTGATAGGCGGAGGTGATCTGTGCGCGTGGTGGCAGCGTCACCTCGGGATGCTCGGCGGCCAGGGTCGCGAACATCCGCTCGATGTCGGCCGGTGCGATCGGCATCATCGGCGAGCGCATCCACTTGAACAGCGCCGCCTCGTCCTTGTTGGTACCGATCAGCAGTGGCACCGGATGCGACGCGCCGTCACGGAACACGTCCATCGGGTTGCGCGGCAACAGATCTCCGTCGATCACCGGCGCGAACGGAATCGTTCCCGGGGTGGCCGTCGGCACCTGGTCCATGAGGGCCATCGTCGCCTTGACCGCCCGGTCCACCGAAAGGTCGGCCAGATCTTTTCCTGACGCATCGGCCGCTGCGAGGAACTGCTTGGCCACCCGGGCGGCCCGGGCCTGGTCGTACATGGATGTGGCGGGCGAACTCTCCGCGATGGCCTTCTGGAACAGGCCGTGGGCGGCGGGCACGGTCAGCAGCGTGGTCACGATCCCCGCACCGGCCGACTCGCCGAACACGGTGACGTTCGCCGGGTTTCCGCCGAACGCCGCGATGTTGTCGTGCACCCACTGCAGCGCGCACAGGACGTCGCTGAGCGCGGGATTGGACTCGAAGCGCGCCTCGCGATCGTCGTTCAGTGACGAGAAGTCGGCGAAACCGAACGCTCCGAGCCGGTAGTTGATGGTGACCACCACGACGTCGCCGTCGACGACGAGCCGGGTGGCGTCGTAGAGCGGCTGGCTCCCGCTGCCCAGGATGTAGGCGCCGCCGTGTATCCACACCATCACCGGGCGCGGGCGGGATCCGGTCGACGCACCCAACGGCGTCCACACGTTCAGGAAGAGACAGTCCTCGTCCAAAGCGACGTCGACCCCGAGGCTGAAGCCGGGCATCTGGGCCTGCGGACTCACGGCGCCGAACCTGTCGGCGTCGAGGATGTCGGTGTGCGGTTTCACCGGGCGGGCCCGCCGCCAGCGCAGATCGCCGATGGGCGGCTCGGCGTACCGGATGCCTTTCCACACGTCGACGCCGTTGCCCGAGGTTCCGCGGACCGGGCCGGAGGTGGGGTGGACGACGAGGGTTTCCGACGACATACCTTCGATGGTGCCGCATGGACACGTCTCGGTCGCATGAGGCGCATCACAGGTCGGAACGCGTCACTTCCGGGGCCCGTTCACATCTGGGCCCCGGAGTCGATGTCGAATGTTTGGAGCCCCCTGTCAGGATTGAACTGACGACCGCTCGCTTACAAGGCGAGTGCTCTACCACTGAGCTAAGGAGGCCTGCGTGCGCGAGTATATCGGCCAAGCGCTGGGGTACTTGAACCCCGTCCGCCTGATCGGTGACTCTCAGGCGACGATCGACACCATCGAGCCGGGCAGCATCCAGGTGTCGCCGCGCAAACCGATCGATCGGTTCGACGTCGGCGCGATCACCGAGGTGCTCGATCTCGCCACCAAGATCGGTGCGGTCCTGCTCGATTCGGGTACTGCCGCCGTCGATACCCAACACCAGATCGAATTCGTCGCCGGCGTGTACGGACTCGAGGACGTCGACGTCGACGTCACCTACAACACGATCGTCGTCAGTGCACGTCGCGGTGCCACGTTGCCGCCCATCACCACGATGGAGCAGGTGTACTACCGCTCGATGGACTTCACCCGGCTCGCACAGATCGATCGTCTGGTGCGGCGTATCCGCGACATGGCGATCACGCCGGAGACCGCGCACCGGATGGTCGATCAGATCATCACCGCCCCGCATCCCTATCGCCATCGGGTGGCCACCACGGCGTGGGGGCTGATGGCGTCGGCGGTCGCGGTCCTGCTCGGTGCGGGTGCGATCGGCTCGTTGATCGCATTTCTCAGCACCGTCGTCATCATCGTCGTCAACCGGCGGCTCAACCGGGTCGGGACGCCGGTGTTCTTCCAGCAGATCACCGGCGGGTTCATCGCCGTCGTCCCGGCGGCGGTGGTGTTCGGCTCCACCGAACACCTCGGCATCGACCTCACGCCGTCACTGACGATCGCCGCCGGCATCGTCGTGCTGCTGTCCGGGCTGTCGCTGGTCGGTTCGGTCCAGGACGCGATCACCGGGGCACCGATCACCGGCGTCGCCCGGTTCTTCGAGGTCCTGCTGATGACCGGCGGGCTCGTCGCCGGTGTCGGCATCGCGATCCAGCTGCTGCAGTGGTTCGGGATCTATCTGCCGTCGATCACCACCGACACCACCTTTCCGGCCGTCGAGCTTCCGGTTCGCATCCTCGCCGGCGCGGTCGCGGCGGCCGCCTACGCCCTGGCCAGTTATGCCGAGAAACGCGCCCTGCCCGTCGCCTTCATGGGCGGCGTGATCGGTGCGGCGATCGTCGCCTCCGGCTCGTTCGTCCCGATCGGGGATGTCATCGCGAACGGTGTCGCCGCGTCCGCGGTGGGTCTCGTCGGCGGCCTGATGGCACGTCGCGCGCTCACCCCACCGCTCGTCGTCGCCGTCGCGGGCATCACCCCGCTGCTGCCCGGTCTGGCGGTGTACCGAGGGCTGTACGGCATCCTCAACGATCAGACGCTCGTCGGCTTCACCTGGATGACCAGTGCATTCGCCACCGGCGTGGCACTCGCGGCGGGTGTCACGCTCGGCGAGTTCATTGCCCGCCTACTGCGCCGACCGCATCTGCCGCGGCGCCCCGAGTGGATGGCCATGCTCCGCCGCGATCGCGCGTACACCGCCACCGGCGCGCCAGGACGTCGCCAGGTACTGCCCGGAAAGAGCCGACCGAACAGGTAGAATCGGATGTCGCGCGCGACCGCGCGTGGGACTGCCCGGCAGCCACCGCCGCCGGAAGACGATTGTGAACACAGAGGACACCATGCCTGCGAAGACCACCGACCTCACCGACGAAGAGCTGGAGCCGGTAGCCGACGAAACCGCCAGTTCGGCCCGCCGGGTCGTCGCCGCATACGCCACCGACGCCGACGAGTGCCGAATGCTGCTCTCCATGTTGGGGATCGCCCCGGGCGAGAACGCCTGAGGCGATGGCGGAGTCCGGGCACGTTGAAGACGGCGGGACTACCGCCGACATCCAGGGCGACGCACAGTTCGTCGTCGTAGCCAATCGTCTCCCGGTGGACAAAGCCGTTCTGCCGGACGGGACGGTGCAATGGAAACGCAGCCCGGGCGGACTCGTGACCGCCCTCGAGCCGCTGCTGCGCACCAAGACCGGCGCGTGGGTGGGCTGGTCCGGGATCGCCGACTCCGACGACAACCCGGACATCCCAGGTATCGAGATCTTCGCCGTACCCCTCTCGACGCGAGAGATCGCCGAGTACTACGAGGGTTTCTCCAACGCCACACTGTGGCCGCTCTACCACGACGTCATCGTCAAGCCCGAATATCACCGCGACTGGTGGAACACCTACGTCGAGGTCAACCGCCGCTTCGCCGAGGCCACCGCGAAGGCGGCGGGACCCGGCGCAGTCGTCTGGGTGCAGGATTATCAGCTGCAACTCGTGCCGAAGATGCTGCGGATGCTGCGGCCGGATCTGAAAATCGGCTTCTTCCTGCACATCCCGTTCCCGCCGGTCGAGTTGTTCATGCAGAATCCGTGGCGCACCGAGATCGTCGAGGGTCTGCTCGGTGCCGACCTGATCGGCTTCCACCTGCCGGGCGGCGCCCAGAATTTCCTTTATCTCGCACGACGACTCGCCGGCCAGGCCACCAGCAAGGGCACCGTCGGTGTGCGTTCGCGATTCGGTGTGGTGCAGGTGGGGTTCCGCACCGTCCGGGTGGGCGCATTCCCCATCTCGATCGCCTCCGGGGAACTCGACACCAAGGCGCGGTCGCGCGAGATCCGCAAACGCGCCACCGAGATTCGCAAAGAGCTCGGCAACCCGAAGACCATCCTGCTCGGTGTCGACCGCCTCGACTACACGAAGGGCATCGACGTCCGTCTCGAAGCGCTTTCGGAATTGTTGGCCGAGAAGCGGATCGACCCGACCGAGACGGTCATGGTGCAACTCGCGACGCCGAGCCGCGAACGCGTGGACTCGTACGTGAAGATGCGGGCCGGGATCGAACAACTCGTCGGCAACATCAACGGCAACTACGGTGCCGTCGGCCAACCGGTGGTGCAATACCTGCATCGTCCGGTCCCCCGCGACGATCTCATCGCGTTCTTCGTCGCGGCCGACGTCATGCTGGTGACCCCGATGCGCGACGGCATGAACCTGGTCGCCAAGGAGTACGTCGCGTGTCGCAGCGACTTGGGCGGGTCACTGGTCCTCAGCGAATTCACCGGCGCGGCAGCCGAATTACGGACCGCATATCTGTGCAATCCGTACGATCTCGACGGGGTCAAGGATGCCATCGAGGCCGCCATCACCCAGACGCCGACCGAGGGACGACGACGCATGCGGGCGCTGCGCCGGCAGGTCCTCACCCATGACGTCGCGAAGTGGGCAGACAGCTTCTTGACCACCTTGTCCGCGTCGACGGAAACCGCGTCCGACGCCAACCGCGGCGTGCATCTCGTCACCGTGGACCACGACGCGTGAGCGCCAACGGTATTCCCGCCGACCTACGTGACGCGTTGGCCGTCGCCGCACAGGTGCGGGTCCTGCTGGTGGCCTCCGACTACGACGGCTGCGTCTCGCCGATCGTCTCCCGGCCCGAAGATGCCGTCCCCAATCCGGCATCGATCGCCGCGCTCGACGCCCTCGCCGCCCTCGATGACACCCCGGTTGCCGCGGTGTCGGGACGCGAGCTCGCGGTACTGGCCGGTCTGTCCGGACTCCGGTCGCCCGTGACCCTCGTCGGCAGCCACGGCAGCGAGTTCGCCAGCGGCTTCGCCGAAGAGATCACTCCTGAGCGGCAAGCGCTGCTGGATCGACTGATCACCGAATTACGTTCCATCGCTGCCGATTATCCCGGAGCGATGGTGGAGACCAAGCCGGCGAGCACCACCTTGCATGTCCGCAACGTCGTCGACGACGCCGACGGCGCGTTGACGCGGGCACGGTCGGGTCCGGCGTCGTGGCCGGGCGTCGAGGTGACCGAGGGCAAGTCCATCATCGAGCTGGCGGTGATCGAGACCAGCAAAGGACACGCCCTCGACGTCCTGCGCGAGCGCGACCACGCCGACGCGGTGATCTACCTCGGCGACGACGTGACCGACGAGAAGGCCTTCGCGCACCTGCGCCCGGAGTCGGGCGACATCGGCATCAAGGTCGGCTCCGGAGACACCGTGGCGCAGTACCGGATCGGCGACCCCGACGATGTCGCGTCGGTGTTGGAGTTGGTGCTGGAGCTGCGTAGAGAGTGGCTGGGCTGACAGCACCGACCGGTTCGCGCGTGCGTGGGGCGCAACGGTCCCTCCGCTCGTCTCGGTGAGCGACTTCCGTTGTCAAACAGCCGATCTCGATGCGGCGCCTCGCTTCGCTCGGAGCCTTACTCGATCAACGAAGAAACAGCGGTGCCGCAACCCTGCCCGAGGTCGAGCCTTACTCGATCAACGAAGAAGCAGTGGTGCCGCAACCCTTCCCGACGTCCGCAATCCACCCCCGCTGGTCGAGTAAGCGACCGAGCGCCAGCGAGGGAGCGCATCGAGACCCCACTCCCCCTGCCACACAGCCGATCTCGATGCGGCGCCTCGCTACGCTCGGAGCCTTACTCGATCAACGAAGAAGCCGCGGCGCCGCAACCCTGTCCACGCTCGGAGCCTTACTCGATCAGCGAAGAAACAGCGGCACCGCAACCCTGCCCGAGGTCGAGCTTTTCTCGATCAGCGGGACGGCCCGTTCGGATCGGCCTGCAAGCCGGCCGCAGCCACCAGCGGATCCGCTTCACCCGCAGAGCGTTTCGCGGTCTCGCGGATCACCCGGTGTACGAAGCCGAGTTTGCGGACGACCGGGCGCGGGATCTCGAACGGGTACAGCGGTCGACGGCCCATTGCGGTGTTGACGCGATTGAACATGGTGGCCAACCACTTCCAGTCGTAGAGCAGTCGCTCGATCGGTTGATCGGCGTACGACTGCAGCGGCACGATGTCGCGGTCCATGCTGAATCGCACCTGATCGCTTTCGAGCATCACGCCCGATTCACGGGCGGTGTCGATGGTGCCGGTGATGTGCAGGTAGTGGGCGAAGCACTCGGCGAAATCCTCCCACGGGTGCATCGTCGCGTATTCCGAGATGTAGGAGTCCTGCCAGTCCGCGGGTGGGCCGAACTTGTAGTGCCGCTCCAGTGCATCGGCATAGCTGGCGCGTTCGTCACCGAAGATCTCGCGACATCTGTCGAGATATTCCCTTGCGCCCGCCCCTGTTTCCACCAGGATGTGTTCGTAGTAGTGACCCACTTCGTGCCGGAAGTGTCCGAGCACCGTCCGATAGGGTTCCCCGAGCTGCACCCGCAGACGTTCCCGGTAGGCGTCCATGCTCTCGGCGAGATCGATGGTGATGACCCCGTCGGCGTGACCGATCATGACCGGCTTGCCGGTGGTCACGCTCGACAACAGGTCGAAGGCGAGACCACCGTCGCTGCGCCAGAACGGCTCCACGGGCAGTCCGAGGTCGGCGAGTTGGTAGATCAGCATGCGCAGGTCGGGCAGCGTGGTGCGCAGCTTGTCCAGGGCAATCGTGTCGTCGTTGTCCGGCCGCTTACGCACCAGCGAGTCGGGAAAACACCTGCCACGCAGGCCGATCGAATGCTCGTCGACCTCGGCGAGCGTCATCCAGTTGCATCCCGGGTGAGTCCAGTTGGAGCACCGGACCCAGCGTTGACCGTCGATGTCGACGCCGTCCTCGGAGGCCACGACCAGCGAGCGGGACGGAAGGTGGACGCCGACGGTCGTGCCGCACTGCGGGCACTGCTGATTCAGAAATCCCGAGAGCGCGTTGCAGATCGGGCACGTGAGCGCATGCATGCACTCAGCCTATGCGGATTCGCTCCGCTCCGGTGTCGACAGGCAGATCTCCCCGCACGGTGGCGGTCACCTTGTAGTTGTTCAGGTTGATCGAACCGCGGTGGTTGTCCAGGAATGCGGTGTCGGCGGCGTCGCGCCCCGTCGCGATACGCACCAGACTTTGCCGGGGAGCCAGCCGCGTGGCATCGACCACCACCCATTCGTCGTCGATGATCGCCTCGGCAACCGCATGGAAGTCCATCGGATCGCAGCCGGGAGCGTACACGGCGACCAGTCGCGCCGGAATGTTCAACGCCCGCAACAGGGCGACGACGAGGTGGGCGTAGTCACGGCACACGCCGGCGCCCGCCAGCAACGTGTCGGCGGCGCCGTCGATGGGATCGCTGGCACCCGGGATGTAACTCAATCGGTCCTCGACGAAGGACGTCACCTGATTCAGCAGCTCTCCCGGCGGGAGATCGGCGTCGAACTGCCCGGCGGCGAACCCGAAGAACTTGTCGCACTCCGCATATCGACTGGGACGGAGGTACACCGACCGATCGGTTGACTCGACCGGGATCGGGTCGGCGGGTGTTTCGATGCTGGCCGTGTAGTCGACGGCGACGAGTCCGGATTCGACCTGCAACCGATGGATGCGTGCGCCGTGGTCGTCGATGATCTCCTCGGGCGTGACCTCCTTGCCGTCGACGGTGATCGTCAACTGTTCGGTCATGGTCAGGCCCGGCAACTTGGCGACGGCGATCTGCATCTCGAGTTCGGTGGCGCCCGAGACGAACACCTCGAGATTGGCGCTGACATCGCGGGGGGCTGTGGTCATGCCCCCCACGGTAAGGCATCGGGCGCGGAGGCTCAGCACGGGTGGTCGCGCCCAGTTCAGGCCACGGCGGTGGCGGCTGCCGGGTCGGCGTAGATCACGCTGAGCGCCACCACGATTGCCGCGCTCTCCTGGACTCGGACACCGAACCGCGAGGGGCTCAGTTCGAGCGGGCGGCGGTTGGTGGTGGCGGCGTCGAACGCCGCCTGCACCGGGGCGAGTCCGTGGGGGTGCGCGGCAAACGCGTCACCGGCCACCACGACCGCATCGGGGTTGATCACGTCCCGCATCATCGCGACGACGGCGCCGAGGACCTCGGCCCGCTGGTCGGCGATCACCGACGCGTCGACATCCACCCCGAGCGCCGCGGCGAAACGACGTTCCGCGGCACTGCCGATGACGTCCTGCAGAGTCGCGTCGCCGCCCGCCGCCACGGCCGGCGCCCGCACCGGCAGGTGCGCGATGGAACCGGCGCCGTGACGCGGCATGTGCACCTTCCCGTCGATGGTCAACGCCATGCCGACAGTCTCACGGGCGTAGAAGAACAGACCCGTTCCGTCGAGTTGCTGTGACGAGGTCAAGAGCAGTTCGGCGGCGGCCATCGCCTGGACGTGTTCACACACCGACACCGGGACGCCGAGCGCGTCGGCGAGCATGGGGCCGATCGGCACGCGGCGCCATCCGAGCACCGGATGATCGACGACGCCACCGCGCGCGTCGACCACGCCGCCCGACGCGATTCCCGCCCAGAGGAGTCGGCGTCCGCTGAATCGTGCTGCCAGATCACGCAACTGGGCGCACAGGTCGTCGGGTGGGGTGCCGTCCCGCTGCGTCGGCACGGCATGGCTGTAGAGCGGCCGGCCTCCGAGATCGGCGATGGTGAGCAGCGTCCGCCGCGCGCCGATGTGCATGCCGGCGACGCACAGTTTGTCGCTGTCGAGGGTGAGAGGGTTCTTCGGCCGGCCGATCCCGCCCGGGTCGACCAGATCGGGCCGTTCGACGATCAGCCCGCGCCCGGACAGCAGGGTGACCTGGCGGTTGATGGTGGCCGGCGAGAGGGTGGTGGCCGCGGCCAGTTGATCGCGGGTGACCGGGGCGTGCACGCGCACCGCCTGCAGCACCGCTGCCGCCGGCGTCGCGCCCACCTGCAATGCGGCGGGCACGACTCCGGGCGCTGGCATGCGATGAATCTAGCGCAGCGCTCGGCGAATAGGCTGGACTCATGAGCAGTGACACGGAATCAGCGACAACGGGTTCGGCCCTGCCCGACGATCGGAAGATCGCCGTGGTCACCGGCGCGAGTTCGGGCATCGGCGCGGCGACCGCCCGCCAGCTCGCCGGCCAGGGCTATCACGTGGTGCTCGGCGCGCGCCGCACCGAGCTCGTCGACGAGCTGGCCGCGGAGATCGGGGGTACCGGCCGGGCGCTGGACGTGACCGACGACGCCTCGGTCGACGCGTTCGTCGCGGGGTTGGACGTCGTGCACGTCTTGGTCAACAACGCCGGTGGCGCAAAGGGTCTGGACCCGGTGGCCACCTCCGATCTGGACGACTGGCGCTGGATGTGGGAGACCAACGTGCTGGGCACCCTGCGGATGACCAAGGCGCTCATCCCGGCACTGATCGCCTCGGGTGACGGGCTGATCGTGACGATCACCTCGATCGCGGCGTTCGAACCGTACGACAACGGCGCCGGCTACACCTCGGCCAAGCACGCCCAGGCCGTCATGCATCGCACCCTGCGCTTCGAGTTGCTCGGAAAACCGGTGCGGCTCACCGAGATCGCACCCGGCATGGTGGAGACGGACTTCTCGTTGGTGCGTTTCGAGGGTGACCAGGACCGCGCCGACGCCGTCTACCAGGGTCTGACCCCGCTCACGGCGGAGGACGTCGCCGAGGTCGTCGGGTTCGTCGCATCGCGGCCGCCGCATGTCGACCTGGATCAGATCATCCTCAAGCCCCGAGATCAGGCCTCCGCGCGCCGAAACATCAAGAATCCCGGCTGATCCGCGGTCAGCCGGCCGGTGCCGGTGCCGGTGCCGACGTCGACGCCGGAGTGTTCAGCGTGGGTGCGCCCGACGGAGTCGCCGGGGCGCTCATCTTTGCCGGCTCGCCCTTGATCGCCGACATGCTCTTCCACGTCGGCCAGTCGATGGCCCAGTCGAAGATGTCGCCGTCGGCCTCGGACAGCGCGATCCGGGTGCCGGTGACCTCGACCGGATCGCCGTAGACGGCGGTGGCGTAGTACTGCTGGGCATTGGCCAGCGACAAGTTGATGCAACCGTTGGTCACATTCGACGACCCTTGCACGCCAACGGTTTGCGGGTTGGCATGGATGAACTCGCCGTTGTTGGAGATACGAACCGCGAACTGCTCGTGCGCGTTGAAGTACCCGGCGGCCGGGTTGCTCATGTAGAAGTCCTCGTACTTCTCGGTCACCACGTGGATGCCCGAGCGCGTGACGTTGCGGTCGAGGTCGCCCTCGCCATAGCTGCAGGGCAGCGTCATGAGGACACCGCCGTCCCGGACCACGACGATCTGATGCGACGACGCCTCCGCCTTCACGATCTGAGAGCGACCGATCGTGTAGTCGACGGTGACGTCGGCCGCTCCGTAAGCGCCCTCACCGTGGTCGACACCATAGAGCTTGGCCCCCATGTGCACCTTGGTTCCGGGTGCGAAGTACTCCTTGGGCCGCCAGTGCACGCGGGAACCGTTGTCCTCGCCCAGCCACGCCCACGCGCCCTCGGTCGGCGGCTCGGTCTTCACGGTGAGCGCCTTCTCGACGGCCGCCTTGTCCTCGACCGTGCCATCGAACTTGAGGATGATCGGGGCCGCGATGCCGACCTCCTGCCCGTCACCGATGTTGACGACGACATTGAGCTGCGACTGCGGCACGAGAGTGGTGAAGTCACCGGCGATCGGCGCGGTGACGCGGTCGTAGCCGACGGCACTACCGCTCCACGTGTACTTGGTGTCGTAGCCGAGGGGTTCGCTGACCGTGAAGGTCGTGCGGTCGTCCGAGAGCGTGCCGGCGACCGCCTTGCCGCGCGGATTGAGCAGCTTGACGTCGGGGTTGAGCACGCCGTTCTCGGCCTTCACGGAGTACGTCACGGTCGGGTTGGGCGCGGCCTCGTCGAGCGCGGGGGTGAACGCCACGGTCACGGTGGGCGACTTCGGCTTGGCGTCCTGCGTGGCCGACTCGTCGCGGGAACAGGCCGCCACGGCAAGGCCGACGGCACCGAGGCCCGCGGCGGTCAGCACCGTGCGGCGGGTGAGTGAGTGATTCGCGCTCATAGCACCGTCCAGCCTACCGAGCTGAGCTGTGAAAACCCTTGTTCACCCTGGCATGTGGGCGCGCTCACCATCGTGGTCGAAGATCGACAGGACCTCGGCGACGCCACCCACCGACGCCATGCCATGCGGAATCATCGTGGAGAACTCCGCGGCCTCCCCGGTGGGGACGTCGATCACCCGGTCACCGAGGTGGATCCGGACATCTCCGGACAGAACCGTAAACCACTCCCGACCTGGGTGAACACCGAGATTGGCCGGGTCGACGACGTGCTCGGGAGTGATTCGCATCTTGGCGACGGTGACGCCACCAGGCGTCGAATCCCGGGAGAGTTTCCAGATGACCATGCCCGGCGCGGTGTGCGGTTCGGGACGGATGACGACGTCCTCGTCGTTGGCCGGTTCGACGAGCTGGTCGAGCGTGGTGCCTAGCGCCCGCGCGATCGGCACCAGCTGGTCGAGTGCCACCCGCCGATGGCCCGTCTCGATCCGGCTCAGCGTCGACGGGCTGAGGTAGCACCGCGCGGCCAACGCGTCGAGGGTCCAGCCCTTGGCCAACCGCAGCCCACGGATACGTTGACGGACCACCGCATCGATTTCTTGCTCCATACGCAAGATGCTATGCCCCAAGCGCATGATCGCGCTACCGTGGACAGCATGACCGATACGACCCACCATCACCATCACCATCACGGCGGTCACCAGCACGGCGAGCACAATGGTCACCTCCACCCCGACGCCGACACCATGGCCGCGCTCCTCGACCTCGACGCGACGTTCTGCGGGGAGTACCTGACAGACGTCCCCGACCACATCGCCGCGCTGGTCAGCGATCCGCAGACCATCGTCGACCTCGGTGCCGGCACCGGTGTCGGCACCGTCGCCCTTGCGCAACGGTTCCCGACCGGACAGATCCTCGCTCTCGACAATTCCGCCGACCTGCTCGCGCGGGCGACGCAGCGCGCTGCCGCCGCCGGGGTGGGTGATCGCGTTCTCACACGGGTCGCCGACCTCGACACGACCCTGCCCGCCACCGTCACCGACGTCGACGTGGCCTGGGCGTCGTCGACGCTGCATCACTTCGCGGACCCGGACGCTCTGCTGCGCTCCACGTTCTCCGCCCTGCGACCAGGCGGTGTTCTGGTCGTGCTGGAGATCGTCGAGACCCCAACCTTTCTGCCGCCCGGGTCTCCCGAGGGCGAGGTGGAGTCCCACATCCAACCCGCCATGTCCGCGGGCGGGTGGAACAAGGACCTCGACTGGCGACCGGCGATCACGGCCGCCGGTTTCGAGATCGTCGAAACTGTCGAGATCGTCACCGTAACAACGGAATCGGCGGCAGGGATCCGCGACTACGCCACCATGTGGCTCTCGCATCTGCGGTCGAGCCTCGCCGACGAGCTGTCCGAGCAGGACCGCACGACCCTCGATCTGCTGCTGTCCGAGGAAGATCCGTCGTCGCTGCGACGACGTGACGACCTGAGCCTCCGGGCCCGCCGGACCGCGTGGATCGCGAAGCGACCCGACTGACGCGGGTGCTCGGAACAGCCGCTTTCCCGACCGCGTGAGCGACACTCTCGCGCGCGGCTTCTGCCATCGATGCCGCCGTCCGCCCAAGTGAGCATCCTCAGTGAACAGGCGACAATTATTGTCTCGTAGCGGCGCACAGAGCGCGTTTCGGCGAGAGCGCTGCGCGTGGTCGGTCCGGATCTCCGACGTCACCGGTTCAGACTGCCCGCCGGAGACCGGTGGGCGTCCATCTCGTTGGTCGTGCGACGTGAGGCTCTCAGGCTCCCGGGGAAACCACTGATGAAAGGAAAGACCATGCATACCAATCACTTCGACGTCGCCATCGTGGGCGGCGGGGCCGCCGGACTCAGCGCGGCGGTCGCGCTCGGCCGTTCGTTGCGCTCGGTGGTCGTGTTCGACGCCGGCCGGCCACGCAATGCGCCGGCCGCCGGCGCGCACAACCTGCTCGGCAACGAGGGCATCTCACCACTGGACCTGCTCGCGAAGGGTCGGGCGGAGGCCACCGGCTACGGCGTGGACATCGTCTCCGCCGAGGTCCTCGATGTCACGCGAAACCCCCACGGCGACTTCGAGATTCAGACCTCCGATGGCGACACCACGACGGCCCGCCGCCTGCTGCTGGCCACCGGCCTCGTCGACGAGCTGCCCGATCTCCCCGGTGTCACCGAACTGTGGGGGTCATCGGTGCTGCACTGCCCCTACTGCCATGGGTACGAGGTCCGCGGCCGGCGGATCGGGGTGCTGGGCACGAATCCGATGTCGGTGCACCAGACGCTCCTGTTCCGGCAGCTCTCCGAGGACGTCACCCTGTTCACGCACACCATGCCGCCGTTGTCCGACGAAGAGTCACAACAACTCTCGGCGCTCGATGTGCACATCGTGGACGGCCCGGTGGAACGTCTCGACATCGTCGACGGCACAGTACGTTCCGTCGTACTCGCCGACGGAACCGCGATCGAACGCGACGCCGTGGTCGTCGCGCCGCGGTTCGTCGTCCGCGCCGACCTCTACACGCGACTCGGCGGCACCCTTGCCGACCACCCGGGAGGACCGGTCATCCCGACGGGGCCGCTGGGGGCCACCGACATCCCTGGTGTGTGGGCGGCCGGCAACAGCGCCGACCTGTCCGCGATCGTCGCCGTGTCGATGGGGGCCGGTGTGATGGCGGGTGCGGCGATCAACGCGGACCTCATCGCGGAGGAGGCCGCGGCCGCCGTCGGGCGCAGCCGCACCGTTGCGTGACGTCGGCGCACCGGACGCGCACCACCGAGATGCCCGGGTCAGTGCCGGCGGCCACCCGGTAGCGACGTCCACGATGGCTTCTCCAACGACCATTCCTTGTCGGTCAGGATCCGTGCGGCGGCCAGCCCGACCGCCAGCCCGATGACGACGATCATCGCCTGCACCGCGTTGCCCACGGCCTGCACGATCTGCTCGTTGTTGAAGTAGACCAGGGCCCGGTAGGCGGCTGCGCCCGGCACCATGATCAGCATCGACGGCACCGACAAGGTGATGCGCGGCGCCTGGATGCGCTCGGCGAAGAAAGCGGCGAACAAGCCCACGATGAGCGTGGCGAGTGCCGCCGCCACCTGCGCCGCCAGGTCGGCGTCGACAAGGGCCAGCCGGATCGGGTTGGCCACCGCACCGAACGACGCGGCACACAGCGCGATGCGCAGCGGCGTGTTGAAGGTGACCGCGAATCCGAGAACCCCGATGAAACTCGCCAGGATGCGCAATCCGATCAGCGAAGCGGCCGGCAAGGGCGCCGCGGGTTCGGTTTCGGGTGTCAGCCCGCTGACGGTGGCGATCGCCCACGCGCCGATCGCTGCCGAGAGAATGATGGTGCTCGCGTAGACGAGCCTGGAGATGCCGGCATTGAAGTCGAACCGTGCGATGTCGAGCGCCGCGGTCATCAGGGCGAACCCCGGCACGAGGAACAGGACGGCGGAGGTGAACGCCGAGCTCTGCAACAGGTTCGGCGAGTGCACGATCACGCCGAGGAGCAGTGACCCGAGGACGAAGCACAGGCACGCCACTGCCGCCGAGACACAGACGACGGCTAGCTGGTTGATCCGGGCGCGCCCAAGCACCGTCTGGACGAACTTGCCGACACCGGCTGCCACCCCCGCGGCCAGGCATTCCTGCCAGGTCCCGTTGTTGAGGAATGCGAATGCACCACACGCCACCGCCGCGGCGAGTGCCACGAGCGCCTTGTTGTAGCGGGGACGCCGATGCTCGACCTCGTCGAGTTGGGCATGCAGGTTTTGGACGGTCAGCCCGGGTTCGGCGGTGCGTGAGATCGATTCGAGAGCGGCGATGCGGTCGGAGTTCACCCCGAGCACCGGCACCTCGATGATCTGGGTCCGGAAGATCCGGCCCTTCTTGGTGGTCGTGACGATCTCGGTGAGGTTCACCTGCGAGTCGATCTCGTCGATACCGAGAGCCCGCCCCACCCGGCCCATCGCCTCCTTGACGCGGTACGACCCGGCACCGGACCCCAGCATCAGCGCACCCATCCGGGTCACCGCATCGGATCGGGCGATGAGTTGCAGGGGTTCCAGACCGGTCTCCCCCGATGGTTTCTCCGGACCGGGTTGGATGCCGTCGGTACCGGTCACGTCTGCCCCTCGACCCGGTCTACGCCGGAAATCCGTCGAGCACGGCCCGCGAATTGGAGAGCCCCAGCCGCGTCGCGCCGGCCGCGATGAGTTCCGCGGCGAACTCCGCGGTGCGGATGCCGCCGCTGGCCTTGACGCCGACACGATCGCCGACGGCCGCGCGCATCACCGACACCGCCTCGACACTCGCTCCGCCGGACGGATGGAACCCGGTGGAGGTCTTCACCATTGATGCGCCGGCCTGCACCGCCCGGCGGCAGACCTCGGTGAGGGTGTCCGGCCCGGCGAACTCCAGGAGCGCGGCCGACTCGACGATGACCTTCAGGACGACGAACTCGCCGACGGCTTCACGGACGACCAGCACGTCGGCGAACACCTCGTCGAATCGCCCTTCGACCGCGGCCCCGATGTCGATCACCATGTCGACCTCGTCCGCCCCGGAGTCGACCGCCAGGCGCGCTTCGGCCGCCTTGACCAGCGAGTGATGTTTGCCCGACGGGAATCCGGCCACCACGCACGACTTCTGCTCGCCGGTGTCGATCGGCAGCATCGACGGCGACAGACACACCGCGTAGACCCCGAGCTCGGCGGCCTCGGCGACGGTCGCCTCGGCCGCTGCTCGTGTCGCCTCGGGTTTGAGCAGGGTGTGGTCGATGATGGCCGCGACGTCGCGCCTCGTCAGGTCGGTGGTGATCACACAGACGAGCTTGGCACACTGAGGTCTGTGACTGCGCCTGAGACGAGCCAATCCGCCATCGAGACCGACCGTCAGTACGTACTGACGCTCGGTTGCCCTGACCGGACCGGAATCGTTGCCCGGATCTCTGGATTCCTCGCCGAGGTCGGCGGGTGGATCGTGGAGGCCGGCTACCACTCGGATGCCGAGACCGGCTGGTTCTTCACCCGGCAGACGGTGCGGGCGGGGTCGGTGACGATGACCCTCGACGAACTGCGGTCACGCTTCGCATCCGAGGTCGCGGCCGAGCTCGGTCCGTCGACGGATTGGCGCCTGACCGACACCGGCTCGACGAAGTCGGTGGTGCTGCTGGTCAGCAAGGAGTCACATTGCCTGGTCGACCTGCTGGGGCGGGCGCATCGAGGGGAACTGCCCGCGTCGGTGTCGGCCGTGGTCGGCAATCACCGGGACCTCGAGGAACTCACCGAGCGCTTCGGTGTGCCGTTCCATCACGTGCCGTTCCCGGCGAACGGCAAGTCGGAGGCGTTCGCCGAGGTCGCGTCCATCGTGAAGGGATACGAACCCGACGCGGTGGTACTGGCACGATTCATGCAGATTCTTCCGCCGCAGCTCTGCGACGCGTGGACCGGGCGGGCGATCAACATCCACCACAGCTTCCTGCCCAGCTTCATCGGCGCGCGCCCCTACCATCAGGCCTTCGCGCGTGGGGTGAAACTGATCGGCGCGACCTGCCACTACGTGACCGCCGACCTCGACGCCGGACCGATCATCGAGCAGGACGTGATCCGTGTCGACCACGGCGACACCGTGCCCGACATGGTGCGTCAGGGCCGTGACATCGAGACCCTCGTCCTGGCGCGGGGGCTGCGGTGGCACCTCGAGGACCGGGTGCTGGTGCACGGCCGCAAGACCGTGGTGTTCAACTGACCGCATATATGGATGCAGTGTGGGAGCGACTCGGCGACAACTGTTGTCGCGAGCGACCCGCTCACACCGCATCTGTGCACGGCTCCCCGCGAGACGGACTAGAGAGGGCATGTCTCCCAATTCCCTTTGCGGGTCTTGGCAGTGGGATTGAGAGACATGTCCTAGAAGTCGAATCCGCCGAAGTCGCCCCCGCCGAAATCGCCGCCGCCCCAGTCGCCGCCGGCGTCGCCGCTGCTACCGAAGTCGCCCCCGCCGCCGTAGTCACCGCCGCCATCACCGTAGTCGCCGCCGGCGTCTCCGCCGTCGATCGCGCCCATGTCGGCGCCGTCGCCCGCGCCACTCTCAAAGGCGTTGGCGTCGTAGGGAACCCCGTACATCCCCGAGAACAGCGACGTGAACAGCAGCGCCGAGCCGATGCCCCACGCACCACCGATCAGGGCGGGCTTCCACCACGGTTCGGAGTACCAGCCGGCCGGCACGGGGCGCCCCGCGACACGACCACCCGGGTAGTAGTTGGGTGTCCGCGACGTCGGCGTGGGTGAGGCCTCGATCCGGCGTCCCTCGAAGTCGACGGTGCGGTCCTCGGTGACCGACCCGGCGCTGCGCTGACCGTCGAGCTCCGGCACCGGTGGGCCGGGATCGAGATTCATCGCGGTACGCGCGGCCC
Source organism: Gordonia sp. NPDC003424 (assembly GCF_053588655.1). Lineage (NCBI taxonomy): Bacteria > Bacillati > Actinomycetota > Actinomycetes > Mycobacteriales > Gordoniaceae > Gordonia > Gordonia sp. NPDC003424. The sequence goes on from NZ_JBSFQJ010000001.1 coordinate 195,321, forward strand.
GGACGTAGTAGAGCCCCTCGATGGCGGTCTGCTTGGCGAGTCGGGCCTGCGCGACGGTGGAGGCCTGGTCGATCTGCGAGCCGGCCGCGTTGTAGCGTTCGCCCGCGTCGGCGAGCGCCTGTTTGGACGCGGGGCCGTCGCCGACGAGCATGAACACCTGCCCACCGAGGCGTTCGATGGACTGACGCGCGTCGGCCTTGGCGTCATCGAGCGATCGTGCGGCGTTGGCGCCCGACCGTTGTTGCGACATCACGACGATGCCGACGACGATCAGCACCACGAGGGCGATCAGGATCAGGGCGCTCATCTTCTCCTCCAGAGCGGCAAATCGGACATTCCCGAGCGTACCGGGCCTGGCCGGGATGGTGCGTCGTCGCAGGTAACGGCGGCGGGATCAGGAACAGGTCACCGAGTTACCGGTGTTGGAGCCCTCGCCGCCGAGTTCCACGTTCTTGCCGTCGAACGCGAAGTCGACGCCCTTGTCGGTGACCTTGAGATTGGTGATCGTCAGGTCGTCGGCGAGCGATCCGAACATCGACTTCGTGACGCCGTCCACGATGGTCTGCGCATAGTCCTTCGGCACGCCGAAGATGAAGGCCTGCGCACTGACGACGTCGAAGCGGATATGTCCGTTGTCCATGACCGGCTTGAGGGTGGTGCTGATCGGGATCGGCAGGATCGCGACCTGCACGGTCGAGTCGACGGTGATCGTGCCTTCGTCGGCATTGCCGGTGAGCGACTCGATCCTTGCGCCCTGGACGAGTCCCGACAGGAGCGATCCGCCGCCGGGGCTCGTGCTGTTCGGGTCGGTACCCGTGGAGCCGCCGGTGGACGAGCCTTCCTTGCTCATCGCGATGACACGCGAGAACGGCGCCGACCCGGTGCCGGTGATCGATTGGGCGGTGGGGTTGCCGTCTAGCCCGGTGATGCCCTCGGCCCGGGCGTGCAGGCTGATCGCATCCGGTTTGTCCGCGGTGTCCACTTGGACGTACGGAACCTCACCGCTGATTCGTTGCAGCAGAATGGGTTTGCTGCTCAACGCGACAGTGGTGTCGGTGCCGGTCAGCTGCGTGAACGCGCTCTGCAAGCAGTCCTTGGTCTTGCCGCGGACGTACAGTTCGGTGCCGACCCCGGCGATCAGCACGAGCAATATCAGGGCGGCGGACAACCCGGCGATGATCTTGCCCGTGTTGCGTTTGGCCGGCGAGGTGGCGACGACCTCCGGCGGCACGGCGTTCGGGATGGGTTCGAAGTCGTCGAACTGGGTGGTGTCGGGCGTGTCACCGAACTGTGCGGTCTGGGTGCGCCCGGGCTGCGACCAGGCGCGTGGCGCCGGGTCGGTGGGCACCGGCTCGAACCGGGTGGTGTCGTCGTGGTCGGCCGGCTGCGGGGGCGGATTGTTCTCGCTGTCGGTCATCGAGGCCTCAGTTCGTGATCGGTGCCGCCGCTGCGGCAATCGGACGCCGGTTGGCCAGAACCCCCAATGCGGCACGAGCCTTGTCGACGACGGCGGGGTCGATGTCGAAGACGTCCACCCGTGCACCGTCGTCGTATGCGGCGACCACGCTACCGAAGGGATCTGTGAGTTGACTGTGTCCTATTCCGGTGGGCGCTGAGGAAGCTGCCAGCTCGGGATCGGCCGGCAGCGCCTGTCCGACGGCGGCGACGAAGCAGGCGGTGTCCAGTGCACGCGCGGTGGCGAGGATCTCCCACTGGTGGAGTTTCCCCGCCCCGGCGCCCCACGATGTCGGCACGACGATCAGCTGGGCGCCTCGTGCCGCGAGTTCGGTGAACAACGCGGGGAAGCGGATGTCGTAGCAGGTGGCGACCCCCACCGTGACCCCCGCGACCTCGAAGGTGACCGGCTCGGTGCCGGGCGCGACGGTGCGCGACTCGGCGAAGCCGAACGCGTCGTACAGGTGGATCTTGTCGTAGCCGATCCGTTCCCCTCGGGCCGGGGCGATCACCACGGTGTTGCGGACACGATCACCGTCGGGCGTGAACATGCCCGCCACCACGGTGACGTCGTGCGTGGCGGCGATCTCGGAGACCCGAGTCGCCCAGGGGCCGTCGAGTGGCTGGGCGACGGGTGCGAGTGGGACACCGAACCGGCACATCGTCGCCTCGGGGAACACGACAAGGTCCGCGCCGCCGGCCGCAGCCTGTGCGGTGTTGGCGTCGACAAGGTCGAGATTGGCCTCGGGATCGGTGCCCGAGGTGATCTGCGCCATGGCAATTCGCATGCGTCCAGGGTAGTCGGACCACGTGCGGGGTCAGTCGGTCGAAGGACCGGTTCAGGGGTTGGGGGCCACCGTCGACCAGCCGACGGTGAGCAGGTTGTCGACGGACCGGCCGCGTGGCACGACGCAGTCGACTCCCTGGTCGGCCAGCAACGTCAGTGCCTGTCGCCATCGCACCCGCGGGCCGAAGGCCGCGTGGGTGGCGGCGATGTCCCAGCACCGATCGGCCGTCTGCAGCAGGTGGTGAATCGGCTCACCGGGCACGTTGCGGTGGATGAGCGCCTTGGGCAGACGTTCGGCCAGTTCGGACGGGCGACCGGTGTGTTCGGGCGCCCAGCACAGCGTGAGGGTGCGAGGCCCGTCGGCATCGAGCAGAATCCAGCTGCTGCGACGGCCGATCTCGTCGCAGGTGCCCTCGACGATCAGTCCGCCCGGCCCGAGCGCGGACTGCATCTGCGCCCACGCGCCGGCGACCTCGTGCTCGTCGTACTGCCGCAGGACGTTGAAAGCACGGACGAGTTGGGGGGTGAGTCCGGCGAGTTCGAACCCGCCGAGCGCAAAGCTGACCCCGTCTCGCGGTTCGGCGATCCGGTCCGGGTCGATCTCCATCCCGACGACGTCGATATCGGGGACGACGGACCGCAGGCGCGCGGCCATCTCGAGGGTGGTGTCCGGGCGGGCGCCGTAGCCGAGATCCACGATGAGCGGCGCCGGCGTGCTGTCGAGCGCCGCGCGGATGTCGGGGCTGGTGCTCATCCACCGGTCGACGCGGCGGAGCCGGTTGAGATTGGTGGTGCCGCGCGTGATGCGGCCGGAGATCACCGTCGGGTCGCCGAGCGAGAATCGACGAGTGGGGTGAGGGACGAACGCAGCGAGGAGGATCGCAGCGAGAGCGGGCCCGGCGGCATCAGCTCAGAGGTTCTTCTTGATCCAGTCCGCCGCGTACTCCGCCTCGGCGCGGAACAGGTCGACGAGGTTGACCAGCATCAGCTGTTCGAGCTTGCCGTTGACGAACGGGATGAAGACCTTGACCTCGGTGGTCTTGCGGATGGTGCAGCCGGTGTCGGTGGGGAACAACTCCTGCCAGCCGTTGAGGCTGCCCGGCCCGGCCGGGATCGATGCGTTGTAGTTGCCCTTGGTGAGGTCGGGATCGAACGCGCCGAACGACTCCTCGCGCGTGATGACCATGTCCTTCATCATCACGGTCTGGGCGATCGCGGGCAGCTGGTGGCGACCGATTGTCTGCTTGAGGACCACCCGCAAGCCCGTTTCGTCGGAGACGAAGGAGTCGACCGAGCAATGCGGCGAGATCATCTGGAATCCCGCCATCATGTCGTCCCAATACTGCTTGTTGCTCTGCGCCTGATAGAGCTTCTCCGCAGGTTCGGTGAAGCGCGCCGAATAGCTGAGCCGTCGTGCCATGACGATCAGGTTACGTGAGGGGGTGTCGCCAACCCAAGTTTTCCTACCGTTGGGTAAGGAGTTCGGGTCAGGGGCGGTGAGCTGCGTCCCAGGTCTCGGTCTGCTCGCCCTCGCGGTCGAGGAGGCTCTCGAGCTGCTCGATGACGGCGACCTCGATCTTGCCGCCGACGAACGGCACGCTGACCTTCACCTCGGCCTCGTACGTCGTTATCGCGGGATCACCGCTGGTCACGACGCTGCCGTTGATCTTGGCCGGCGCCCCGGACACGCTCGCCTCGATGGTGCCGGTGATGGTGTCGCCGACCAGTTTGAACGTGGATCGCCGGGGGATGTCGAGATCGCCGGGCCGGATCCTGGTCACAGCCGAGGGCAGTCTGTCCTCTGGCACACCCTGCTGCAACGCGACCGTGATGGTGCCGCCCGACGACTCGAAGGAGTCGAGTCTGCCGTGGCTGGAGTTGATGGCCTCGAGCAGGTCATGCCAATACTTCTCGGTCGAGATGATCTCCCACAGACGCTGCGTCGAGAAGGAATGGGAGACGCGGTGGGTCATCGTGGTCGCCATGGTCACTGAGATTACCGGCCGACGCCGGGATCACGCCCGCCAGGATCGGCTACGACTACCGTTACCCCGGTGACCACGCCCCGTCTCGCCGAACTGACCACACTGCGCCTCGGCGGCCCCGCCCGCGCGATCGTGCGGTGCGGCGACACCCGCGACCTCGTCGAGCAGATCACCACCTTCGATCGTGCGGGGGAACGCACCCTGGTGATCGGCGGCGGCTCCAATCTGGTGATCGCCGATGAAGGGTTCGACGGTACCGCGGTGGTCATCCAGAGTGGACGCGTCGAGTTCGGGTCCGGCCGGGAGTCCGGCCGCACCCACGTGACCGCCGATGCCGGTGTCAACTGGGACGAACTGGTGGCGGCCACCATCGACGCGGGTTTCGGCGGTCTGGAATGCCTGTCCGGCATCCCCGGGGCGGCCGGCGCGACCCCGGTGCAGAACGTCGGCGCCTACGGCGTCGAGGTGTCGGATCTGCTGCGCAGCGTGCAGCTCCTCGACCGCCGCGCCGGCACCCTGCGTTGGGTGTCCCCCGGCGAGCTCGGACTGGGCTACCGCACCAGCACCCTGAAGCATCGCGACGACTTCCTCGTCGTGGCGGTGTCGTTCTGGCTCAACGAGAATCAGCAGAGTCAGCCGTTGCGGTACCGGGAACTCGCGGCGTCGCTCGGTGCTGAGCCGGGCGAGCGGGCACCGGCCGCGACCGTGCGGGAGAAGGTGTTGGCCCTGCGCCGCGGCAAGGGCATGGTGCTCGACGCCGACGATCACGACACCTGGAGTGCCGGTTCATTTTTCACCAACCCGATCATCGACGGCGACGCCGCGCAAGGTGTCCTGAGTCGTGTTCATGAGCGGGTCGGCGACGACGTCACGGTGCCGACATATCCTGCGGACGGGGGCGTCAAGTTGTCGGCGGGCTGGCTGATCGAACGTGCCGGATTCGCCCGCGGCTACCCCGGTCCGGACTCGCCGGTCCGGTTGTCGACGAAACATACACTGGCACTGACCAATCGGGGTGACGCGACCACCGACGAACTGCTCGACCTCGCCCGCGACGTCCGCGACGGTGTGCGGGATGCCTTCGGGGTGTCACTGCACCCGGAGCCGGTGCTGGTGAACTGCGAGCTGTAGCGACTCGTCGTCGACGGCCTACAGGAATCCGATGGTGCGCCGCCCCGCCCGACCGCGGGCGTCGGGTCGCTGCCCAGATCGCTCACTCGACCAGCGAATGGGTGGGGCTCAGCTCGTCCGCCGGCCGGGCGGAATCTGCGAGGACGTCGTCGAGCAGCTTGTTGTACTCGACGGCCGCCTCGATCGTCGACATGTGGCCCACACCGTCGTAGATGACGAGGTCGCGCAGATTTCCGTTGCGCTGCAACACCTCTGCCATCTGCTCGGCATGACTGCACGGCGTGAGCCGATCGGCAGTGCCGACGACGACGGTGGTCGGCACCTGTAGGGCCTCGAGTCCGGCGACGACGTCGAGTTTGCCCATCGCCGCTCCCCATCCGGCACGCGATCGGGGCGGGCAGGTGGCGATCAGCCCGTCGACGAAGTCGACGTGCGCCTTGCGCGCGTGCGGCCCCAGCGCGATGTACTGCGACAGCCGCGAACTGTAGGCGTTGTGCGGCAACGGCACCGGAGTCGACGTGAACAGTTTCGCGACGGTCGGTTCGAACGGCTTGGTGTAGCGCGGCAGATCCACCGGGATCAGCAGATGGTTGCTCGTCACCGCGCGGGCCGCGGTCGAGGTCAGCACGACTCCGGACACGGTCGAAACCACGCGGTCGGGGAACTGCGCGGCCCACGACATGATGGTCATCCCGCCCATGCTGTGGCCGACGAGCACCGCGCGCCGCCCCTCCGGGACGACCTCCCGAAGGACCGCGTCGAGGTCCTGGCCCAGCAGGGCGATCGTCGGACGCAAACGGCCGAGTTCACTGGCCCCGTGTCCACGCTGGTCGTAGGCGACGACGGGTCGGGTGGCGGCGAGATGGTTGATCTGGGGGTACCAGAACGTGGTGCTGCAGGTCCAGCCGTGGACCAACACGACGATGTCGCCGTCGGTGTCCTCGACGGCAGGTCCGTAGCGCTCGACGTTGAGGAGGGTGTCGTCGCGGGTGGCGACCACCGACCGTGCGGGCTGGGCCGTCGGCACGGACAGCAGTTCGTCGGGACCGTCGTCGACGGCGAGATCCGTGCCCAGCGCCGCCCGCACCAGGCTGACCGCGATGGTCCCGAGACCGAGTGCGGCGACGCCGACGCCGAGTGCCGCGGCGGTGCCGCCGGCAATCGCGAGCGATCGCTTGTTCATGATGTGTCCCCTGGTTCTGGCCGCTGGGCGGGCCACTGTCGTTGCGTTCAGTCGAGCCGGTCGACCGGCGTCGACGTGGCGCCACCCTCGGCGGCGGTGTTCTCAACTACGTCCACGTTGTCAACGACCGTGCCCCCGCCGGTCGTTCCGTTTGTCCGGGTGAGGTCTGGATCAACCGGAGCATTGTTGTCTACTGCGTCACCGGTCGCGAGTGCCGCATCGAAGTAGGTGCTCGCCTGGCCGATCGCCTGCGAAATCTGCTGGTCAAGGGCCTTTCGGAAGGTCGTTTCGACGATCTCGTGTGCCATCGGCCGCACGGTCTGGATGAGTTCGGCCATCTTGCTGACGCCTTTCTCACCCAGATGCGGCAGGTTTTCGTCGAAGTACTTGTCGGTGATGATCGAGACGAAACTCTTCGCGACGTCTTCGAGGTCGTCCTGCACCCGCACCCACCGGTCGAGCAGCACATCGATGTCGATGCCGGCCTTCACGAGCGTTTCGGCGCCCTCGAGGACCTCAGGGTTGCGGATCGCATAGTGCGCGCCCTCCTTGGCGAGCAGCCCGAGTTTCTGACTCAGCGCGATGGATCGATCGGTGGCGTTGAGCGTCTTGCGCAGTTCGGTGATCGTGATGGTCGCGGCGCGTTTGAAGTTGCGGAAACGACCGCCTTTCGGCGAGGCCCGCAGCACGTGCTCGACCTTCATCCCGTGGTGCGCGGCCTGCAGCAATTCACTGATCGTGGCGAAGGTGTAGCCACGTTCGAGCATGCGGGAGATCAGATTGAGCCGCACCAGGTGCTCATCGGAGTACCACCCGGTGCGGCCGCGGATGGTCGGCGGCGGCAACAGCCCGCGGTCCTGGTAGACACGGATGTTGCGCACGCTGACCCCGGACGCCTGTGCCAGGTCGTTGATCCGATACTCAGCCACTCGGTCAGTCTATTGCGAAGCCAACGGCGACCCAATCAGCCTCGCGGACGATCAGCCCTTCTTGCTGAACCACGACCTGCCCTGGATGCTGTCGACCCGAGGTCGCACGTCGACGATGTAGACCAGCATCGCGACCACGCCGATCAGGCCGAGGAAGTTCACCGCACCGAACAGCCAGATGAAGATGGTCGCGGCCGCCAGGATCGACACCCAGATGACCTTGGTCTGCCGGTCGACGGCCGGGAATGCGTCGGGTCGCTGGATCGCCGCATGGACGAGCGCCACCGCCGACGCGACACCGGCGATCACGGTCAGGGCCAACAGGATGAGATTTTGCCCGTAGGCCATCACGCTCAGAAGATCCACGCCACCACTCTAGACATTCCCGGCACGGGCGGCGCCGCGTGCGGTGCCGGCCCTACGCCGGACCGGCCTTCTTCGCCGGGGCTTTCTTGGCCGCCGTCTTCTTGGCCGGGGTCTTCTTGGCGACCGTCTTCTTGGCCGCGGTCTTCTTGGCCGCCGCCTTCTTGGCCGGGGTCTTGGTCGCCGCGGCCTTCTTGGCCGGGGCCTTCTTCGCGGGGGCCTTCTTCGCCGTCGTCTTCTTCGCCGCCGCCTTCTTCGCGGGTGACTTCTTCGCAGGTGACTTCTTGGCCGGTGCCGCGCCCTTGATGGCCTTCTTCGCGGGCGTGAGCACGACCTCGTCGGCCTTGCCGGTGGTCAGCCCGGCCAGCGCCACAGCCCGTTCGCCGACCGCACGGGTCTGCCCGGAGATGGTGCCGAGCGCGTCTTCGGTCAGTCCGACGGCGTCGTTGTAGACCTTCTCCAGCTTCGGCAGGTTCTGCTCGACGAGCGGCTGCGCACGCAACCGGTCGACGACTTCCTCGCCGCGTTCGGACAGGGCGGACAGGAGGCCCGCGGCCACCGCGAGATACGCCTCGGCCACCTTGCGCAGCTCGTCCGGACTGAACCGGGAGAGCAGATCCTCGATTTCGGTCGGCAACTCGACCTGCAGCGACGACAGTTTCGACCGCGCCTCTTCGAACACGGCGAGTGCGCTCTCCCGCGTCTCGTCGACCCGGCTCGACGCCTGCTCCCGCGCACCGTCGAGCATCGCCTGCGCACTGCCGACGGTGTCGGCGATGCGTTGTTGCGCTTGTTCGCCGGCTGCCTCCCGACGCTCGTGCAGTTCGGTCAGCAATGCGCTCACCTGGCCGATCGCGGTGGTCAACGGATTCTCCGGCATGGGTCACTCCTTGGCGTCGGTGGTCTTGCTGATTTCGGCGGCGTCGTTGTCGCTGTTCTCTTTGTTCTCTTTGCGGAATGACTCGTAGATCTCGAGCAGCATCTGCTTCTGGCGTTCGCTGATCGAGTCGTCCACGAGCAGGGCGTCGCGAACGGGACTGGCCGGGCGTTCTTCGAGTATCCCGGCGCGAACGTATAACACCTCGGCCGACAACCGCAGACCCTTCGCGATCTGCGCGAGCACGTCGGCCGATGGTTTGCGCAATCCGCGTTCGATCTGGCTCAGGTACGGGTTGCTCACCCCGGCCCGTTCGGCCAACTGTCGCAGCGACACCTCGGCCGCCATTCGTTGGGAACGGATGAACGCCCCGATGTCCTGCGCGGCACTGGCGACTGCCTCTACCGGGTTGCTCGCTCCGCCATCGTCGTCGGGCGTCGTCGGTTCGGCGGTGGCGTGAGCTTGGTCGGGCACGTCGTTGTCGTCGGGTGTCATCGGTCTCCGTTCGGTCCCCGACCACCAGTATCGACGCGCGTGCTAGCACGTGCAAGCAGGCAGCAAGCCTGATGTCTGTGGGTCAGTGGAAGATCAGTACCGAGATCGTGTAGATCGCCAGGCCCGCCAGCGAACCGACGACGGTCCCGTTGATCCGGATGAACTGCAGGTCGCGTCCCACCTGTAGTTCGATCTTGCGGCTCGTCTCGTCGGCGTCCCAGCCGCGGACCGTCTCGGTGATGACCGAGATGATCTCCTGCGAGTAGTTCGCCGCGATGTGGTGCGCCGCCCGGGCGATCCAGCCGTTCATCTTCTGCTGCAGCGGACGGTCGTCGCGGATGCGGGTGGCGAGCTGAATGACGGAGTTCGACAACGAGTTCCGCAGCGTGCTGTTCGGGTCGGTCAGCATCTGCTCGATGACGGCCTTCCCGGTCTTCCAGGCGGTCGACGCGGCGTTGGTCACCTCGTCGCGGCCGATCAGTTCCTGCTTGATCTCCTCGAACTTGGCGATCATGACCGGATCGTGCTGCAGGTCATCGGCGAACTTCTCCACGAACTCGTGCATGGACCGTCGCAGTTGGTGGTTCGGGTCGATGCGCACCTTGTACGTGAAGTCGACGAGTTCGCGATAGATCTTGTCGCCCAACAGGGTGTTGACGAACTTGGGTTTCCACGACGGACCGACGTCCTGGTCGACGACGCGGTCGATCAGGTCTTGGCTGCCCAGAGCCCACTCGTGCGCGCGATCGCATGCCAGCTGGAACACCGGCTCCAACCGGTCCTCGGCGATGAGTTGCTCGAGGATGCGACCAAGCGGCTGAGCCCATTCCGGCTCGCCCGCCCATTTGATGGCGTGCTGGATGAGGTTCTCGATGTCCTCGTCGCGCAGCATTTCCGCGGCGAGGGCGATCATCCGTGCGGCTTCGTCCGACACCCGCGGCGCGTTGGCCGGGTCGGCGAGCCACGTCGACAGACGACGCGGCATCTCGAGGCTGGTCGCCCGCTCCACGATCACATCGGGGGTCATGAAGTTCTCTTCGATGAACCCACCGAGCTGATCGCCGATGTCGTCCTTCTTCTTGCGGATCAGTGCGGTGTGCGGGATCGGCAGGCCCAACGGGTGGCGGAAGAGTGCGGTGACCGCGAACCAGTCGGCCAACGCACCTACCATGCCGGCTTCGGCCGCGGCCCGCACGTATCCCACCCACGCAGCGACTTCGGCGCCGTCGCGGTGCTCGAGGTATCGGGTGAAGAGGTAGACGATGGCGGCGACCACCAGGAACCCGGTCGCCACCACCTTCATCTTGCGGAGATCTTTACGCCGCTGTTCGTCGCCGGTCCCGCTTGCACCGAAACCGAGTGACGGTGGCGGTGTATCCACACTCGGCGCACGGTGTCTCCCCCCGGGGACGTCCGAAATGACTGTTGGCGTCATCTGACCAGTTTTACCCGCAGCCCACGACAGCGGCCACGACGTTGGTCGCCGCCGATCTGATCGACTGCCTGACGCTGCACGCCGCGAGCTCTATCGTCGGATGTCGTCGACCCACATCCCGCCAACGACGACGAGGACATTGCATGACGAAGACCGCACTGGTGACCGGCGGCAGTCGCGGTGTCGGTCGTGGTGTGGCCGCCGCACTGATCGACGGCGGCTGGGCCGTGTACGTCACGTCACGCAAGGGAGAGGGGCCCGAGGGGTCTGTCCAACTGGCCTGCGACCACACCGACGACGACGCCGTGGCCCAGGTGTTCTCGCGCATCGAGAACGAGACCGCCGGCCTCGACCTGCTGGTGAACAACGCGTGGGCCGCACCACCGGGATTCGGCGGGTTCTCCGACCGGTTCTGGGAACGGCCGGTCGACGATTGGGACACGTTGATCGGTGTCGGCGTCCGCGCCCACTACGTGGCGTCGGTATATGCGGCCCGGTCGATGGTGGCACGCGGCAGCGGGCTGATCGCGACCATCTCGTCGTTCGGCACCCGCGGACACCTGCATTCGGTGCTGTACGGGATGAGCAAGGCCGCACTGGACAAGATGTCGTTCGACATGGGCACCGAACTCGCCGACACCGGCGTGACGGCGGTGTCGTTGTGGCTCGGCCTCATCCGCACCGAGCTGATGCTGTCGCTCGGAATCGACGAGTTCGCCGGTTTCTCGGTGCAGCGCGGCGAGGACCCCGAATTCGTCGGCCGCGTCATCGCGGCGCTCGCCGACGATCCCTCCCTCGCCGATCGCAACGGACACACCCTGGTGACCGCCGAGCTCGGTGCCGACTACGGCATCACGAACAACGATGGCACACCACCGGATTCGCACCGCAGCGCCTTCGGCGGGGGGCCACTGTTCCCGCCCGCCGCCGGATGATCGTCACGACGAGAGGACACGATCGCAATGGGCAAGAACAACCACACCGGCTGGAAGATCCCGGTGACCGAGGGTCTTCGGGCCACCACCACCGGTCCGATCGCCTCCTTCGACACGTCGAGCACCCCGGGATTCACCGGGAACAGGGAGCTGGGCGAGAAGTTGCTGGCCGAGCGCGGCGTGGTTCTCGCCGGCCTGCAGGAACTGCTGTTCGCCAACTCTCGTACCGGCGATCTACGGTCGGTTCTCCTTGTGCTGCAAGGAATGGACACCGCGGGCAAGGGTGGGGTCGTACGCCACGTCGGCGGTCTCGTCGACCCACAGGGCCTGGCGATCAAAGGCTTCAACAAACCGACCGAGGAGGAGCTCGAGCACGACTTCCTCTGGCGCATCCACAAGGAGCTCCCGGCCGGCGGACGGATCGGCATCTTCGATCGCTCCCACTACGAGGATGTGCTCCCGGTCCGCGTGCACAACCTTGTGCCACAGACGGAATGGGAGAAGCGTTACGACCTGATCAACGAGTTCGAACGCGAGCTGGTCGCGGGAGGGACCACAATCATCAAGTGCGCCATGGTGATATCGAAGTCCGAGCAGAAGGCCCGGCTCGGCGCACGTCTCGAACGTCCTGAGAAGTACTGGAAGTACAACCCCAGCGACGTCGACGAACGCGGCTATTGGGATGCCTATCTCGAGGCCTACCAGGCGATCTTCGACCGCTGCGACAGCGACTCGGCGCCCTGGTACCTCATTCCCTCGGACAAGAAGTGGTTCTCCCGGCTCGCGGTGTGCGAGTTGCTGATCGACGCCCTCGAGCGCATGGACCTCGACTGGCCCGCCGCCGATTACGACGTCGCGATCGAGAAGAAACGGGTTGCCGCGCTGGAGAATTGAGTCCCGGCGTTCGATCCCGGGTTGCCACCTTGTTCCCATGATGCAACCTGGGCGTGTGGTAGCACCATGGGAACCTGCACACGGAGTCGCTTATCGGTTCACCGGCCGACCGTCGAGGACGATGGAGTCGGCGATCTCGAGCCGTCCGTGGCCGTGACCGCGAGTTGCACGACGATCACCCGCCCCGCCCCGATCGGACAGACGACGTTGTGCACATCGGAGACGAGAGGCCCGAACGGCGACTCGAGCGTGCCGAGCAAGTGAAGGGAAAACCCTGACCAGGAAGGGCTTCCGCGCTCTGCCCACGAGCACTCCAGCCCGGCGTGACCTGAGTGACCTCGCCCACCTCGACCGCCAGTCGGGCCGGCGAGTTCGACATACCGGCAACGACCCACGCCATGACGACGGCGGTCGACACGAACCCCGGCAACTCGGACGATTCGCTGAGGTCGCCGCCCACCTGAGCGTCACTTTCGACTGCCTCCGGGTCCAACCACATGGCCGCCGGCTGCCCACTGGCCATTCCGGCGCGGATACGACGCCAGGCACCGGGAAGCCCGTAGGGGCGGAACCCGAACTCCAGCGGGCCGGGGACCGAACCAAATGACGCGCCCGGATCATTCCCCGGCGCGTCAGGCAGACCCACTCTTCACCCCTGCCGGAACCGTCAGTTGAACAGTGTCGCCGACTTCGACGCCGCCGGGCGGGGTGGCCGTCAACATCGCCTTGATCTCAGCGGGCGTGCTGTTGTTGCCCTGCATGTTCCACTCCTGCAATTGGGAGAGCGTCGACAGCAATGTGTTGAAATCGAGATTGTACTGACGTGGAGCCAGCGGCACCGGCCGCTTATGACCGCCATTGCTCGACAAGACAATTGCCGGAACTCCTTGCGCTCCTTTGGTCATGGTCACCGAGGAGCTTTCGAAAGGGAAATGGCTTCCGTTGCCGAACGTCACGCCCACTGACGAAACCCTGAGTGGCCCACGGAACTTGAATGCCATGGTCGCCAGAAAGACAGTTGCCAGAATTGCCACGGGGAGAACGACTCCCAATCGCCAAACCTGCCAGGACCCAAGAACCATCTGGCCGCAGATGCCAATCGACATGACGGCGAAGATCAATGTGAGCCACACCAGACCGTTGGTGTGAATCGGTTGCCTGAAGACCAGCACGCTATCTTTCTCGATCTCGAGTTTGGTCCTCGGCGGCAGGATCACGCACACGGGCATGAGTGCGAGCGCCACCATCACCAGCGCCAGCGCAGAGGTGCCGACCAGAAATCCGACGACTGCTCCGGCAATACCGATGACCACCGCTGCGATGGCAGCGCGTATCAGTCGCGGGGGTTGATACTCCGTGTAACGCCGCCATGCGAAGGTAACGGACTGCACTACCGACCTACTTCCAAAGCCAATCAATACCCTGTGAAGCGATGTAGGAGGCTGCGGCACCAGCAACAGCACCCGCCGCGGCGCCGACGAGCGTTCCCGCACCTGGTGATACGGAACCAATTGTTGCACCAACTCGGTTCCTGCCATGACCGAAGCAGCCAACGAAGCACCTGCCGCGCCGAACTCCCGCTGCGATTCGATCCCACCGTGCAACCAAGCTCCCGGTCTGCACCCTGGGATCGAGGTGGCAGCGTGGGAACCGAACGGGTGGGAGCGTCATCGGTTGGGCTGTCGGCCAATTCGCAGCACCGACTGCGCCACCAGCCCGACGACGAGTGCCCAGAACGCACCGCTGATGCCGCCGAAGGTGACTCCCGACGCCGCCGTCACGAAGGTGAGTGCCGCCGGAATCCGGAGCTCCTCATGGGAGAACGCGCCGAGGAGCGCATTCGCGAAGGTGGCCAATAGCGCCAGTCCCGCAACGGTTTCCAGCAGTCCGGCCGGAGCGACGGCGGTGACCGCGACGAGGAGTCCGGAAAACACCGCAAGGACAAGGTAACTCACGCCGCCCGAGATGCCGGCGATCCAACGTCGGGACCGATCCGGCCCGGCCTCGTCACCGGCGGCCAGTGCCGCGGACAGCGCGGCCAGGTTGACGGCGTGTCCGCCGAACGGCGCGCACAGGACGGTACCCACGCCGGTGACGGTCATCGACAGCCGCCATGGTGGTTGATAGCCAAAGGAATTCAGCACCGCGACGCCGGGCACATTCTGCGACGCCATGGTGACGATGAACAGCGGGACCGCGATACCGATCAGCGCCCGGACGTCGAATGCCGGTGTCGTCCAGGTCAGCACCGGCCACCACGGGGTCTCGCCCCACCCGCGCACACCGTGAACGGCCAGATAGACACCGATGACGACCAGCGCCGTGACCAGCGCCAGCGGCAGCGCCCACCGGGACAGCCAGCGCAGTGCCACCAGCCAGACGAGGAGGATCGGCAGCGTCAGCAGCGGCTGCGCGGCAAGCGATTTCATCGGCGCAAGGCACAGTGTGAGGAGCACACCGGCCAGCATCGCCTGTGCGATCGGGGTCGGTATCCGCCCGATCAGCTCACCGAGCGCGGGGATCAGCCCGGTCGCGATGATCAGCACGCCGCACACCAGAAACGCACCGACGGCCGCGGGCCAACCCGCGTGATACGACGACCCGGCCGCCACCAACATCGCCGCGCCCGGTGTCGACCAGGCGAGGGTGATCGGCATCCGCGTCCGCAGACAGAGCACGATGATCCCGATCGCGAACACGACGGTGAGCACCAGCAATCCGGACGCGGCCTGCCGTGCGTCGGCACCGACCGCCCGCAGACCGGCCACCACCACGACGAACGACGACGTGAACCCGACAAGCGCAGTGATGACCCCGGCGACCACGGGCTGCTGGAGATCACGCTCGTTAGTGGTGGTCATGCCCCGAGAATAGCGCTATCGTTCTGTAAACAGAACACCCGGGAGTCCACATGCCGCCGATACTTCGATGACCGCCGCCGACCGCAGACGCGCGGTGGGTGCGCGCATCGCCACCCTGCGCGCCGACGCCGGACTCTCGCTGTCCGAACTGGCCCGCCAGGCCGGCATCGGCAAGGGATCGTTGTCAGAAATCGAATCGGGACAACGGAATCCGACTCTCGACACGTTGTACGCGGTGGCCGGACCACTCGGCGTACCGCTGACCGCACTGCTCGGCGAGACGTCCGGCACCGAGGGCAGCGGCGACTTTCTGCATGCGCAGATCCTGCATGTCGAGCATCATCCCGACGGCGCCACCACCGAGGTCTTCTGGCTGCGTGTACTCCCCGGCGGAATCCGCACCTCGCCCGCGCACGGACCGGGCGTCATCGAGCATGTTCATGTCGTGACCGGCGACCTACGGGCCGGCCGTGCCGGATCGGAAAGTTCTGCTTCCCAGGGTGATTCGCTGCAGTGGGTGAGCGATGCGCCACACACCTACGAGACCCGCGACGGCGCCGAGGCCGTGCTGACAATCCACTCCCCCGGACGCAACTCACCCCCGAGACAATCGTCTCGGGGGTGAGCAGATGTCGACGTCACCGTCGAATCATGATCAGCTGTCGGCAGGCTTGGCCGGAGCCTTCTTCGCCGGAGCCTTCTTGGCCGGAGCCTTCTTGGCGGCGGCGATCTTCTTGGCCGGCGACGAATTGGCGGTACGCCCCTTGGCCTCGACAGTTCCGGCAGCGCCACCGATCTGCTCTGCAGCGTCGGCGGACTGCTCCTTGATGGCCTCGCCGGCATCCGAAATCGCTTCGGCGGCCTCGCCGGCGACCTCTTCGATGGCGACCGCGGCGTCCTCGGCGACCTCTTCGACCTTCGAGCTCACGCGGCCGGCCAGCTTGGCGGCGCGCTCACCGACACCCCGGGTCTGCGAGGAGACCACACCGAGAGCGTCCTCGGTCATGTCGACGGCGTCGTTGTAGACCTTGCCCGCGCGGTCGAGGTTCTCCTGGACGACCGGCTGCTGACGCAGACGCTCGACAGCTTCCTCGCCACGCTCGGCGAGGGAGTTGTAGAACTCGGTGGCGGCGTCGAGGTAACCCTCGGCAACCTTGCGCAGCTCGTCGGTGGTGAACTTGCCGCGGAACTCTTCGAACTCGCCGGGCAGATCCTCGGGCAGCGAGTTCAGGCGGGTCTTGGCCTCCTCGAAGGAGGTCTTGGCGTCCTCGACGGCCTTCTCGAAACGGGTTTCGGCGGCCGAACGGGTCTCCTCGAGCCGGGTCTGAGCGGCCGAACGAGTCTCCTCGAGCCGAGTCTGAGCGGCCGAACGGGTCTCCTCGAACCGGGTCTGAGCGGTCTCGCTGACCGACTCGGTGCGTTCGCGCAGCTGCGCGACGATGTCATTGAACTGCGCGACAGCCAGATCTCCGGCGCCGACAGCGGCGTAGAAGGGATTGGCGAGCGTGCGGGTGGATTCACTCACGGCAGACTCCTTAGTAGCGTTGTGTGGTCACCAATTGCGCTGTGGCACCAGGCTTTTCAGATGGTCAACGTCCTTCGTCGATCACCGATGATGCCGGTATGTCGATGGCGCATCGGGCCAGGTTTTTCGTACCCACAACCCAGTATCCACGCTCCGCTAACAAATGCAAGCAATCTGCTAACGCTCGTGGTAGATGTCACAATCCGTTGATCTGCCGTCAACATGAACGCCCTATGGCGGTTCCTTCGCGGACCGCTCACCCGTGGGGGGCAACCGCCTCGTACACGTAGAACCCGCGTCCGGACTTCTTACCCAGGCGACCCGCCTCGACCATCCGCAGCAGCAGCGGTGGCGGTGAATAGAGCGGTTCCTTGAACTCCTCGTACATCTTGTCCGCGATCGCCTTCACCGTGTCGAGACCGACCAGATCGGCGAGCTTGAGCGGACCCATCGGATGGGCGCAGCCGAGCACCATGCCCTTGTCGACGTCGTCGGCGGACGCGAAACCGCTCTCCACCATCCGGATGGCGGACAGGAGGTACGGCACGAGCAGCGAATTGACGATGAAGCCGGACCGGTCCGCGGAGCGGATGACCTGCTTGCCCAGCACGTCGTGGGCGAAATCCTCGGCACGCTCGCTGACGTCGGAGGAGGTCATCAGGGTCGTGACGAGTTCGACCAGCGGCAGGACCGGCACCGGGTTGAAGAAATGCATGCCGATCACGCGGCCGGCGTTCTGCGTGGCCATGCCCAGCTTCATGATCGGGATGGACGAGGTGTTCGACGCCAGTACGGCGGTGGGATCGATGACCACCTTGTCGAGCGCGGCGAAGACCTCGGTCTTGACCGACTCGTCCTCGACGATCGCCTCGCACACGAACTGCCGGTCGGCGAAATCCCCGATGTCGGCGGTGAAACGCAACCGTTCGGCGGCCTGATCACGCTCGCGCTCGGTCAGCTTGCCGCTGGACACTCCGCGGTCGAGCGAGCGGAGGACGCGCGCCCGCCCCGCGGTCGCGAGTTCGCGTGTGGACTCGTAGACGAGGACATCGGTACGCGCACGCGCACACACCTCGGCGATGCCGGCCCCCATCTGCCCCGCCCCGACGACACCAACCCGCGAGATACGTTCACTCATTACCTCAACCTCGCACTAAAGAATTGCGCAACAACAGATTTCGCCCCAAGGTTGACCCTTCGAGGCGCGCCCTCGGCTCGCGCCTCGCGGGCTCCGCACGAAGCAGTGGTTGGCCCGACGACTCCCGCGAAAACGATTTTGCAAGCACACATGGGGAGCCGGCCCGGTATGGACAAAGCCCCCGATATGCCAGCAGGCGGTCCGCAACGGAGGTTGCGGACCGCCTGACTGGTTCGCCAGAGTTCCGGGAGGCGGAACAGCCGAGCTCCTAGTGGAACTGGCCTTCTTCGGTCGAACCCTTCAGCGCAGCGGTGGAGGTGTTCGGGTCGACGGTGGTGGCGATGCTGTCGAAGTAGCCGGCACCGACCTCACGCTGGTGCTTGACGGCGGTGAAGCCGCGCTTCTCGGCGGCGTCGAACTCGCGGTTCTGCAGGTCGACGAAGGCGGTCATCTGCTCGCGGGCGTAACCGTAGGCCAGGTCGAACATGCCGTAGTTGAGCGAGTGGAAGCCGGCCAGGGTGATGAACTGGAAGGTGAAGCCCATGGCGCCGAGCTCGTTCTGGAACTTGGCGATGGTGCTGTCGTCGAGGTGCTTGCTCCAGTTGAACGACGGGCTGCAGTTGTAGGACAGCAGCTGGTCGGGGTACTCGCTCTTGACGGCCTCGGCGAACTTGCGAGCCAGCTCGAGATCGGGGGTGCCGGTCTCCATCCAGATCATGTCGGCGTACGGAGCGTAGGACTTCGCACGGGCGATGCAGGGCTCGATGCCGTTCTTGACGTGGTAGTAGCCCTCGGCGGTGCGCTCGCCGGTCACGAACTCCTTGTCGCGGTCATCGACATCGGAGGTGATGAGGGTGGCGGCCTCGGCATCGGTACGGGCGATGACGACGGTCGGGACACCGGCGACGTCGGCGGCCAGGCGCGCCGAGTTCAGGGTGCGGATGTGCTGCTGGGTCGGGATGAGCACCTTGCCACCGAGGTGACCGCACTTCTTCTCCGACGCGAGCTGGTCCTCCCAGTGGGTACCGGCGGCACCCGCGGCGATCATGGCCTTCTGCAGTTCGTAGACGTTGAGGGCGCCACCGAAGCCGGCCTCGCCGTCGGCCACGATCGGCACAACCCAGTTGTCCACGGTGTCGTCGCCCTCGACGCGGGCGATCTCGTCGGCGCGCATCAGCGCGTTGTTGATGCGGCGCACCACGTTGGGCACCGAGTTCGCCGGGTAGAGCGACTGGTCGGGGTAGGTGTGGCCGGACAGGTTCGCGTCACCGGCGACCTGCCAACCCGACAGGTACACGGCCTTCAGGCCGGCGCGGACCTGCTGCACGGCCTGGTTACCGGTCAGCGCGCCGAGCGCGTTGATGTAGCTGCCGTCGCCCCGGGTGACACCTTCCCAGAGGATCTCCGCGCCGCGGCGGGCGAGGGTCTGCTCCTCGACGACCGAACCCTGCAGCTCGGCGACCTGCTCTGCGGTGTAGTCGCGCTTGACGTTGTCCCAGCGGGAGTTGGTGTCCCAGTCCTGCTGGATCTCGGCGGCGGTACGTGGCTTTCCGACGTTGCTCATTGCCTTCTTCGCTTTCGTTGTCCTGCCTCGACCCGGTGCATCTCCCGGGCCGGGGTGCTGACCGACAGACCGAAAGGTGTCGAACATCCGTGATCTTGCGAAAGTTTCGACGCTCTCCGGCGGTGCCTGACACAAGAGTGCCATACAACAAACCCGCAGGTCCAACCCCCTACGGCTGCAAAATCGGGCTAGCATTTGGCGCAGTTTTGCAAAGTTTGCGAAACTGGGTGTGTGAAAGATAGTCGGCCGTCCCGCCAAAAAGTACGCGCGTACTGCGTTTTCACCCGGACGGACAGGTCGAGCACGACCAATCGCCGGCACTCATCCGCCGTCGATCGCGGACCGAGACAACGACCGATGTGTGACCGAGATCACCACCCGGCGGCGTTCGCGGCCCACAAACCCGTGACGATGAGGCGAGACCGTCACCGTGCGGCGGCTGCGGTGACTGCGTCGCGAAACGCTGCGGTGAACTCCGCCCGACTCATCGGCTCGGGCGCCGGCGCAGGAACCCGCGAGGCGGGCGTTCGTTCACCGGTGATGGTCAGTTGCACGGTCACCGGCTCGGTGCCCGGCCGCGCGACGGTCGCGTATCCGGCGTATCCGACCTGGTTGCTCACCGTCCCGTCGGACAACGTGGTGCCGACCTCCGACCGCAGGGCGAGGGACTCCTGCACCGACGCCGCATGCGGCCCGAGGTCCGGGTCGATCTGCTCGTATCGGGAGACGATGCGGGCACCCCGCAAGGTGCCGGCGTCGATCAGTGTGGTGGTCGTCGCGCATCCCCCGGTCGTCGAGCGGATGTCCGCGTCGATGTCGCGACGCACCGTGGTGACGAGTTCGAGCAACGTCGCCCCCTCACCGCGTGCGGCAAGGACGGCCGAGTTGTCCTGGGACAATTCCTTGTTGAGTTCCGCGTCGGCCGTGGGACGGCAGTCGGGCGGGGTGATCTGCGCCGACTTCGCGGCATCGATGCGGTCCCGGTTGCCGGCGACGAGGTCGGTGACGCTCAGCGGCGTCGGAGTGAAGCCGGCGGGTAGCGCATCGGGTTTCATCAGGAGGTCGGCAGGGACCACCGGTGTTGCCGGGGCGGTGGATCCACCGCATCCGGCGAGCGTCACGACGGCCGACACCAGAACTGCCAGGCCGATCGACGACTGGCGGTATCGGGGCGGAAGCACGCGGCCACCGTACCCTGAACGTGCAGGCAGGAGGTTCGCATGACCAAGACCTACGTGGGTTCGCGACTACGCGCGCTGCGGTCCGAACGTGGCCTGTCGCAGGTCGCCCTCGCCCACTCGCTGGCCATCTCGCCGTCGTACCTGAACCAGATCGAGCACGACGCGCGACCCTTGACCGTGCCGGTCCTGTCGAAGATCGCCGAGGTGTTCGGCATCGACGAGGGTTTCTTCGACTCGCAGGACAACGTGCGCCTGGTGGCCGAGTTGCGGGAGGCGCTGCTCGACGACGACGTCGAGGCGGCCCCGTCGGCGGCCGAGGCGCAGGAGATCAGCGCGATGGTCGCCGAGCATCCGGCGATCGCGCAGGCGATGGTCAACCTGCACCGCAGATACCGGATCGCCACCGATCAGCTCGCCGCGGCCACCGACGAGCGCGGCGACCGCAGCATGCGCGGCTCGATCACGGCGCCGCACGAGGAGGTGCGCGACTACTTCTATCAGCGCCGCAACTACATCCATGAACTCGACGTGGCGGCCGAGGAGATGACGATGCGGATGCGGATGCACTCCGCGGACATCCGGCGGGGCATCGCCGACCGGCTCGAGACCAAGCACGGCGTGCAGATCGTCCGGCGCGTCGACCTCGGCGACACCACGCTGCACCGCTTCGACGCCGAGACCCGGCGCCTCGAGTTCTCGGCGGCGCTGTCGGCCGGCCAGCGCACGATGAGGCTCGCGGCCGAACTCGGCTACCTCGAGTACCGCGATCTGCTCGACAAACTCGTCGACGACGGCAACTTCACCAGCGACGACGCACGCAAACTCGCGTTACTCGGTCTCGCCAACTACTTTGCCGCCGCAGCCGTTCTGCCGTACGGCCAATTTCATGGTGCCGCAGAGGATTTCCGTTACGACATCGAGCGGCTGTCGGCCTTCTACGCGGTCTCCTACGAGACCATCTGCCATCGGCTGTCCACCCTGCAACGCCCCAACCTGCGCGGCATCCCGTGGTCGTTCGTCCGGGTCGACCGCGCCGGAAACATGTCGAAACGACAGTCCGCCACCGGTTTCCATTTCTCGTCCAGCGGTGGCACGTGTCCGCTGTGGGCGGTCTACGAGACGTTCGCCTCGCCGGGCAAGATCCTCACCCAGATCGCCGAGATGCCGGACGGCCGTGAGTATTTCTGGGTCGCGCGGACCGTCGAGCGACGGGCCGCCCGCTACGGTCAGCCGGGAAAGACGTTCGCGATCGGACTCGGCTGCGAGCTCCGGCACGCGGCGCGGGTGATCTACTCCGACGGCCTCGAGATCGGGCCGCAGGCCAGTGTCACCCCGATCGGCGCGGGCTGCCGCGTGTGCGATCGACCCGACTGCGCGCAACGCGCATTCCCGGCACTCGGGACGCCGCTGAAGATCGACGAACATCGCAGTACGGTCTCGCCCTACATGATGAATTGACCTGGGGTGTGAGCCGAATGGCGTCAGACGTCTCAATCTGATAACACTCGTTGTCGGGACGTGTGTCCCAGTCGTTTGCCCCGGTTACCGTCGGCTCAGTGGTGGGATCAACGGCGATCCCGTCGCGACCCGACAGGGAGTACGCCATGGTGCGGATGTTCTCGGTCATAGTCGTCGGATGGCTCGCGGTGGGAGCGCTGACCGCGGGACGCGCGGTCGCGGAACCGCCGAACATGATGGGTATCCCCGCCCAGATTCCGCAGGCCATCAACGGCGTGCTGCCGCCACCGCCGTACCCCCGGCTCGACCGGATTCCGCTGCGAGCACGGGCCGACGGCTTTCCCCATCGATTGCTCGAGCTGCGTGAGGCGGTCCTGCCGACGCCGACCGGGGATCCGATGTTCGACCGATGGCCGACCGATCTCGCATCGATGCCACCGGGCCACATCATCGCCGCCCGCAATGTCACGGCCACCGCCGCCCCGGTGGTCACCGCACCGATCAGCTCCGCCCGACTGATCAAGTTCCGGAGCACCGACGCATCGGGGACCCCGTTCTTCGGCACCGCCACGATCCTGATTCCCCGCACACCGAGTCGCGGACCACGCCCGATCGTGGTGAACAACTTGCCGATCGACTCGCTCGGCACTGCGTGCAACCCGGGATATAGTCTGGCTCATGGCTTTTCGATCGCCACCAACGTCACCGACCTGATCCCGCCCACCACTGCACTGGCACTCACCCACGGATACGCGGTCCTGGTGCCCGACCACCAGGGCCCGCGGATGGCCTATGCCGAACCGACGGTCGCCGGACACATCGTCCTCGATGCCATTCGAGCGGTGCGGAGTCTCGATCCGCAGATGTTCGGCGCGAGCCGAATTGCGATGACGGGCTACTCCGGTGGAGCCATCGCGACCAATGGGGCGACCAAGCTGATCAGCACCTACGCGCCGGAACTCACACGGTACGTGGTCGGTGCCGCGCTGGGTGGGGTTCCCGCGGACTTCCGGATGCTCGTCGGCTCGATGAACGCCAACCTGGCGACCGGCATCTTCCATGCCGCCACGTTCGGCATCGCGCGGGAACATCCCGAGATGCTCGCGATGGCCAACGATTTCGCGCAGTGGTTCGCGACGTCGCCGCTGAAGAACGTGTGCACGATCCCGGCCGCGGTGATGGGTCAGTTGTTCTGGCCGTTGCAGCTGATGTCGAGCGACCCGGATCCGTTCCATTCGCCGGTGGCCGCGCGGATCTTTCGGATCACCCAGATGGCCGGCCGGAAATCGATTGTCCCCCTGTACATCTATCAGGGAACCTACGAGTGGTGGATCCCGGCGGCGGGTGCTCGGGAGCTGTATCGGGCGCAGTGCCGGCTGGGCGCGCGGGCCGTGTACCGAGAGGTGTTCGGCGAACACGTGCTGGGCATGTTCGTCGGCTATCCGGATGCCGTGGCGTGGCTCGACGAACGGCTGCGTGGAATCCCCGCGCCCAACGGGTGTCCCCGGTGACGGCTGACGCCTCAGCTCAACGCGGGCACCCGTTCGGAGCCGGAATCCCTTGCAGCCGTTGGTCGAGCCATGCGGCAGCATCGGGGAATCCGGTGAACACGACGAGCATGTGCTCGCCGGGGTACTCGCGGAAGGTCACGTTGGCGCCGAGTCGGCACTGATCGCGGAACAGGGCCTGTGCCTGGCTCGCCGGAATCCACCACTCCTGCGCCCCGTGATAGATGAAGAGCGGCATCGGCGACTTGGTGCCGGGCATCGAGGTGAGCTCGTAGAGGCGTTCGGCCACGGGCGAATGGAACGGGTCCGGATTGTTCGAGAGCAACTGCGCCGGGAGCATCGTCAGGCCCAGATAGCCCATCGTGCCGGTACAGATGTCTTTGAGCGGGGAGGTCGCGAGCCAGCGAGCGAGATTGTTGGCCATCGGCAGCATGTCCGGGTGCTCGCGCGAGATCCCCATGACCGCGGAGAGAAAGACGCCGCTGGCCAGGTTGGCGTTCATGGCACCGACGAGTGCCCGGTAGTCGGCCGGGACACCGCCGATCGCCGCGCCGACGAACCGGTCCTGGAGTTCGGGTGCATATTGCGGGACGAGTCGCGCGGTGGCGTTCGTGGCGATGGCGCCACCGGAGTAGCCGAGCATCGCGATCGGTCCGTGCGCGAAGTTGGCCGGGTCGTCGGCCGAGGCCGCACGGATGGCGTCGAGGATGACATGCGCCGCGACGAAGGGCTCGGCATACGCCATGCGAGCACCGGTGTGATCCGGGACGATCACCGCGTACCCCTTCTGCAAGGCCAACTGCGCCAACGGGGGAAAGATGTCGGTGCTGTTCGCGTTGCTGTCGTACCCGTGCGAAAGCGTGTATCCGGGAGTGCATTTGGTGCCCAGCGCGACGATCGGCACGTTGTTGACCACCACCGGCCGCGCGCCCTTTCCACGCCACGGTGCCCGCGGCACGAAGACCGTCGCGGTGCCGAACAGCGGTCGGCCGGATGCGTCGACCGTGCGGAACTTGATCTGCCGGGCGTACCGGATCGGGGTCATCATCAACGGTCCGGCCACGGGTGTGACGTCGCGGCGGAAGAGGATGTTGCCCGGACGGTGGGCCGCCAGATCGGCCGGCCACCGGTCGAAGAAGGGGTCGCCGCTCGGCGAGGGCATCATCGCCTCGCGCAACTCCTCCAGCGAACGGGGGGCGCCGGGTGTGACCGATCGTGCCGGAATGCGGGCCAGTCGCGGCACCGGTGGTGCGGGAACAGCGGCGTCGATCCCCTCCGGCACGGATGCCGGCACCGGCATCATGTTGGGCGGATCGGCGAGCGCCGTCGCCGCGCCCGAGAGCGACACGACCATCGCCGTCACGACCAGCAGGCCACGACGAACCCAAGACATTCCCGGCTCCGGCAACGCAGACTCCTCAACTCTTACTGCGATACCGGGTCCACCCCGCCGCGGTCGACCCGCAGCACCCACTTTCGCGCTGTCGAAGTGACACTACGACAAGACAAAGAAAATTGCCCGGGCAGGTAGCGTCAATACACCATGACGCGGACATTTTCCGCCACGCACGCCGGCTTGTCGACGCCTTCGATCTCTATGGTGTTCTTGACGATCATGTTCACGCCGGCGCCGGTCTCCTCGACCGCAGTGATGACCGCGTTGGCCCGGACGCGCGATCCGACGGGGACCGGATTGGGGAACCGCACCTTGTTGAGTCCGTAATTGATGATCAGCTTCGGCCCCTCGACGGTGAAGATGCTGCCGGCCAACATGGGCAGCAACGACAGCGTCAGGTAGCCGTGCGCGATCGGTGCGCCGAACGGACCGGACTTCGCGCGTTCCGGATCGATGTGAATCCACTGGTGGTCACCGGTCGCGTCGGCGAACTGGTTGACGCGGTCCTGGGTGATCTCGAGCCACTCGCCGGAGCCGAGATCCTCGCCGATCGCCGCTTTCAGTTCATCGACGCTGGTGAACGTTCGCTGTGTGGTGCTGGTCATAGTTTCGGTAGTCTACCGTGGCCACATGAGCACACCTCGCGTTTCTCCCGGAGGTTTCACCGCCCTCGGGCCGGTCAACTGGGTGGTGGCGCGCGGCGCCGCTCTCGCCATTGGCGTCGACGACGCCCACATCTTCTCGACACTGGGCCGCGCCAAGGGCCTGTTCCGCGGTTGGCTGCATTTCAGTGCACGACTGATGCCCTTTGGCGCGTTGTCGCGCAAGGAATCCGAGATGATCATCATCCGGGTCGCGCACCTGCGGGACTGCGCGTACGAGCTCGATCACCATCGTCGTCTCGGGGCGCGTGTGGGCATCAAAGGCGATGTGCTGGACAAGGTTCTGCAAGGACCCGACGCCGGATGGGGAGAGCGCGACCGGGCGTTGCTCGCCGCGACCGACGAACTGGTCGCCACCAAGGAGATCGGCGATGAGACGTGGACCGAGTTGAGCCGGCATCTCGATCCGGCGAAGCTGGTCGCATTCGTGTTGCTGGTCGGGCAGTACGACATGCTGGCGACCACGATCGGCACCCTGCGCATTCAACGCGACGACCTCAAGGCCTGACCGGCCGACGACAACCCTGGGGGGCTGATGGAACCGATCGCACACCGGGCGATGCGTAATCCGGTGTTCTCGGCTGTCTACGAACACCTTTGGCGGCCGACGTTCACGCGACTGTTCAGCCTCGGCGGCAGCGCGACCGCCGATGTCGACCGGGCATTGACCGCCTACCTGTCACGGCCCGGCGAGCGCCTCATGCTCGATGTCGCCTGTGGGCCGGGCAATTACACGGGCCGGTTCGCGGACGCCCTCGACGGGGACGGCCGGTGTATCGGTGTCGATTTCTCTCCGTCCATGCTCGCCCGCGCGGTCCGCACGAACGCGGTGGAGCGCGCGTCGTACATCCGGGCGGATGCGCATGCACTTCCGTTCGCGGACAACACCTTCGACACCGTCACCTGCTTGGCTGCGCTCTATCTCATCCCCGATCCCCTGCCCGTGATCGACGAGTTGTTGCGCGTCACGAAGCGCGACGGCGAGGTGGTCATCTTCACCTCGGTGACCTCGCATCTGACCTCGCTCCCCGGTGTGCAGGCCGTTGCCGAACGCTCCGGCTATCACATCTTCGGTCGGCACGACATCGTCGAGCGGTTGCGGTCCGCCGGCGCCGACCACGTCGAGCAGACGATCACCGGTCTCGGCCAGTACGTCCTCGCCACCAAGCGGTGACCGCGGCGCGTCGGGTCACATCGAACGGTAATCGCGAACCGACATCCGCGCACCGCGGCGCTCCCGCCGCACACCGTGGAGCTCGATCATCTTGATCACCCGATAGCGCTGTCCCGCATAGGGTTCGAGCAGGTCGAGCATCTCGGCGTCGTCGACCGGCCGCCCGATCAGCGTCTGCCCGACGAGCGCCGGGATGTGATAGTCACCGACCGGGACAGCGTCCGCGTCGCCGACCGCCCGGGCGCGGGTCTCCGCCTCCGTCCACCGTCCGACACCGCGCAGCAGACGCAACCGGTCCGGATGGCGCTCGACGTCGAGGGCGGTCGCTCCGCGGATGGTGCGCATCCGCACCGGCTCGATGCCGCTGCGGTGCCATTCCCAGGACGGGATCTGCGCCCACGCCGCCTGTGGCGGCGGCACCCGCATGCTGTCGGGAACGGGGCCGGGGGCGCGTTCCCCGTAGCGCCGCACCAGGTACCGCCACGCCCGCCACGCCTCCGCGCCGACGACCTTCTGTTCGAGGATGGCCGGCACCAGGGCCTCCCACACACGGTCGGTGCGGCCGATGCGCAAGCCGTACGATGCCCCGATCAGTCGCGACACGACCGGGTCGTCGGACTTCAGTTCTTGCGGAACATCCTGCGCACCAAGAAAATCCGGCATGTGTTCGAGTAACCACGGCGCTCCCGGCCCCCACGCGCGGCCGGTCACCGTGGTCCCGTCCGACGCCACCGTCAACGTGCCGGGTCCGTCGGGCGTGTGCACCGCGCGCCACACCGAGCCGTCGCGGCCGAAGGTGAACGCGGGATCTCCGGTGCCGCGTCGGTGCAGGCCGACCGTCGCCCGAATGTCGAGCGGCCACGGGGGCGTCCACCGGCGGCTGAATTCCACCGTCATCGCCAAAATCCCCATCCGCCGACACTGCTGTGGTCACAATGGTGCCATGAGGTATTCCAAGCCGGTCACCGTCGGGGTCGACGGGTCGTCGGTGGCCACCGCTGCGGTCGAGTGGGCGGCGAAGGCCGCGATGCTCCACCAGACGTCCCTGACCATCGTCTCCGCCCTCGAGGCGGTGTCCCCGCCGATGGTCGAATACGCCATTCCAGCACTGTATTTCACCGATCTGAAGACGGTGTCGGAGAAGATCCTCGACGAGGCGACCGGCACCGCGCGGGCGGCGAGTCCCGATGTCGACATCCACTCCGAGGTCATGTTGGACTCCGCGCGCAGTGCGCTCATCGCGAAGTCCGCGGATTCGTCGCTGCTGGTGGTCGGGGCGTCCGGATTCGGCCGGGTCGCCGCCGCCGTGGTCGGTTCGGTGGCCAGCGGTGTGGCCTCGCACGCCCAATGCCCGGTGGTCATCCTCCGCGACGACAGTCAGGCCGCCGACGTGACCGGCCCGGTTGTCGTCGGTATCGACGGGTCACCCGTCTCGCTGCATGCCCTTGATGTCGCCGCCGACGAGGCCGCCGCCCGCAGCGCCGACCTCCTGGTGGTTTCGGCCTGGGACACCAAGGGTTTCGACCCCACCGACACCGGATTCACCGCGGCGCGGGCCGCTGTCGACACCGCGCTGGCCGAACCCGTCGGCGCCATCCGCAAGCGGATGCCGGACCTCACGGTCACCACGCGGGTGCTCGACGAGTCCCCGCAGTCGGCGCTGACACAGGCATCCGTGGGCGCGTCGCTGCTGGTCGTCGGCAGTCGCGGGCGCGGCGGGTTCGCCGGATTGCTCCTCGGCTCGACCAGCCAGCGCCTGCTGCACACCGCCAAGGCGCCGCTGATGATCGTGCACGGTAACTGACGCAGGTTCACTCGGCTGCTGAGATGCTCCCCCTCAGGGACCTCCGAGGGCAATATATGCCCCTCGGATGCTCATGACGGGACAGATCTCAGCCGACTTGAGTGCGGCGACCGGAGTTCAACCGATCCCAACACGCAAACAGGGGCCGCGGGTGAACCCGCGGCCCCTGTTTGCGGTATTTGTGATCAGAGGTTGATCATGTGCCCGATCGCGCCGTGGAAGGTTTCCTGCAGCGCCTCCGACATGGTCGGGTGGGTGTGCACATTGCGGGCGAGTTCCTTGGCGGTGAGGTCCCATTTGTGGGCCAGCGTCATCTCCGGGAGCATTTCGGAGACGTTGTCGCCCACCAGATGTCCGCCGAGGAGTTCGTCGGTGTCGGCGTTGGTGATGAGCTTGGCGAAGCCTGAGGTCTCGGCCAGTCCCTGCGCCTTGCCGTTCGCCGAGAACGGGAACGTCGTGGCCTTGACGTTGTAGCCCTCGTCCTTGGCCTGCGCCTCGGTGAGACCGAACGACGCGACCTGCGGCTGGCAGAAGGTGGCGCGCGGCATGAACCGGTAGTCGCCCAGAGTCATCGTCTCCGCGCCGGCCATGGTCTCGGCGGCCACGACGCCCTGCGCCTCGGCCACGTGCGCGAGTTGCAGCTTCATGGTCACGTCGCCGATGGCGTAGATGCCGTCGACGTTGGTGCGCATGAAGTCGTCGATCGCGATGGCGCCGCGGTCGGTGAGTTCGACGCCGGTCTTCTCGAGTCCGAAGCCCTCGACACGCGGGGCGAAGCCGACCGACGTGAGGACCTTGTCGACGGTGATCTCGCCGTCGGCGTCCTTCGCGTCCTTGTAGCTGACCGTGACGCTGTCGCCGTTGTCCTTCACGGTCTGCACCTTGGTGGAGGTGAGCACCGTGACGCCGAGCTTCTTGTACTGCTTGGCGATCTCCTTGGAGACGTCGGCGTCCTCGTTGGGCAGCACGCGGTCGAGGAACTCGATGATGGTGACCTCGACGCCGTAGTTGGCCAGCACATAACCGAACTCCATGCCGATGGCGCCGGCGCCGACGATGACGATCGACTCCGGCAGTTCCCGGGTCAGGATCTGGGTCTCGTAGGTGACGACGTTGTCGGAGAGCTCGACACCGGGAAGGAGCTTCACGGTCGATCCGGTGTCGATGATGACGTTGTCGAAGGTGATCTCCCGGTCGCCGACCACGATGGTCTTGGCGTCCTTGAAGGTCCCGTAGCCGTCGATCTCGGTGATCTTGTTCTTCTTCATCAGGAAGTGAACGCCCTTGACGATCCCGTCGGACACCTTGCGGCTGCGGTCGAACGCCGCACCGAAGTCGAACGAGACGTCACCGGACATGCCGAAGGTCTTCGCCTGGTGGTTGAAGATGTGGGCCAGCTCGGCGTTACGCAGCAACGCCTTGGATGGGATACATCCAACGTTCAGACACACACCGCCCCAATATTTTTCCTCGATGACGGCGGTTTTCATACCCAACTGGGCGGACCGGATCGCGGCCACATACCCACCTGGACCTGCACCCAATACAACTGTTTGAAAGTGTTCAGCCACGGCGTTCACCCTACTTTGGGTTGGTTGGTCGCCGCAGGGCGTCCCGCTACTCCGTGGTAACCGATCGCATGCTCGGGCGAGTTTCAATCAGTGATTGAAACAGTGATTGAAATGTGTTTCGATCTCTCCATGGTCACGGAACGGACCGGAGGGTCGGCGCGAGCCGCCGTCGGCGTCACCACCGATACCCGAAACGCGCTGCTGGCCGCGGCCGACCGCCTGTTCCTCGCCGAGGGCTACGACAAGGTGTCGGTCCGCTCGATCTGCGCCGCCGCCCACGCGAATCCGGCCGCCGTCCACTATCACTTCGGCTCGAAGGACGATCTGACGGTCGCACTTCTCCAGGACCGGCTCGGTCCCTTGTGGACCGAACCTCTCGGTGCATTGGCGCCGGGCGTCGACACCGTGGCGCACGTCGTCGACGTCGTCGTGACACCCCTGGTGCAACTCCAACGCGACCCGCTCGGCCACCTCCATCTGCAACTCCTGAGCCGATTCGTTCGCGCCCATCCCGACGCCGGCTGGAGCGGGACGTGGTTCCGCCTGGAGTCGTGGACCGACTTCCTGACGGCGACGATCCCCGACCTGAGCCGATCGGCGGCCGCCCGGCGCTGGGGGCTCGCGTTCGATCTCATCCTCGTGCGGTTCGCGACCGCCGAGCCGCTGAACCCGGGCGCCGTCGCGGCGCTCGTCGAGTTTGTCGTCGCCGGACTCTCGGCACCCGCAGCCCGCACGACCCCGGAGGACGATCGATGAACCTGCCCGACCCGTTCGGCCCCGCCCGTCTCGGCCCGCTCACCCTGCGCAACCGCCTCATCAAGTGCGCCACTTTCGAGGGCGCGACGCCCGATGCGCTGGTCACCGACGACCTGATCGCCTTCCATCGCGAGGTCGCGGCCGGCGGCGTGGCGATGAGCACCGTCGCCTACTGCGCCGTATCGCCCGAAGGTCGCACCGACCGCCACCAGATCTGGCTGCGCGAGGAGGCCATGCCCGGATTGCGGCGGCTGACCGATGCGATCCATGCCGAAGGTGCGCTCGCCGCGGCACAGCTCGGGCATGCCGGTCCGGTCGCCAATTCGGTGTCCAACCGCGCGAAGGCCCTCGGCCCGTCACGTATTCCGGCGCCGATGGGGATGTCGCTGACTCACAAGATGAGCCGCGACGACATCGGCGAGATGCTGGCCACCTTCCGCCGCGCCGCGCGCATCGCCGTCGACTCCGGGTTCGACGGCCTCGAAATCCACTGCGGCCACAACTATCTCATCAGTTGCTTCCTGTCTCCGGCCCTGAACCACCGGCGCGATGCCTACGGCGGCTCGCTCGTCAACCGGGCCCGACTGGCACGCGAGGTGCTCGAGGTGGTGCGCGACGAGGTCGGCGGCGAGGCGGCCGTGTGGGCGAAGCTCAACATGTACGACGGTGTCGGCCGCATCGATTCGGCCCGCTCACTGCGCTCCCGGCGTCTGCCCGGACTCGGACACGGCGGTCGCCTGACCGGATTCAACGTCGACGAGGCGTGTGCGGTGGCACAGCTTTTCGAGTCGGACGGCCACCTCGACGCGATCGAGCCCACCGCGGGTAGCTCGCTGCTCAATCCGATGTACCTGTTCCACGGGCAGGCGCCACGCCGGGAGTTCGCGGATGCGTTCCACGGCGCGATGCGCACCGGCCTGAAGCTCGCAGCGCCGGTCTTCCTCAAGGAGTACGACTATCACCCCGGATACCTGCTGCCGCTGGCCCGACACCTGCGGGCGGCGGTGCGGATGCCGTTGATCCTGTTGGGCGGCATCACCGATCGAGCATCGATGCAGACCGCGCTCGACGAGGGTTTCGACTTCGTCGCGATGGGCCGCGCGCTGCTCCGCGAACCCGACCTGCCGCTGCGCATCGCGGCCGACCCCGCGGTCACCTCACGCTGCGTGCACTGCAATCTCTGCATGCCGACGATCTATACGCGGACGCGGTGCCCGATCCGGGTCGGCGAGGTGGCGGATCCGCTCGCGATCACGACCGCGTGAACACCCCATCCGACGTCTCGTCGGCGTAGTAGTCGATCGTCATCCGTGGACCGGTGAAGGTCACCTTGGCGATCGACCCCAGTTCGGCGTTCTCCGTCCGGATCGGGTAGGTGAAGGTGTTGCCGTCCCAGTGCGTCAGCTCGTGTGTGGTCATTCCGCCCGGACCGAGGGCCAGCACGAGCTTCCCGTTCTCCTCGCGGACCGCGACCGGGCCGTACACCCGGTTCTGATAGGTGCCGGCATATGTCGACAGTGGTTGCGGCGGAGCGGGATTTGCCGGCGGCTGTTGTCCGACCAGACTGCCCGACGGCTTCGCCTGCGACGCGTAGGCGGCCCCGTACAGGGCGCGCCAGTCATGGGTGACCTTGGAGAACTGGACGGTGTCGATGAACTCGCCGCACAACGCGTCCACGGCGCCGATCGGTGCGGCGTTGGACAGCACGACGATTCCGACATCCGCGGACGGCATGACCAGGAAGTCGGTTCCGGCACCCAGCGAGAACGCGCCGGCATGACTGAAGGTGGTGCGGCCGGCGGAGGTCACCGACACATTGAACCCGTAACCGTAGAAACCGGCGCGCGCCTCCGGGGATGCGGCGGGATCCGAGATCATCTGCGGGGTGGTCGCTTCGGTCAGCGCCTCCTCGCCGACGACCTGGTTGCCGTCGTACTTGCCTCCGGCGAGCACCATCGTCAGCCAGCGGGTCATGTCGTTCACCGACGACGACACCCCGCCTGCGGGTGACTGCGCGTCCGGGTCGCGCTGCTCGGGCGTCTTCACCCACTTGCCGTCGACCTGGACGTGGCCCACCACGCGGTCGGGACGGGCCTCGAAGTCGCTGAATCGGGAGCTGGTGTTCGTCATGCCGAGTGGTCCGTAGATCGTGTTCTGCGACAGCGTCTCCCAGTCGGTCCCGGCCTTGCGGGCGGCGGATTCGGCGGCGGCGGTGATACCGAAGTTCGTGTAGTTGGACGTGATGCGGAACGGTTCGAGCGGCATGTAGCGCAGCCGGGCGAGGATCTCCGCGCGCGAGTAGCCCAACTCCTCGAGCTTGTCCCCGGCGTGGTCGGGCAGCCCCGATCGGTGCGTGTACATGTCGGCGATGGTGACGTGCTGGGTGACCCACGGGTCCCCGAGCGCGAACGCCGGCAGGTTCTGCGTCACCGGCGTGTCCCAGGCGATCGTCTTGTCGGCGATGAGCTTGGCGAGAACGGTGGAGCCGATGGACTTCGAGACCGACGCCAGCGGGAACACCGTGTCGGCGTCCACCTTTCGGTCCGTGCCGACCTCGGCGACACCAAACCCTTTCGCGTAGACGGTCTTACCCCCGTGCACGACGGCCACGGCCATGCCGGGGATCTTGGTGTCGTTCATCATCGACTCGACGAGTCCGTCGAGTTTGCCGACGGCGTCGTCGACGGCGTTGTCGGGCAGCGGCATCGCGACCTCACCGTTCGGATTGCGGAGTTGCCCGGCGTCCTCGGACGGCGCCGCCGACGACGAGGAGGTGCCGCTGCTCGTCGTCGGCTCCGTCCCGCTGTCACAACCGGCGACCATCGCGGTGACCGTGAGGACTGACACCGCGGCCAGAGTCGTACGGCCGAACAAGGCCCGGCGCGATCGAATCGGTGGCATCGGCAACACCCGCTTCCTCGAGGCGTGCCCATGGCACGACGACCGACCCGCAGCAAGGCTATCGGTAAGACTCCTGCTGGGAGACCGTTTTGCCGGTCATCCCGCCAACCGACGTTCTTGTCGCCGACCCCGGACACCGATGGCAGACTGATCGGGTGGCCGACAATGACGCGAACATCGCCGACGATCCCTATCTCTGGCTGGAAGATGTCACCGGCGAGCAGGCGCTGGACTGGGTGCGATCGCACAACGAACCGACCGTCGACGCGCTGACCTCCACCGAGCGTTTCCACGGCCTCGAGGCCGGTGCCCTGGAAGTGCTCGACACCGATGACCGCATCCCGTATGTCACGCGGCGTGGCGAGTATCTCTACAACTTCTGGCGTGACGCCGCACATCCGAAGGGCCTGTGGCGCCGCACGACCCTCGAGTCCTATCGCACCGCCGACCCCGAGTGGGACGTGATCATCGACGTCGACGCACTCGCCGAGGCCGAGGACGAGAACTGGGTGTGGTCAGGGGCGACCGTGCTCCGCCCCGAGTACCGGCATGCATTGGTCTCGTTGTCGCGAGGTGGCGCGGACGCCTCGGTGATCCGCGAGTTCGACATCGCCACCCGTGAATGGGTGACCGACGGGTTCATCCTGCCGGAGAACAAGTCGAGTGTCGGCTGGATCGATCACGACACCATCTATGTCGGAACGGATTTCGGTGAGCAGCCGGACGGAACGAGCGCACTGACCACGTCCGGCTACCCCCGGATCGCGAAGCGCTGGACCCGCGGCACACCCCTCGACGAAGCGGTGACCGTGTTCGCGGGCGAGGTCGACGACGTCTCCGCCGGTGCAGGTTACGACAACACACCAGGCTACGAACGTCACTTCGCCAGCCGCGCAACGGACTTCTTCAATGCCCTGCGGTACGAGATCCGCGGCGGCGACCTGGTGCAGATCGACGTGCCGACCGACGCCCACTCGTCGGTGCGCCACGACTGGCTCTTCGTGATGCCGCGCTCGGACTGGACGATCGGTGACATCACCCATGCGACGGGCACGCTGCTGGTGTTCGACTACAACGACTACCTGACCGGCGGGCGTGACGCCGTCGCCCTGTTCACACCCGACGCACACACGAGCCTGGCCGACTACAGCTTCACGCGGTCCCATCTGATCCTCACGACGCTGCACGACGTGCACACCGAGGTGTCGGTTCGGGTGCTCGGTTCCTGGGAGGCCGTCGAGCAACCCGGATTACCGGCGCTGGCAACGATCTCGGTACTCGACACGGACCCGGACGACACCGATGAGGTGTTCTGGTCGGCCAGCTCGTTCACCACGCCCCCGACCCTGCTGCACGGCGACAGCGGTGTCGCCGCCGAGGTCGTCAAGCAGTCGCCGTCGTTCTTCGACGGGGACGACGTCATCGCCGAGCAGCGGTTCGCCACCTCCGACGACGGCACCGCGATCCCCTATTTCGTGGTGCGGCGCAAGGATATCGAGTCCGGGCCGACCCTGCTGTACGGCTACGGCGGATTCGAGAACTCGCTCACCCCGGGCTATGCGGCGATCGCCGGGCGCAGCTGGATCACCCGGGGCGGCATCTACGTGATCGCGAACATCCGCGGCGGCGGCGAGTACGGGCCGTCGTGGCACACCCAGGCACAGAAGTCGGGCCGTCACCTCGTCTACGAGGATTTCTCCAGCGTCGCAAAGGCATTGGTGGCCGAGGGTCTGACGACGCCGCGGCAACTCGGAGCGCAGGGCGGGTCCAACGGGGGCCTGCTGATGGGCGTGATGCTCACCCGCTATCCGGACCTGTTCGGCGCCTTGGTGTGTCAGGTTCCGTTGATCGACATGCGGCGCTACCACCTCCTTCTCGCCGGAGCATCATGGATGGCCGAGTACGGCGACCCCGACGATCCCGAGCAGTGGGCGTTCATGGAGCCGTGGTCGCCGTATCAGAACTTGCGCGCCGACCTCGACTACCCGGCGCTCCTGGTCACCACCTCGACCCGCGACGATCGTGTCCATCCCGCGCATGCACGCAAACTGGTTGCGCGACTGGAAGAACTGGGTCACCCGGTGCAGTACTACGAGAACATCGAAGGCGGGCACGGCGGTGCCGCCGACAACAAACAGGCGGCCTTCATGTCGGCGCTGGCCTACGAGTTCCTGTGGCGTGCACTGGCCGAGTCGTGAATCGTCGCGGGACGGCCGTTGCCCGGCCGAAGCCCGCGCACGGTGTCGAGCGGATTCCATGGCTGTACATCGATCCCGCGGGTGATCGGATACCACGCGAGACCGATCATCAGTGAGGTGAAATGGCCGACGGCCGTGAAGGTCAGGTCGGAGATGAGCGGCGCACCATAGACGACGATGATGCCGACCAGATATATCCAGCGCCACGGGTAGGCGATGCGATAGGTCAGCACGCCGACGATCGCGGCCAGGAAGTAGCTGACCCCGACGTCGAGGGTGTTGATCATGTCGGTCTTGGCGAGGCCGTCGCGGATCGCCAGCCCCAGGATGCCTTCACTGATGTAGGTGGCGATCACGTGCGCCGAGAGGCCGACGACCAGCCACCGCAGCGTGCCGAGCCACCGTTCGGCCGGCACGTGGAACACCAGGAACATCACCAGGTACGGCAACCAGTAGGCGCCGTCGATCCAGAACAGGCTCGTGACGAGCACATGGAGTGGGTCGGTGGTCAGATGGTGGATGTTCGTCGAGCGCGCGCCGAGGACCCGATCGAGCTCGTGGGGGCTCAGGTTGTGCTGGATGAGGGTGGTCATCAGCAGGATGGCCAGCCAGATGAATGTCGCCGGGGCGCCGGCGACGAAATGCACCACCGATGCGGCCCCGCGATGCAGCCTGTTCGTCATTCGTCATCCTGACTGACTCGAAGAGTGTCCACCGAACCGTTGGTTCTCACCCAATTCTGCCGATCATCACCCGATTCCGCCGATCGCCCCACCCGATTCCGCAATAACCGCCCGATTTCGCCGGGTTGAGCTCGTCGGAGTCGAGATCACTGCGCGGGCGATCTCGATGCACTTCGTCGCTATCGCTCCTCGTTTACTCGATCAGCGGAAGGATGACCGTCGAATCAGCTCGGCCAGCCCCTCGATCAGGGCGAAGATGACCGTCGAATCAGCTCCGCCGACCCCCCGATCAGCGGGAAGATGACCGTCGATCAGTGGAAGAGATCAACACGGCCACCGGATCACCGCCTCGCGAACAGCCGGACGAGTACCCCGACGAGCACGACCACGGCGCCTGCACAGCCGACGATCACGGCCGCGTGGTGGAGGTCGTCGACGGCGGAGTCGATGATGATCCCGGTCACCTTACGGCTGGCGTCGTCGGTGCCGTCGACTTCCTGCTTGGCCCGGTAGGAGAAGTACCAGCCGATGACCCAGGCGAAGGCCGCCGACAGCATCAGGCCGATCCCCAGCCACGCCAACACGGTGCCGCGGTGGCGCGCGACGATCAGCGCGAGCAGCGACGCCGCGACCCCGATGACCGTCGACCACAGGGCGATGGTGGTGATCTGCAGGCCCACGTCGTGATACCGGCCCGCCTCGAGACCGGACCCGCTGGTGTTCAGCGGCACCAGGATCGGACCGGAGATCTTGGCGCCCAGCCCGGTCTGGGCGATGACCCGATTGACCATGGCGGTGATGTCGAGCTGCATCTCGGTGGTGCTGGCGCCGGCGGGCGGTGGATTGAACAGCCAGGCATGCTGCTGCGAAACGAGATCGACGAAGTCCGCTTCGTACTGGTCGGTGTTCATGTAGGCGCGGGTCGCGGATTCGACGACCTGCGCAACGAGCGGCAGCCCGGTCCGATTCTCCACGGCCGCCGCCACCTGGCCGGCGAGGTAGTCCTTGACCTGATCGTCGGCGGCCACCGGCGACACCGTCGCCACGAAGCCGTCCTGGTCGACCAGCCGTTGCTGCGCCCAGAGCGACGGCAGGGCCAGCACGATGGCCGCCATGGCGATCAGGGTCAGGAGTCCGCTGAGGAAAGTCCGCACGGCGACGAGGCTACCGGCGATCGCCGACCGAATGCGAAGTGACTACTCCCCGACCAGATCTCGCGCCCGCCCGACGATCAGCGGATCGGGCTGACCCACCAGCTCCTCGTTCTTGCCGGCGTAGTCGAAAAGGCTCAGCACGTGGCGCATCGCGTTGACGCGGGCACGTTTCTTGTCGTTGCTCTTGACCACGGTCCACGGCGCATGGTCGGTGTCGGTGGCAGCGAACATCGCATTCTTCGCCGAGGTGTACGAATCCCACTTGTCCAGCGACGCCAGATCCATCGGGGACAGTTTCCATTGCCGCACCGGGTCGATCTGCCGGATGGCGAAGCGCGTCCGCTGTTCGAGGGGCGTGACGGAGAACCAGAACTTGACGAGGTTGATGCCGTCGTCGACGAGCATCTTCTCGAACGACGGCACCTGCTCGACGAATTGCGTGTACTGCTCGGGCGTGCAGAATCCCATGACGCGTTCCACACCCGCGCGGTTGTACCAGGAGCGGTCGAAGAAAACCATCTCGCCGCCCGCGGGCAGGTGCTGGACGTAGCGCTGGAAGTACCACTCGGTGGATTCGCGCTCGCTGGGCTTCTCGAGGGCGATGGTGCGCGCACCGCGGGGGTTGAGATGCTCGTTGAAGCGCTTGATGGTGCCGCCCTTGCCCGCGGCGTCGCGGCCCTCGAATACCAGTAGGTGTCGCTGTCCGGTCTGCTTCGACCACTTCTGCAGCTTCAGCAGCTCGATCTGCAGCCGCCGCTTGGTCACCTCGTACTCGCGGCGGCTCATCCGCTCCTCGTACGGGTAGTCCTGACGCCAGGTGTCGACGACGTTGCGCTCGGGCAACGTCAGGAGCACCGGGTCGTCGTCATCGTCGTCGTTGACGGTGAACTGCGTCGTGTTGTGCAGGTCGACGAGATGTTGGAGGGCCTCTCTCCCGTTCAGGACGCTGAAATCAGGTCCGATCTCGGGAGAGGAGTCGATGGCATGATCGTGTAACTCGGTCACGTCTCAACGATATGCGCAGCAGGCAAACGGCGTGTTGCTTGCGGGTGAACCGGGCCCTTTGACCCGGTTCACCTCGCCATCAGAGGTCAGTTGTGCAGGTCGATGACGCCCGCGCCGAGGCAGGCCTTGCCGGTGGTGCTGTCGAACGCCGTCGCGAAGCTGCCCTGGCATGCCGCACCCGTCGGTCCGGCGACCGCCTGACCGCCCCAGCCACCGACCGACACCGTGACGCCGCCCTGTCGGGCCTGCGCCACCGAGAAGGCACCGGGGCCGGTGGTGACCGAGTAGGCGGTCCCGCCGGAGTTGGCGCCGGCCAGCGCGGTGGAACCCGGCTGCAGGTTGCGGGCGTTGGCGTTGCCGCCCTTGTCGGCCACGGCCACGGCGGTGCCCGCGCCACTGGAATCCACGGCGCGGGCGGTGCTGCCGGCGCCGGCCTTGGCGCCGCAGCCACCGAGTCCGACGATGTGCTGCACCTGCTGCCCGTTGGTGGCGACACAGTCGGTCGCGTGCGCCGAGCCGCCGCCGACCGCGATCATCCACGACGCCGCCGCCGCACCACCGGCCAACAGAGCTGCGCTTCTAGCCCCAAACTTGTTGATACGCATTACTTTTGGCCTCCTGGATCGCCACGCGCATGGACTTCCCCCACACTTGGCGACCAGCGTACCCACTACCCCTGACGTCGGGCGCAGCGGGTGGCAGGCGAAACGCCGCCGTTACGTCAGCCCTGAGCTCGGCGTTCGGCCTCGGCCGTGAGCCCCTTCTTGGCGGTGTCGACGGCCATCTTCTGCCCGCGCTTGACGATCATGCCGGGCATCTTGATCTTGAGGTCGATGTCGAGAACGAACTCGATGTGCGACCCGCCGTCGGGGTTCTCGGTCACGGTGTAGACGCCGTGCTGCTCGCTCAGCTGCTTGGCCTCGATCAAGGTCCACCTGCAGGTGTTCTCTGTCCAGGTGTAGGTGAGGGTCTGTTCGTCCGAGATACCGATGGCGTTGACCACGACGCGGACCTGCTGCGGAGTGCCGTCCGCGTGTTCACTGAGGATCTGGGCCTCCTTGTGGGGACCGGACCAGTCAGGGAGGGACTCCACATCCATCAGCACTTCCATCACGACCGACGGTGGTGCGGCGACATCGAACTCAATACTCGCGGTTACAGCCATGCGACAGAACCTACTCTGCGCACCCGACGACGACGAGATGAACCATGTGTTCGCGGTGTGGCCGGATCAGGCTTCGCGGTCGACCAGCCGGAACGGCCACGCCTCGTCGGGGATCTCGCGCAGTGCGCAGGCCTGGTCGACGGCGGTGAACCACCCGCGGAAGTGCAGGATCTCACCGATGACCGGGTTGCGGACCGTGGCGTCGCAGCGGAACCGCTGCCGGGACTCGTCCCATCCCTCGATGTACTTGAGCTGGGCGGCGAACATGCCCTTCATCCCGACCTTGGGCCCGCGTCCGAGCCACCGCATGGGTCCGCTCTCGAGGAGCAGCTCGCCGGACTTGGTGACCGACGGTTCGATCGGGTAGAGCAGTTCGGGGCCGTCACCGAAGTAGTCGACGAGGCCGTCGCGTCCGGAGACGAGGAGCGAGTTGAGGTCGCGGGGGCCGGAGGTGTAGCCGAAGGTGCGCAGCACCGCGAGACATTCGCGTTGCAGTTCGTCGACGTAGCAATAGTGACGCTGGGTGAACGGCACCATCCGGCTGGACTTGGCGGGCAGTGCGTTGCGTTTGGCGTAGTACCAGAAGAACGGTGGCGGCAGCGCAGCGGTGACGTAGACGGATTCGTAGATGCCGGTGGCCACCTGGGCCACGTTCGACGTCGAGTCGACGCCGTAGCGCCACGCGACGTTGGGATGCAGGCGATCGAAATCCGACCCCAGCAACTGTCGATACACCGGCGTCATGACGTCGACCTCCCCCGCGACATCCGAGTGCGTTGCCGCGGGTCAACCGCCGCAACGCACTCAATGCTTGTGGGAGAAGAACCTACGCGATCGTCGTGACCGATGATCGCGTAGGTTGCGTGAACGGCAGCGCCTGCCGGCGGTCAGGAACCCGAACCCGAACTGGAACCCAGATCCGGGCCGGCCGTCGCGAAGGCGATACCCATCAGCGACTTGCTCACACTGCCGACCGGAGAGAGCGGGTTGATGTTACAGATGGTGACCAGGGCATAGCTTCCCGCGCGAACGTCGAAGGTGCCTGTGACCGTTCCCGCGTCGTCGGCCTTCTTCAGAAGGTCGGCACCGCCGAACGCTCCGAGTTGCTTGAGCCTGGCGATGAGTTGGGCGACGCTGATCGACCCGGTGCTGAGGTACTCGAACAACGACGGGACCACGGCGAGCGCAGAGGCAACCAGGGCAATGGCCACGGTGTTGCAGGCTCGCGGGGTCACCAAGGGTCTCGGGGGCACCGGAACATTGGTGACGGTGTACTTGATGTGACCCAGGGTTCCGATGGCCCTCAGGTGAACGCTGTTCGGGTCGGAACTTCCCAACGATGAGGACCCGAGGTCCAACGGAGCCGCAGTGGCTGCGGGTCCCGGTGCAGCGACGAAGATGGCAAGAGCGCAAACAATCGCGGTGACGAGGCTGATCCCGACAGATTTCATTGCCACAGCGTAGGTCGGGGCCGAGTACGTTTCGGGACGTTTCGGCTATTCAAGGCTGGTCAATTCGGATCCCGCTACTCCGCGGCCGCCGCGCACAGCCGAGCAAGCTCATCGATGACCCGGTCCAGCGGCGCGACGCTGCGCTGGGTCTGACACAACCCGACGGCGCCCTCGATGGACGCGATGATCAGGTGGGCGAGCGAGTCGGCACGCTCCCCGTCGACCCCCTCGTGGATGAGGCGCGACGCGATCTGCGCGGTCCAGCCCTCGAAGACCTCTTCGGCCACGTCGGCAACCGCCGGCTCGGACCGTCGGGCGAGCCCCCCGGCGAGGACCGGACACCCGAACTCGTAGTCGGTGTTGACCAGGAGGCGACGCCACACTCCGCCGATCGCAACGACCGCCTCCGCCGGCGTGCCCGAATGTTCACGGGCGATCCGCGTCGAGATGAAGTCGCCGGCGTAGTGGACCGCCTCGGTCATGAGCTGGGTCTTGCCGCCCGGGAAATGGTGGTAGATCGAGCCGCGGGGTGCGTTGCTCGCCGCGATGACATCACCGATCGACGTGGCCGCGACGCCGTCCCGCCCGATCAAGTCGGCGGCATGCACCACCATCCGGTCGCGCGGACCGCCGGCGCCCAGCGCACCGCTCGTCACGGTCGAGTCCGCAGCCATCGCCGATCACCCTTTCCACCTCGGGTTCTATGCAGGGTTTCATATTCGGGTCGTTCTATGCAACCATACATAATCATGACGACCCTGCGATCGACTCCCGCCGATTCCGTCGACCCGCTCTCCATGTCGGGTCTCGACCTGCTGCGCGCCTGGAAGGACGACCCGCACCGCGACAACCACCCGAGCATCGGCCGGTTGCTCGGCATGCGGCCGGTGCGCGTCGACGAAGGGGCGGTGACCTTTGCCGTGACACCCCAACCCGACTTCGCGAACCCTTTGGGCATCGTGCACGGGGGCATCTGTGCCACCCTGCTGGACTCGGTGATGGGCTGCGCGGTACACACGACACTGCCCGCCGGGGTCGGCTACACCACCCTCGAGCTGAAGGTGAACTACATCCGCCCGGTCGCCACCGACGCGGACGAGCTGACCGGCGAGGGCTCCGTCATCCACGTCGGTGGCCGCACCGCCACCGCCGAGGGCAGGGTCTACTCCGCCGACGGCAAACTGGTCGCACACGGCACCACGACGTGCGCGGTGTTCCGATAGGCGTGGTTAGGCAAACCTAACCCAGGGGTTAGCATGCGGGCATGAAACTCCTGCACCGCATCGCCATGACCGTCGGGGCGGCCTTCGCGTTGGCGACATCTGCTGTCGCGCCCGCGGTGGCCCACGCGGCACCGACCGATCGCGGCACCGTGATCATCGTCCCCGGCCAGCTGCTCGGCGGGACGCTGTACACCCCGATGGCCGAATCGCTGCGTCGCGAGGGATACCGGGTTCGGCTGACGGATCTGCGTGGCACCGATCTGCGTGGCGACGCGCGCGCCCTGGCCGCCATGGTGGCGGAGGCGAAGACGGCGCATCCGGCCTCGCCGATATCGCTCGTCGGGCACAGCATCGGCGGACTGACCATCCGCTACTACGCCAAGATGCTCGGTGGCGCACCGAACGTGAGCAACGTGATCGCCATCGGCACACCACAATACGGTTCACCGGGCGGATGCGGCCAGTCCGGCACCGACGAGATGAGTTGCCCGGGAAGCCCGTATCTCCGCGCGCTCAACCGAGGAGACGACACTCCTGGCGCGGCACGGTATTACGGCATTCGGAGCACCTACGAATGGGTCACCGGGGATCTCGACGGCGGACAGTGCCGGTTCACTCCGCTGCCAGCGTTCATCGCCCCCGACGGGGGCGTCGAGCACACCGCCGAGGCGTTCAATCCCGCTGTCATCCAATCTGTCTCGCGCGCATTGCGCGGCCATTGCGACGGGCGGTTCGTCGACGATGCGGACGGTGTCCGGACGGC
This sequence comes from Gordonia sp. NPDC003424, assembly GCF_053588655.1. Taxonomy (NCBI): domain Bacteria; kingdom Bacillati; phylum Actinomycetota; class Actinomycetes; order Mycobacteriales; family Gordoniaceae; genus Gordonia; species Gordonia sp. NPDC003424. The sequence continues at coordinate 238,931 of NZ_JBSFQJ010000001.1, forward strand.
GAGGAACTCGCTGCGCGGGCGGTGACTCAGCCCTCGAGATACTTGTCGCGGAGTGCTTCCTGCTGATCCACGGTGATCCCGAGGGCGTCGGCGAAGTAGCGGTCGATGGTACCGAATTCGGTTGCCATGGTGGCGAATGCCGCATCGAGGTACTGCTCCTGCACACCGAGTACGGGTCGGAGCAGATCCGGGTTGCCGCCGGCGGCTGCGAAGCCGTCGAACACCGACGCGATGGCCGGCAGGAAGAGGTCGTTGGTCAGCAGATAGTCGTGGTACACGGCGTCCCGCTCGACACCGAGCAGCGTGAGGAATGCTCCTGCGGCCCAACCGGTCCGGTCCTTGCCCGCCGTGCAGTGGAACAGCACGGCGCCCGATCCGTCGAGCAGTCCGCGAAACAGGGTCGCATAGGACGCCTGGGCGCTGGGCAGCTGCACGAGTTCGCGATAGGACGCGGTGAGTGCCGTGATTCCGCCACCGTCGGCGAGTCGTTCGTTGGCGATGGCGACCGTTTCCGGGTCGCTGAGCACCTTGTCGAGACTCGCCGGGGCCGAGATCGATTCGGCATCGGCGAGGACGTCGAGGTGCACGCCGGCGACACCGTCGAGGCGGGGGTCGGGTGCGGCGTCGACCTCTGCCGCCGACCGCAGGTCGTAGATGGTGCGGACACCGAGATCGAGCAGCACGCGGCCGTCGTCGTCGGAGATCTTGTCGAGCGCGGCCGATCGGTACACGGCGCCGCGCCGGACGGTGCGGCCGTCCCGGGCGGCGTGGCCGCCGACGTCGCGCAGGTTGTTCACGGTAGGGAGGTGGGGGTGCGCGACGGAGGGTTCGGTCATGGATTCATGGTGGCAGACGGCACTCACTCGGTGGCGAGGTACATCCGGCGCATCTCCTGCTGCTGTGCGGGGCCGATGCCGAGGGCGTCGGTGAAGTATCCGTCGATCGTTCCGTAGGTGCGCTCCATCTCGGTGAACGACGCATCGAGATAGGACCGGTCGACACCCAGGACCGGGTGCAGCAGGTCCGGGTCGCCGCCGGCCCTCGCGAACTCGTCGAACACCGGCTTGAGAGCCGGGACCAGACGATCGTTGGTGAGGAGGTAGTCGCGGTAGACGTCATCGCGATCAACACCCATCAGGGTCAGGAAAGATGCAGCAGCCCAACCGGTTCGGTCCTTGCCGGTGGTGCAGTGGAAGAGCGCGGGAACCGGTCGCCCACCCAGCAGTCCGAGGAAGAACATGCGATAGGAGTCGGTCGCGCTGCCCATCGTGACCAGCTCCCGATACGTCTGCGCGATCAGCGCCTTCGCGTTGTCGCCGGTGAACTCGCGGGTGGCCTCGGCCACCTTGGTGGGGTCCGAGAGGTAGGCGTCGAGGTTGCCGGGCAGCGCGCTCGGAGCGTCGGCGAGGACGTCGAGATGAATGTCGGACACGTCGGGGAACTCCGGGTCCGGCAGTGCCCGGCGTTCGGCGGCGGACCGGAGGTCGTAGATCGTCCGGATGCCGAGTTCGTCGAATCGTTCGCGGTCCGGGGCGTGCAGCGGGCGCAGCCCGGCGGATCGGAACAGGAGGCCACCGCGGACCGGTCGGCCGTCGACACCGATCCACCCACCGAGGTCGCGCAGGTTGAGAATGGTCTTGATCGGGCTCGGGGCACCCGGATCGGTCAGCGTCATGGCACGCATGGTGACATGACCGGCGTCCGGCCGCCCTCATCCGAATCGAGTTATTTCGGTCCGTCACCGCCGGCCGGCATCGGGCGCCACCACTGCCCCGCGGCGGTGTCCGGCGGGTCCGACAGGGTCTGATCCCGGTGCGATCCCGCCACGATGTGGTACCGGATGCTCGACGTGTCGCTGACCACCGCCAGCGCCCACCACAGGGCACGTACGTAGTCGTTCGCGCGCCGCGCCCCGTCCCATTCGTAGACGCCCCGATAGAGGTTGTGCTGATCGTGCGCCAGCCACAATTTCGACACGAATCCGGGGAATCCCACGAAAAGTGGTGTATTGCAGATGCTTTCAGCACGAAAGAGGGTGTGTGCCATTCGCTGACCGCCGACCCAGCGCAACCGGAATCCGACCACCAGCGTGACCGGATCGCCCACGGTGTCGACATCGGCCGTCGTTTCCCGATAGACACGGCCGATCGAGCCGTCCGTGAACGCGATTCGCCTGTCCAGGTTGCGCTCGGAGAGATGTACCTTCCTCCCGACCATCAAGCGCGCCGTTTCACGTGCGCAGTGGCCGAGACGTCCGAGTGCCTGCGGTGCCGGGAGCGGATCGACGCCATCGCCTGGTCGAGCGTTCGGTTGCACCCCTCACCACCCCCGGTTGGCCGTTCCGTACTCCGGTAGAACGGGAACCTACCAGGAGGACGCGGCCAAGGTCGGTCGACGACGAGCCGGCGCTGTGCCGAGCTCGCGCCCGTCACTGCATCTGTTGGGCCAGGGCGACCGCCACGACGACGACCGCCACCTCGAGCACGATGGCCGACAACGGAATCCAGGACATCCACTGCCGCCTGACGAACATCCAGATCATCCCCGCCACCAAGGCGAGCACGATCCCCGCCGAGCCGCCCCAGAGGACTAGGTAACCGTAGGTGAGCATGTCGTAGTCACACGGTCGCACGTCGCTGCAGGCATCGGTGGCCATGACCGCGAACAGGCTGAAGAACAGGATCAAGGCCGTGCCCGCCAGGTAGACGAGCGCGAGTAGCGACGCGATGACGAGATCGACGGTCGAGCGTTGTGCCGCCGGCGCGCGCGGCGGACCCGGCGGATATGCCATGCCCGACGGTGGCATGTCGGGGTACATCGGCGAGCCCGGCGGTGGGTAGGTCATCTGGTCCTCCCCGGGCGGTGAACGGCGGCGGTGGTCACGAACATGTGGCCGACACTATCGGCCGCGGTCGGCCCAGAACCCGGTGAGACTACTCATTTCCCGTCCGCGATTGCACTCGGTCCGCAGTCATTCGTCCGTTCGAACAGCTTCCACGGGCCGATGTCCTGTGCTGGAATTCAGGTCAGCGGTCGGGCCGGATCGTCGGCCCGCAGCGACGGGAGTCACGATGGCCGGTCCCCACGAACGTCACACCATCTCGGCTCGCCTGCGCGCTGCTCGACGACATGCGCCCGTCGGGCGCGACCGCGAACTCGCTCGGATCGCCACCTTTCTGGACGACCCCGACGGTGCGGTCGTGATGTTCGTCCACGGTCCCGGAGGCGTCGGCAAGAGCTGTCTGCTCGACGCGGTCGAGCAGCTCGTCGTCGACCGCGACCGACCCTGCATCCGGCTCGACGGCGCCGATACCCCGGCCGACCGGGCAGGCTTCGCCGCCGCACTGCGCATCGCCGCGAGTGCCGGCGACGACGGACCGCCGGCCGAGGCACTGACCCCCGACGCGGTCCTGGTGATCGACACCGCCGAGACATTGCGTCCGCTCGAACGGTGGATGCGCGACGACCTCATCGCCCACCTGTCCGACCGGAACCGCGTGATCCTGGCAGGTCGTCATCCCCCGTCGAACGAGTGGCGCACCGACCCGGGCTGGCGTGACCTGTTGACCGTGTTGTCCCTGCGGAACCTGCGCCCCGAGGACGCCACGGCACTGTTGCTCGGTCGTGGCGTGCCACCGATCTCGGTGCCCGATCTCGTCGCGGAGACCCACGGTCACCCGCTCGCCCTGGTCATCGCGGTCGACCACTACGGCGCCGACGGGCGGGATTCCGGAGCCGCAACCGGGGTCACCGCGCCGGACAGGACGCGCGCGGAGGCTGCCGCGTCGTCGATGCTGCGGGACTGCCCCGACGCCGCCACCCGGTTGCTCGGACGTTTCGTCGACGACGTCGATCGACCGGCACACCGCGAGGCACTCCACGTCTGCGGGCATGCCCGCCGTGTCGATCGCGCCATGCTCCGTCACGTCCTGGATGTCGACGACACGACGGCCGACGACGTGTTGGCCTGGCTCCGGGAACGCCCGTATGCCGTGTCGCACCCGGACGGCCTGTCGGTACACGACATCGTCGCCGACGCCCTCGACGCCGATCTCCGCTGGCGTGACCAGGAGTCGTTCACCCACCTGCACCAACGCATCCGAACAGTGATCGTGGACCGCATGCACCGCCTCGACGGGGTCGAATTACAGCGTGCGACAGCGGATCTGCTCTATCTGCACCGCGGCAACCCGGCGGCCGCCTCGCTGTACTCGTTCGAGGAACTCGGGTCCATGTCCACCCACCCCTACCGCCCCGCCGACGCCGACGACCTGCGGGCGATCATGCTGACGTCGGAGGGGCCGGCGCGGACGGCGACCGCGGCCTTCTGGGCCGAACGTTCGCCCGACTCGGTGCACATGATTCTCGATTCCGATGAGAAATCGTGCGGGGCAGCTGTTTTCGCGTGGGACCCGCATCATGCCGGCGACCTGGGTCCCGATCGGGCGACGGCGACCGTACTCGAGATGCTCGCGGACCGTCGACCACCGGAACCCGGCGAGCGGGTGTTGCACGAGTTCATCGCCGACTCCCACGACCTCGACGGCCTGGGCCCGGTCTCCGACATGGTGGCCGGCCTCTCGTTGCGCGAGTGGATGGCGCCAGGCCTGGGGTGGGTGGCCGTGAGCTCGACCCACGGCCCGAAGTGGATCCCGGTCTGGGACTACATCGGATTCGAGCCGCTCGGCCGACTCACGCAGAGCGATGGAACCACCCTGACCGTCTACGCGCGCGACTTCCTGCGCAGCCCCTACGACGAGTGGCTGCAGTCGCTGGCCGCGGTGGAGATGGGAAATGCGCCTGCGGCCCAGCGCACGATGTCGCCGGTTGCGCTGTCGCGCACCGACTTCGGCACGGCTGTGCGGACGATGCTGCGCGACTTGCATCGCCCCGACCGCTTGGCCGCCGGACCACTCGCCGGTTCCCGTCTGGCTGCACCTCCGGGGTGTGCGCCACCCGCGCCATCGCCGGCCGCGGCCGCCGCGAGACTCGCCGAGGTCACCCGAGCGGCCCTCGACGTCGTCGCCGCCGATCCCGCACTCGACCGCGCCGCGCGCGCCCTGCATCGCACCTACGTGCAGCCGGCGACGACCCAGGAACGTGCCGCCGAGGTGCTCGGCATGCCGTTCAGTACCTACCGTCGTCACCTGGCGGCGGGCACGGAGCGGTTGACCGAGGTGCTGTGGAAATGGGAACTCCATGGTGTCGCCGACACATCCGGTGACGGTCGACCGGCAGATGGGCAGTGATCGGGCAGCGTCCGGACTGGAGAGTGAGCAGAGCGCGGCGGGATCGTGAGCGAGTCCTGTCCGGCCCCACTCGCCACCGGAGGTCTCGATGTCCACCGTCGCACCCCGCACCCTCGCTGCCCGACCACCCGCCACGCCCGGCACCGGTCCGCATGTCGTCGTCATCGGCGCCGGCATCGGTGGACTGCTCTCCGCTGCCGTCCTGGCCAGGCACACCGGGCGGATCACGCTCGTCGAACGCGATCGCCTCCCCGACGACGCGCGCCCGCGTCCCGGCACTCCGCAGGCCACCCACCCCCACGGGCTGCTCGCCTCCGGGCGTGATGCCCTCGAGGCGCTGTTCCCCGGGATCACGACCGAACTGATCTCCCAGGGCGGCCACGGCAGTGGCGACATGGGCAGCACCGGGCGGTGGTACCTCGGCGGCGGCCTGCTGGCCGACTGCCATCTCGGATGCCGTGGCATCGCGGTGTCCCGACCGGCCCTCGAGGCCGCGGTTCGACGCCGGGTACGCGGACTCCCCCAGGTCGAGATCCGGGACCAGCTCGTCGTCACCGGTCTGACGGGCGACCGCGGCCGGGTGTCCGGCCTGCGGGTGCGCCGCCTCCGCTCTGTCGATCCGTCCGATCGGCCGCGTACCGGTGCCGATGACGTCATCGACGCCGACCTGGTGATCGACTCCTCCGGACGCCAGGCACACGCGATGAAATGGCTCGCGGCGCTCGACCTGCCTGTCCCGGAGTCCGAGGAGATCCGGATCAACGTCTGGTACTCCACGATGGAGGTGCCGCACCGGACGGGTGACCTCGACGGCCGACGCGTCGTCGTGTCCGCGGCCACGCCGGAGATTCCCCGGGGCGGTGTGGCGATCCAGCAGGAAACCGGGACCTGGAAGGTGACGGTGTTCAACTACGGTGACCGTCCGCCGGTGGATCCCGACGGCATCCGGGCCTTCGCCACCACGATCGTGAGCCCCGACCTGACGACGCTGATCGCCGAGCGCGACTGCGTCGAGCGACCGCACGCCTTCAGCATGCCGTCCAGCCGGCGCCGACGGTTCGAGGCGTTGTCACACCCCCCGGCCGGTCATCTGGCGATCGCGGATGCGATCTGCAGCTTCAATCCGGTCTTCGGGCAGGGGATGAGTGTGGCCGCGCTGCAGAGTCTGCGGCTCGACGCCGTCATCGCCGAGCATGGTCTGACCGACCCCGATCTGGCACGGCACTGGTACCCGGAGGCGGCGGCGGTGACCGATCTGGCGTGGACCGTCGTGACCGGCGCCGACCTGCAACTGCCCGGTGTCACCGGGTCGATGACACCCGCGCCCGCACCGATCCGGCGATACGTCCGGCGGGTGCAGGTCGCGGCACGCCGCGACACGGTGGCCGCACGCGCGTTCATGGAGGTCACCAACCTGCTGCAGCCCGCGAGCTCGCTGATGCGCCCCACGATCGCGTGGCGTGCGCTGTGGCACGGCGGCGCACACGAGCCCCCACCCACCGCACGACCTCGCGGGCTCGCCGAACGCCGCATGCCGGCCACCCAACGGTGACCGGCATGCGGTTGAATCTTCTGCGCTGATTCAGGAGTTCATCAGTCGATGACGCCCTCGGCACGCGCCCACTCCTCGACGCGCTTCATGCCCTCTTCGAGGGAGACACGCGGCTGGTAGCCGAGGATCTTGCCGGCCTTCTCGATCGAGTAGGTGCCGGGACGGTTGAGGAGCAGCATGGTGCCCTCGCACAGGTCGGTCTTCTGGCCGAGTCGCCGCATGAGGCCGCCGAGGGCCTCGGCGAGCGGCACCGCGACGCTCATCGGCAGCGTGCGGATGGTGCCCTTGCTCATCTTCGCCATGTGGCCGAAGAACTCGCTGCACGGCACACCGACGCCGTCGGAGATGACGAAGACCTGTCCGATCGCGTCGTCGGAATCCGTGGCGAGCACCATGCCGTCGACGAAGTTGTCGATGTAGACGGGCGAGAAGATGCCGCGGCCACCGTCGGGCAGCGGGAACCCGGTGGGCTTGCGCATCTCGGCGATCGGCGAACGAACCCAGACCGAGCCCGGTCCCCAGACGTCGCCGGGGCGGATGACGGTCACGTCGATCTCCTTGGCGGCGTGCGCGGCGAGGACGACGGCCTCGGAGTTCACCTTGGTGTCGGTGTAGACGTCGCCACAGACGGCGACCGGGTAGGTCTCGTCGACGTTGTCGGGGAACTCGTAGCCGAAGGCGGCCACCGACGAGAAGTGGATGAATCGGGCCACTCCGGCGTCGATCGCGGCGCGCAGCACCCGGCTGGTGCCCAGGACGTTGACGTTCCAGGTCTTTTCGAGGGACTGCGACGAACCCAGGATCGCCGCGGTGTGGATGACGGTGTCGACACCGGCGAGCGCTTCCGACCACTGCTCGGGCTTGGTGGTGTCACCGGCGACGATGCCGTTGTCCGCGTCGGCAATCAGATCGACGCCGCTGACCTGCGCCCCGAGCGCACGGAAACGCTCGGACATGGCGCGGCCGATGAAGCCGTTCGCGCCGGTGATGAAGATCTTGCGGCCGGCCAGGGACGGGGATGGGCGCTGATCGGGTGTGGTCATGGTTCTCCTTTGTGGGCTGCACCATATGCATTGACGTGGTGTGACCCAGCTTGCCCTCCATATCCGCTCGTGGCTTGACAGTAGAAGACAGAGGTTGGACATCTGAGGACACGCTTGTCGCGCGCATCACACCACTTCGCGGTGGTGGGCTGCTCAGTGGTCTTGCGGTGAGTTGGATTGTTCACCAAACGGTCCGGGCCGGCCGCGCGGCGGGCGGACATCGGTGCCCGGCTGCTCGACGAAGGCGCACATCATGGATTCCGCCGATGCGAGGACGTGGCGCACCCACGATGCCGCGGCTTGAGTGGACGCGCAGACGACGATCACGTGTGGCTCGTCGGGAAACGTCGTGTAGACGACGTCGGGCGAACTCAGCGCGTCGAGAAGTGCCCGGCGCAGGGATGCCTCAGCGCACACGCACACGAAGCTGGTCGACGCCATATCTCAAGTGTCGCCGCCCGGCGCCGTGCGGCCCATCCCAGGAAACTGGGAAATCCGTAGCACTGATCTGCGCGGTGCGGGGCATTGCCACGGTGTCGTCGAGGTGCCAGATTTGACGGTGGGCCGGGCGTGAGAGGTGTGACGTGGAAGAAGTCCAGCGCGACGACGATGGGTGCCTGTGGTCGATCGGATCGACCGATTCCGTGCTGAGTCTGTGGTCGCGCAATTCCGCGCTGAGCGTCGGATCGATCGGCTCGTTCGGATCGATCGGCTCCGTGGGGTCGTCGTTCTCGATCGGCTCGGTCGGCTCGTGGATGTCGGTGTTCAGTGTGCTCTCGGCTGGTTCGGTGCTGTCGATCCTGAGCTGGCGGACGATCCGGGGAGTGCTGGCCGGGACAACGCCGAAGGCCGGCCACCCGCATGGGATGACCGGCCTTCGGTCGGTAAAGCGTTGAGCCTGAGACTAACTCAGAATCCCATCCTCGTCGGAGACGAGATCAGAATCCCATGCCGCCCATCTCGTCGCCACCCGGCATGGCCGGGGCCGGGTTCTTCTCCGGCTTGTCGGCGACGACGGCCTCGGTGGTGAGGAACAGCGCCGCGATCGAGGCTGCGTTCTGCAGCGCCGAGCGGGTGACCTTCACCGGGTCGTTGATGCCGGCCTTGAGCAGGTCCTCGTACACGCCGGTGGCGGCATTGAGGCCGGTGCCCTTCTTGGAGTTCAGCACCTTGTCGGCGACGACGCCGGGCTCGAGGCCCGCGTTGACGGCGATCTGCTTGGCCGGAGCCGAGAGCGCAACCTTGACGATGTTCGCGCCGGTGGCCTCGTCACCCTCGAGCGAGAGCGCGTCGATGGCTCCCTCGGACTGCAGCAGGGCCACGCCGCCGCCGGCGACGATGCCCTCTTCGACGGCAGCCTTCGCGTTGCGGACGGCGTCCTCGATGCGGTGCTTGCGCTCCTTGAGCTCGACCTCGGTGGCCGCGCCCGCCTTGATGACCGCAACACCGCCTGCCAGCTTGGCCAGACGCTCCTGCAGCTTCTCACGGTCGTAGTCGGAGTCGCTGTTCTCGATCTCGCTGCGGATCTGGGCCACACGGCCGGCGATCGCGTCGGCATCGCCGGCGCCGTCGACGATGGTGGTCTCGTCCTTGGTCACGACGACCTTGCGGGCGGTGCCGAGCAGCTCGACGCCGGCGCCCTCGAGGGACAGGCCGACCTCTTCGCTGATGACCTCGCCGCCGGTGAGGATGGCGATGTCGGCCAGCATGGCCTTGCGACGGTCACCGAAGCCCGGAGCCTTGACGGCGACGGACTTGAAGGTGCCACGGATCTTGTTGACGACCAGGGTCGACAGGGCTTCGCCCTCGACGTCCTCGGCGATGATCAGCAGCGGCTTGCCGGCCTGGATGACCTTCTCCAGCAGCGGCAGCAGATCCTTGACGGTCGAGACCTTGCCCGACACGAGCAGGATGTAGGGGTCCTCGAGGACGGCTTCCTGACGATCGGCGTCGGTCACGAAGTAGCCCGAGATGTAGCCCTTGTCGAAGCGCATGCCCTCGGTGAGCTCCAGCTGCAGCCCGAAGGTGTTGGACTCCTCGACGGTGATGACGCCTTCCTTGCCGACCTTGTCCATGGCCTCGGCGATGAGCTCGCCGATGGACGAGTCGCCGGCCGAGATGCCCGCGGTGGCAGCGATCTGCTCCTTGGTCTCGACCTCCTTGGCGCTCTTGAGGAGGGACTCGGTGACGGCCTCGACGGCCTTCTCGATGCCGCGCTTCAGACCCAGCGGGTTGGCGCCGGCAGCGACGTTGCGCAGACCCTCACGGACGAGAGCCTGGGCCAGAACGGTTGCGGTGGTGGTGCCGTCGCCCGCGACGTCGTCGGTCTTCTTGGCGACTTCCTTGACGAGCTCGGCGCCGATCTTCTCGTAGGGATCCTCGAGCTCGATCTCCTTGGCGATGGACACACCATCGTTGGTGATCGTGGGGGCGCCCCACTTCTTCTCCAGAACGACGTTGCGACCCTTGGGGCCCAACGTCACCTTGACTGCGTCGGCGAGGCTGTTGAGGCCCCGCTCGAGGCCGCGGCGGGCCTCTTCGTCGAACGCGATTTGCTTGGCCATGGGTAAGTGATCCTCCGATAGGGGGTGACACTAGGTTTCTATGGCCGGAACTCGGTGCCCGCGACGGACGACCGGTGTGTCATTCGGTACCGGTCTCACCGTCCCGACCTAGCACTCACGGTCCGTGAGTGCCAAAGTCGTTTTTAGCACTCGACCGAGGTGAGTGCAAGGTTCGGGTCGACCCCGACCAGCCAGTGCTCCGGGGGTGGGCTCCCGGGCGGTCACCGTTCCCGAGATCCGAATCCGCTCCCCCGATCCGGATCCGCTCCCCCGATCGAAGGAGCAGGTTCGGATCGAGGGAGCGGATCGCGTTTGGTGGACGGGTGGGGGTGGACCCAGGTGTCGAGTTTGAGGAGTGCATCGCACAGCAGCTTGTTCGAGATGCCGGCCGAGCTACCCATCGCGACCGATGGCACGCCGGGTGATCTCGATGCGGCGCCTCGCTTCGCTCGGAGCCTTACTCGATCAGCGAACGGGGCGCGTCGCCGCGCTCGGAGCCTTACTCGATCAGCGAAGGGGGGCGCGTCGCCGTGCTCGGAGCCTTGCGCCAAGAGTCGCCACACCCCGCTGATCGAGTAAGGCCCCGAGCTTGCGAGGGTCCGCATCGAGATCTCCTGCCGGTCCTGAACGAGGACGACGGTCGGATCGACGCCGGGAATAGAACTTGAGCGTGGTGCGCTCAACTATGTGTAACAGCAACCCTCAACGAGGAGGTTCCTCATGCCACGCACCACCGCTCCCGTCCCCGTCCGGCGTCGTTCTGACCTCGGGTTCTTCACGCCGTTCCGCGCGTTCGACGACGGACGCAGCCTGCTCGACCTGTTCGACGCGGCGTTCGCCGGCGTCGAACCGGCCCGCACCACCTCCGGGTGGACCCCGGCGATCACCATCGAGGAGACCGAGAACGCCTACATCGTCGAGGCCGAACTGCCCGGCATCAAGCGCGAGGACATCCACGTCGAGCTCGACGACAATGTCCTGCACGTCCACGGCGAGACCACCGAAGTCGAACGCAAGGGCGAGGTACGTCATCAGACCCGTCGCACCGGCAAGTTCGACTACCGGGTGTCGCTGCCTGGTGAGGTCGATGTCGACAAGGTCGACGCATCGCTCGCCGACGGCGTCCTCCGTCTCGAGCTCGCCAAGGCCGCACCGGTCAAGGCACGCACGATCGAGATCACCGAGAAGGCTTCGGAGTCTCCCTCCGAGGGCGACTGACCAAGGGCGACTGACCACGTGAGTCACCTCCCGGCGATGACGCCCGGGAGGTTCACAAAGCGCTGACGAATACCCCGCTCGCCGACGAACAACTCGGCGAGCGGGGTATTCGCACGTCGGGGTCACCGACCGGGTCATTTGCCCGATCGCCCGGTATGTGCCATTTGCGTGTCAGACGATAGGGTCGGCGCGTGGAGATCCTGCTGATCATCATCGTCGCGCTGCTCCTGATCATCGCGATCGTCGTCGTGTTCAACTTCCTGGGGAACCGCAAGCTACGCCAGGCCGAGACCGACGCCGTCCGTCAGCGCGCCTACCAGCCGGGTGACCCGTTCTCCACCGCCGACGACGACGCCGTCCGGGGTGACCCGCGCAACCTCAAACCAGGTGACCTCGTCGAAATCCGCGGTGAGACATACGCGGTGCGCGGGACGCTGCGGCTCACTCAGTCCGGCTACGTGTGGACCGAGAACTTCCTCGATACGGGGAGCGGCCACAAGGCGTGGATCTCGGTGGAGGACGACCCCGATCTCGAGGTCGTGCTCTGGCAGGAACTGTCCGGGGTGACGCTGGCGCCGGGGCCGGCCACGGTGGAACTCGACGGACACCGCTACGCCTCGGACGAGGCGGGGTCGGCACAGTTCACGTCGGCGGGCACGACCGGGCTGGCCGGAGCGGGTGCGATGCGCTATCACGACTACGAGGCGGGCGCCGCCCGGCTGTCGTTCGAGGACTTCGGTTCCGGCTGGGAATGTGCGCGCGGCGACGTGCTCGGGCGCAGCGACTATCGCATCTACCCGACCTCCTCGACCCCAGATCGGTGAGCGTGCAGACCCATCTCGCGGTGCCCTACGCGGACACGCGGTCGCAGCATCTGCGGTTCTCGCTCACGACGGCGCTGCAGGAGCCGCTGGCCTCGTGTGACCACCGCTTCGGGCGTGTGGCGGTCTCGCTGCGCCTCCTCGGCGCCAGCCATCAGGTCGTCGTCGACGACGGGTCGCGGCGGCTCTGCGAGACCGTTGCGTGCCTGCCCGACATCACGACTCCGCTGCCGGCGTCGTTCGTCGACGACGACTACGCATTCACCGCACACGTCGAGGCGTGCGAACCCGACCGCATCTCGGCGACCGTCGCCGACCTGACCCGCCGCATCGATGCGCATGCCGGCAGCGGGCGACCGGCCGTCCTCGGCCACTTCCCCGGCTCACCGCTGGCCGTCACCGCGGTGATCGGCGACCGGCTCGGCGACACCGTCACCTGGCAGACCTGGCACACCTATCCGCAGTCGGCTGAACTCGTCGTGACGACCGGCGAACTGCGGCTGCCGCGGAGGGCGGACCGATGAGTCAGCCGCCCGGCGGACAGCAGTGGGGATACCCTTCCGGCGAGGACCCACGGCGGGGTCTGCGGCGCACCCGCAACCTGCTGATCCTCGGCGTCGTCGTGGCCGCATTGGTGGCCATCGTCATCGTGTACTCGGTGCATGCCTTTCGTGGCATCAGCGGCGACGCGGGTGCGCGCAACTACATCAGCTCGCACTATCAGCGCGACGCCGGCCTCGACGAGGGTGATGTGTCTGCCTACATCGCCGACGGATCGCCGAGCACCGTCGCCGCCGACGTGAGCGGCGCCGAACAGCCCACCGATCAACGGACCGGCGACGTCAGCGGCGCGAACGCCGTCGCCGGTGCCGAGTTCCTCCAGTATCCCGACTACCTGGTCGGCCTGTTCCCGTACGGCGCCAATCAAACCCGCGTGATGCTCAGCCGCGACTATCCATCCGGGTATCAGCACTACCACTCCTACGTCGGCGGCTTCTGGGTTCCCACCCCGAACTACGCGGGCACGGGCAGCGGATACCGCGGCGGCGGCTCGGGCAGCGGAGGCAAATGACCATGACCACCATCCGACGACCACAGTGAGGACACGATGCTCACCAGAATGATCGAAAATGCCTACGCGGCAGCTGCTTACGGTGTGACCGGAATGATCCTGATGTTGCTGGCCTTCGCCGTCGTCGATGTCCTGACGCCCGGTAATCTGCGTCAGCAACTGTGGGCGGACCGGAATCGCAACGCGGGCATCCTCGTCGGCTCGAACCTGGGGGCGGTCGCGATCATCGTCGCGGCGTCGATCGTCGCCAGCCAGGGCCGACTGCTCGAAGGACTCACCTACACCATCGTGTACACGATCATCGGCATCGTCATCATGGTGCTGACGTTCTTCGTCATCGACCTCTTCACGCCGGGCAAGCTGGGCGAGTTGGTGATCCAGCCCGAGAGCCATCCCGCCGTGTGGGTCCACGGCGTCGCACACATCGGCATCGCGCTCATCGTCGCGGTATCGGTTCTCTGACCGCGCCGGGCCGATGACGATGACCGAGGAGCCGGCGACGACGGACGCCGATCGCTCCACCGTCGACCAACGGCACGCACGCTGGTCGCGGACCGCCTTGCTCGCGGTGGTCTTCGTCTGTGCCGCATGCGGTCTCGTCTACGAGTTGGCCCTGGTCTCGCTCGGTTCGTTCCTGATCGGCAACACCGCCACACAGGCGTCCATCGTGCTGGCGGTCATGGTCTTCGCGATGGGTGTTGGCTCGTTGGCGGCCAAACCCCTCCAGTCGCAACCGATCATCGCGTTCGCGTCGATCGAATTGGCGCTGGCTCTGCTCGGCGGACTGTCGGTGATGGCGCTGTATGCGGCGTTCGCGTACCTGTCCCTGTACACGCCGGCGCTCGTGGTGGTCGCGTTTGTCCTGGGCGTGCTCATCGGGGCCGAGATCCCGCTGTTGATGGTGCTCCTGCAACGCATTCGGCGCCAGGATCCGGGCAGCGCCGTCGCGGACATGTTCGCCGTCGACTACATCGGCGCGTTGATCGGCGGACTGTGCTTCCCGTTTCTCCTGCTGCCGCTGTTCGGTCAGCTGAAGGGCGCGTTGGTCGTCGGGCTGGTGAATGCGGTGGCCGGCTGCTTTCTGGTGTTCGCGGTGTTTCGGCGCGATCTGCCCGGCACGGCGCGGATCGTGCTCGGCGTGGCCGCCGCGGGTGTGGTCGCCGCGCTGGTGGCCGGGCTGGTGCTCGCCGGACGATTCGAGGTGACCGCCCGGCAGGCCATGTTCCGGGACCCGATCATCGCGGCCGAGCACACGCCGTACCAGGACATCGTCATCACCGAACGGTCCACCCCGCTCGGCGCCGACACGCGGCTGTACCTGAACGGGGATCTGCAGTTCTCGTCCATCGACGAGTACCGCTACCACGAATCCCTGGTGCACCCGGCGATGGCGGGAAGCCATGCACGCGTGCTGATCCTCGGCGGCGGCGATGGGCTGGCGCTGCGCGAGGTCCTCACCTATCCTGGCGTCGCGGCCACGCTGGTCGAGCTCGACCCGGAAATGGTGCGGATCGCGCGTACCCAGCCCCGGCTGCGTGCGCTCAATCGCGGGTCGATGACCGACCCACGGGCAACGGTCATCACCGCGGACGCCTTCAATTGGCTGCGCGACAACCGGGACCTGTTCGACGTGATCGTCGTCGACATGCCCGATCCCGACGAATCGGCCACGGCGAAGCTGTATTCCACCGAGTTCTATGCGCTGGTGCGGGCCCACCTCGCCGCCGACGGGCGCGCCGTCGTCCAGGCCGGGTCACCGTACTTCGCACCGAAATCGTTCTGGTGCATCGATTCCACGCTGAGGTCGGCCGGATTCCGCACGCGGCCATACCATGTCGACGTTCCGTCGTTCGGCGACTGGGGCTTTCTGCTGGCCGGCCGACAGGCTCCTCCGCTCGAGTTGAAAGCCCCTGGGACACTGCGATTTCTGACCGCTCCGGAACTTTCGGCGGCCGCTGTCTTCCCACAGGATCGGCGACCCATCCCCGTGGCGCCGTCGACCCTGATGGACCCGCGAATACTCCGCTATGCGCAGGGCGAATGGTCGGTCTACTGAGACTTCGTAATTCGACGACGGTGATCGCGCAGTTCCTTGCCGGCGGCGATGTCGATCAGCCACTGATCGGTGGGATTCGGTTCCGTTTGTTGATCGTCACGACCACGCGCGCGGCGGCCTGTCGTACCTCGGGCGACCAGCGCTCAGGCGCCAAGGAATCGTCGTCATTCACCGGCCACCTCCTGATGTTTCGGCATCGTCAGCCTGATCGTCGGAAATGTCACGACCCAATGTGGAGGCGAGAATCCAGCCCGCGAATACGTCGAGCGTCGCCCGAATCCATCCACAGGTGCGCAAAGATGACCGCAGGAGGTTTGATGTCTGCACAGCTCGCGATCGCGTTCGCGCTCTTGATCGTGCTCATCATCGGGACGCTCGTCGTGCTGCTGCGGACCCGCCGACAGGTGGCCACACCCACCGAACGGGCCGTGCACTTCGCGCTCCAGACCGCGTCGCAGGCCGCGCGGTCACTGCATCCGGGGCTGTCGGCAGAAACCGCCCGCGATGCCCTGCCGCACCTGCGGGCACTGACCGCCGCCGAGGCGGTCGCGCTCTACGACGTCGACGGGGCTCTCCTCGCCCACGAATCCGCCGACGAGGCGCTCTGGACCGACGAGGTGGCCGAGCAGGCCGACAGCGCGGCCTCCTCGGCCGAGCACGATCAGCGGCGGGTGATGGTCAGCGAACCCTGCGGTGACGAGTCGCCGTGGCGCGCGCTGATCGCGCAGCCCCTGATCGCCGCCGACACCGGGGTGGGGGTCCTCGTCGTGGCGACGACGCATCGGCCCAGTCCGGGCATGCTCGGCGCGGTCTCGGAGGTGGCGCGTTACGTGTCGAGCCAGATCGAACTAGCCGACCTGGAGACCTCTCGCGCCCGTCTCGACCGCGCCGAGGTCCTCGCGCTCCGCGCCCAGATCAGCCCCCACTTCATCTACAACGCGCTGAACACGATCGCGTCGTTCGTCCGCACCGACCCCGACCGGGCCCGCGAACTGATCCTGGACTTCGCCGACTTCACCCGGTACTCGTTCCGGGCCGCCGGGGAGTACACCCTGCTCGCCGACGAACTCCGCAACATCGACCGCTATCTCACGCTCGAACGCGCCCGGTTCGGGCCGTCGCTGGACGTCAAACTGCACGTGGCACCCGAGGTGCTCAACGTGGTGCTGCCCTTCCTCGCCCTGCAACCGTTGGTGGAGAACGCGGTCCGGCACGGCCTGGCCGGCAAGGGCGGCGGAACCATCACCATCACCGCCCGCGACGAAGGCTCCGACTGTGTGATCACCGTCGAGGACGACGGCGTCGGCATGGACCCGGAGCTGTTGCGGTCCGGGGACATCGACGCCCTCGACCCCGTTCCCGGCGCGCGCAGCGAATCCGACGGAGCGCACGTCGGACTCACCAATGTCGATCATCGGCTGCGCGCCGCATTCGGCAACGACTACGGTCTAGTGGTCGAAACGGGCGTCGGCGCGGGCACCCGGGTCGGCATGCGGGTCCCGAAGTTCCGCGCCGGAATCCGGGCGTGAGAGGAGGTGACCGAGCCGGGATGGCCCTGACCGTGCTCGCCGTCGACGACGAGCGTCCCGCACTCGACGAACTCGCGTATCTGCTCGGCGAGCAGTCCGAGGTCGCCGAGGTGTACCGCGCCGCCGACGCCACCCATGCACTCCGCGAACTCAACGAGCGGCGCATCGACGCGATCTTCCTCGACATCAACATGCCCGGCCTCTCGGGGCTCGAGCTGGCCGGAGTGCTCGCCAAGTACGCCGACCCACCCGCCATCGTGTTCGTCACGGCCCACGACGACAAGGCGGTCGACGCATTCGAGGTGGGTGCCGTGGACTACCTCCTCAAGCCGCTGCGTGCCGAGCGACTCACCCAGGCCATCGCGCGAGTCCTCGCCGCGACCGAAACCGCTTCGCGCCCAATCGAGTCGGGGTCGCCGCAGAACACACCCGGCGACGACGTCATACCCGTGGAGATGTCCGGGGTCACGTCACTGATACCGCGAGACAGCATCTCCTGGGTGGAGGCGGTCGGCGACTACGCCCGCCTGCACTCCCACTCCGGCGCACATCTGGTGCGCATCCCGTTGTCCACCTTGGCTTCCCGATGGAACGACCACGGCTTCCACCGAGTGCATCGCTCCTATCTGATAGCGCTGCCGATGGTCACCGGTCTGCGCACGCACGGGTCGACGACGATGGTCCGCGTCCGGCAGAACGGGGCATCGGAGTCGGTGGAGCTGCCGGTGAGCCGGCGGCAGGTCCGCGAACTCAAAGACCGTCTGATCCGGGATCCGATGCGGCAGTTCCGATCCGGCGCGATCCCCGACGACGAGGACGGGACCGTCCGATGACGGCCCAGCCGCCCCGGCGCGAACGAGTCGTTCTGGCTCGGCGGCGGGGCGCTCGCATGGTGCGTACCCGGGTCGAGGTGCAGGAGCAGACCGAGGTCGGCGATGCACTCGTCCGCGGACTGATGCGCGCCCAACTCGGGCTCGCGCTGCGTCTCGGCCTCAGCGTGACTGCCGTGATCGTCGCGATTCCTTTGGTGGGCAGTCTGTTTCCGTGGTTGACCACGGTGGCGGTGGGCGGCGTGAGGTTGAACTGGATCGTCCTGGGCGGGCTGCTGTATCCACTGCTCTACGTCACCGGCCGCCTCTACGTCCGATTCGCCGAACAGGCCGAACGCGACTTCATGGGTGTCGTCGACGATGACCATTGACCTGGTCGGGGCGGCGTGGTGAGCGGCACGGTGGACACCCTCACCGCGGTGGCACTGGCGCTCGCGGCCGTGGCGACGATCGCCGTCGGCGCCTACGGTGGACGCTTCGCCCGCACCACCTCTGATTTCCTGGTGGCGTCGCGCAGCGTCGGGTCCCGATGGAACGCGGCGGCAATCTCCGGTGAATACCTCTCGGCGGCATCGTTTCTCGGGGTGGCCGGCTTGGTGGCCAAGTACGGCGCCGATGCCCTGTGGTACCCCGTCGGATTCACCGCGGGCTATCTGGGTCTGCTGCTGTTCGTGGCCGCCCCACTGCGTCGATCGGGCGCCTACACGGTCCCCGACTTCGCCGAGTTCCGCCTGGCGTCCGGCGCGGCGCGGCGAGCCGCGATGATGGTCGTCGTCGTGGTCTGCGTGCTCTATCTCATCCCACAGTTCCAGGGCGCGGGGCTGACGCTGCACATCCTGCTCGGGGCGCCCGTGTGGGTGGGTGCCGTCGCGGTCGGAGCGATCGTGATCGTGAACGTGGTCGGCGGCGGGATGCGGTCGATCACCTTCGTGCAGGCGTTCCAGTACTGGCTGAAGCTGACCGCCATCGCGATTCCGGCGCTCGTGCTGGTCGGCGTGTTCTTCGCCGATCGATCTCCGCTGGGCGACGCGGTCCCGCCGCGCGTCACGGTGGCCACCACCGTCGACGTCACCACCGACGTGGTCGTGACGGTCACGGAGACGGCGGGAGTCGCGGTGACCGGCCGGCTCGACGGGGTTCCGGTCCACGAGAGGCCCATCACCGCCCCCGGAACGCACACCCTCTCGTCCGGCACGGTCATCCACCTCGACGCCGGCGCCGCGACCCCGGTCGTGGAGGGCGCACCCACCACCGGCGCCGACTGGATCGCCTCGGGCGGCGGGCTGGGCGGCGATCATGCTCTCTTCCAGGTGCTCTCGCTGATCGTGGCCACCTTCCTCGGCACCATGGGACTCCCGCACGTGCTCGTGCGCTTCTACACCAACCCCGACGGCCGATCGGCGCGCCGCACCGCTCTCGCGGTCATCGCGCTGCTCTCGTTGTTCTATCTGTTCCCGACGATCCTCGGCGTGTTCGCGCGGCTCTACGTCCCGCAACTCCTGATCACCGGGACCGCCGATGCCGCGGTCCTGCTCCTGCCGAGCGCAGCCGTCGGCGGGATCGCCGGACAACTGCTGGCCGCGCTGGTCGCCGCGGGTGCGATCGCCGCGTTCCTGGCGACGTCGTCGGGCCTGCTGGTCAGTGTGGCCGGTGCGCTGTCCACGGATGTGCTGCGCGGCCGGGTCCGCGACTTCCGGGTGGCCGCGGTGATCGGCGGGATCATCCCGATCCTGTTCTCCCTGGCGGCGGCGTCACTCGAGTTGTCGCGCACCGTCGGACTGGTGTTCGCGGTGGCCGCATCGACGTTGTGTCCGCTTCTCGTGCTCGGCATCTGGTGGCGCGGCCTGACCCCGGCCGGAGCGATCGCGGGTCTGATCGTCGGCGGCGTGTCGTCGGGCCTGGCGACCAGCCTGGCGATCGCCGGCGCCGTCGACGAGACGGCGCTCGGCGGTTGGCCGGCCGTGCTGATCGGATATCCCGCCGCGCTGACGGTACCGCTGGCATTCGCGACGATGGTCCTGGTCAGCCTGGCCACCACGAGCGGGCTGCCGCCGGACCGAGCCCGGATCTTCGCCCGGATGCACGTGCCGGAGCGACTCGGCATGGGTGTGGAGCGGCTGCCGAAGGGCTGACCGGCCACCGTTCGTCGGCCCGCATCGACCGTTCGGCGCACAACCGCCCGGCTTCGGCGTGTGACCCGCACCACCCCATTCTCCTGTGACCCACACCTCAATAATCTCGGCGACAGAGTTGCCATCACAGTCACCGCAGGAGGTCGTGTGTCCACCATCGAACATCCACCCGGCTCGGCGCCGCATACGCCGACGGGGCAAGACTTCATCGAAATGCAGCAGAGTCCCGAGTTCACCGATCTGCGGCGTCGGCTGCGCAAGTTCGTCTTCCCGATGACCGCGTTCTTCCTGATCTGGTACGCGGTCTACGTTCTGCTCGGCGCCTTCGCGCACGACTTCATGGCGACCAAGGTGTGGGGCAACATCAACATGGGCTTGATCCTGGGCCTGCTGCAGTTCGTCACGACCTTCACCATCACCGGCTTGTACGTCCGCTTCGCCAATCGTGAACTCGACCCGCGCGCATCCGCCATCCGCGCCCAACTGGAAGGACCGGACGCATGACCGACACGTATGTGGTCGCCGCGGCCGTCGGTAACCCCGTCGCCAACATCTCGATCTTCGTCGCGTTCGTCGCCGTGACGATGTACGTGGTGATCCGCGCGAGCAAGAACAACTCGTCGGCCGCCGACTTCTTCACCGGTGGACGCGGCTTCTCCGGGCCGCAGAACGGCATCGCCATCGCCGGCGACTATCTGTCGGCGGCCAGCTTCCTCGGCATCGCCGGCGCCATCGCCGTGTACGGCTACGACGGGTTCCTCTACTCGATCGGGTTCCTCGTGGCGTGGTTGGTGGCCTTGCTGCTGGTCGCCGAATTGCTGCGCAATACCGGCAAGTTCACCATGGCCGACGTCCTGAGCTTCCGGCTGCGGCAGCGGCCGGTGCGTCTGGCGGCCGCCATCTCGACTCTGGCGGTGTCGCTGTTCTACCTGCTGGCCCAGATGGCCGGCGCCGGCGGGCTCGTGGCACTGCTCCTCGACATCGAGGGCCGCGTGGGACAGTCGATCGTGATCGCCGTCGTCGGAGCTCTGATGATCGTCTACGTGCTCATCGGCGGCATGAAGGGCACCACCTGGGTGCAGATCATCAAGGCGGTACTGCTGATCGCCGGTGCCGCGATCATGACGTTGATCGTGCTGGCCAAGTTCGGCATGAACCTGTCGAGCATTCTCGGCTCGGCGCAGGATGCGATCTCGGGCTCGTCGAACGAAAAGATCGCCGCCCGTGACGTTCTCGCGCCCGGCGCGCAGTACGGCGGGTCCTTGACGTCACAGATCAACTTCCTGTCCCTGGCCATCGCGCTGGTGCTCGGCACCGCGGGTCTGCCGCACGTGCTGATGCGCTTCTACACGGTGCCGACCGCCAAGGAAGCCCGTAAGTCCGTGGTGTGGGCGATCGCACTGATCGGCGCCTTCTACCTCTTCACCCTGGTGCTCGGTTACGGTGCGGCGGCGCTCGTCGGACCGGACAAGATCATGGCGGCAGCCGGCAAGCAGAACTCCGCGGCACCGCTGCTGGCGTTCGAACTCGGCGGCGTGGTGCTACTGGGCGTCATATCCGCGGTGGCCTTCGCGACGATCCTCGCGGTGGTCGCGGGTCTGGCCATCACCGCGTCGGCGTCCTTCGCCCACGACATCTACGGCAGCGTGATCAAGCGGGGTCAGGCCAGCGAGTCCGACCAGGTGCGCGTATCCCGCTACACCGTCGTGGTTCTCGGCATCATGGGCATCATCCTCGGCATCCTGGCCAACGGCCAGAACATCGCCTTCCTGGTGGCGCTGGCCTTCGCCATCGCCGCGGCCGCGAACCTGCCCACCATCGTGTACTCGCTCTACTGGAAACGGTTCAACACGCGGGGCGCCCTGTGGAGCATCTACGGCGGCCTGATCTCGACCATCGTCCTGATCATCTTCTCGCCCGCCGTGTCCGGTGCGGCCACCTCGATGGTCCCATCGGCCGACTTCGCCTACTTCCCACTGGCAAACCCCGGCATCATCTCGATCCCGCTGGGCTTCATCCTCGGCATCGTCGGCACCCTGACGTCGCCGGAGCGCGGGACCCCGGAGCGCAACGCCGAGATGGAGGTCCGCTCGCTGACCGGAGTCGGAGCAGAGAAGGCTGTGGTGCACTGACCCTTTCGCAGCTCTGACAACGGGCGGGCCGAGATCATCAGATCTCGGCCCGCCTTATTGTTATGGTGGACATCACATTTCACTCACCCGATCGAACGCGGTGTCGCTCAGCGATCCTGAATCCGCACAAACGGTTGCGCCGCTTCGATTTCGAAGGCCAACTCGAGCAGGGTCCGTTCTCGGCCGAGGTCGGCGGCAAACTGCACGCCGAGTGGCAGTCCGGACGACGTCTGCGCCATCGGGACGCTGATCGCCGGTGTCCCGGTGGTGTTGTTGGCCGGCGTGAACGCCACATAATGCACCAGACGGTCGAAGATGACGTCGAAATCGCCTGCCGGATCAAGGTATCCGATCTTCGGGGTCGTGTGCCCGAGGGTCGGTGACATGACGACGTCGAAACGGTCGAACACGGCGCGAAAGCGGGCGTCGGCCCGCCGGAGCCCCATGATCGACGACGGCGTCCGCCAGAACGCGCGCACGTACTTCCGCGACAGGCCGCGGGTGAACGGGTCGATCATGCTGCGATCGAATCCCTTGTCGATCAGTCGTTTTCCGAAAAACTCCAGCGAGAATGCCAGCAGCGCCCAGTAATCGGCGAACTGCTCGACGAACCGCCCGTCGACGGGGAGCGGAGCCGGTTCGACGTGGTGTCCGAGTGCGGTCAGCGTCTCGCTGGCCTGCGTCATCGCGGCGGCGGTGTCGTCGTCGATCGGTTGCCCGGTGACGGTGTCGGTGATGACCCCGACCCGGAGGCGGCGCACCGACGCACCCTCGACGAGTCCGACCTCCGGCAGGCCCGGTGCGCGGCGGAACCGTTCGGCGTCGGCGATGAAGCGTGCGGTGTCGCGCACCGACCGGGACAGCACCCCGTTGGTGATGATGTCGATCGGCGCCGCCTCGCCTTCCGGGGACGGCGCCAGCCGACCGCGAGAAGGCTTGAGGCCCACCAGTCCACAGGCGGCCGCCGGGATCCGGATCGACCCGCCGCCGTCGTTGCCGTGGGCGATCGGCACCGCCCCGGAGGCGACGAGCACCGCCGACCCGCCCGACGAGGCACCGCTGGAGTAGTCGGTGTCCCACGGGTTTCTGGTCGGTTCGTCGTCGACGAACTCCGTTGTCGCCGTGAGCCCGAACGGAGGCAGCGTGGTGGCCCCGAGGATGTTGACGCCGGTCGACAGGAACTGGTCGGTGAAGGGCTCGTTGGCAACTGCCGGACGGGCCGGCACCGCTGCCGATCCGTGCCGCGTGGGCAGGCCGGTGAACAACGTGTTGTTCTTGATCGCCGCCGGTACTCCGGCGAAAGATCCTGCCGGGAAATGATTTTCCCGCGCCCGGCGGCGAGCGCGATCACGGTCGTCGACACAGATGCCGTTCAGCCGCGGTTCGACGGCGTCGACGCGGGCGATCGCCGCCTCGAGCGCCTCTGCCGCGGAGAACTCGCCGGCCGCGATCGACGCGGCCACACCCGTGGCATCGAGCTCACCGAGACAGTCGTCGCCGAACGCATGGACCTTCGTCATTCCTGGGCCAGCCGCATCACGTCGTCGACGAGCGAAGCCCCGAAACCGCCGTCGATGGCGAGGCCGAAGACCGCTTTTCCATACAGCGGCGCGACGATGTGATCGAGTACCTGAGCGACGGACGGCGACGCCTCGCCACGGTCACGCGCACGTCCCACCATCACCTCGACCTGGCGCCGTCGGAAGTCCCAGCTCGGACACAGCTCGACGATCCCGTCGCGGGCGGCGATCATGGCGCGCAGGTGAGCGCGCCGATTCGGCTTGTCGATGTCGACGGCCATCGCGTCGGCCCATTCGAGAAGGTCGTCGCGGAGATCGCCCCGATCGGGGATGCGCTCTTCGCGGGTCAGGACGTACACGGCCACCTCACCGAGGAGCGCGTCGACCGTGCCCCAGCGGCGGTAGACGGTCGTCGGGTTCACGCCGGCCACCTCGGCGATCTGCGGAATCGTCATGGTCGAGCCGCGACCACTGTCGACGAGCGTGCCCACCGCCCGGTAGACCGCCGACCGCACTCGCGCAGTGCGGCCACCCGGCCGCGTCCGGACGGGGCGGTCCCCTGCTGTCACGTCGGTGCTCATGCAGCCACGCTACTGCAAAGATCGTTGCATTAAGAGAGCGGACACGGTAGATTGCTACCTAAGCAACTGCTTACATGTGCAGTTCGGAGGGCACAGCCGGGTCCGTCACGACGGTTCGGCGACGTCCATCGGTTATCGCGACAAGGAGTAAGACAGAACTCATGCAGCTGAAATTCAGTCCTGAAGAAGAGGCATTCCGCGACGAGGTCCGCAGCATTTTCGCCAAGGTTCCCGAGGACCTGCGCGAGCGCGCGGAGGCAGGTCAGCTCAGTTACCCCGAGGACATGGTGAACGTCACCCGCATCCTCAACGAGCACGGAGTCGCCACCCCCGGCTGGCCGGTCGCATGGGGCGGCAAGGACTGGACGCCGATCCAGCACCACATCTACCGCGAGGAGATGAGCCTCGCGCACATCCCCGAGTTGCTGGCGTTCAACGTGGGCATGATCGGCCCGGTCATCGCGCAGTTCGGCTCGCAGGAGATGAAGGAGCGGTTCCTGGCCAAGACCGCGAACCTCGACATCTGGTGGTGCCAGGGCTTTTCCGAGCCCGAGGCCGGTTCCGACCTCGCCTCGCTGAAGACGCGCGCCGTCCGTGACGGCGATCATTACGTGGTCAACGGCCAGAAGACGTGGACCACCCTCGGCCAGTACGCCGACTGGATCTTCTGCCTGGTGCGCACCGATCCCGAGGCCAAGAAGCAGGCCGGCATCAGCATGCTGGTGTTCCCGATGGACACGCCCGGCGTCGAGCTGCGCCCGATCCAGCTGATCGACGGTGGCTTCGAGGTCAACGAGGTCTTCTTCAACGACGTGCGCGTCCCGGTGGAGAACCTCGTCGGCAAGGAGAACGAGGGCTGGACGCAGGCCAAGTTCCTGCTCGGCAACGAGCGCAGCGGCATCGCCCGGGTCGGCCACACCAAGACCAAGCTCGCCAAGGTGAAGGAACTCGCCCGCGAGACCGCCACCGCAGACGGCAAGACCCTGCTCGACGATCCGCTGTTCGCCGCCCGCCTGGCCGAGGTGGAGAACGAGCTGCTCGCGCTGGAACTCACTCAGCTGCGCGTCGCGGCCGCGTCGGCCGACGGCAAGCCGAACCCGGCGTCGTCGCTGCTCAAGCTCAAGGGCAGCCAGCTGCAGCAGGCCGCGACCGAGCTGATCGCCGACATCGCCGGCCCGAACTCCCTGCCGGTCTCGTCCATCGACGGTGGCGCCAACGGCAGCGCCGATGTGCTGTCGCCGGAATGGGCGCAGCTCAGTGTTCCGACCTACCTCAACTACCGCAAGGTCACCATCTACGGCGGTTCCTCCGAGGTCCAGCGCCAGATCATCGACAAGGCTGTGCTGGGACTCTGATTCCGCACCGCCACAACTCCTTTCACCAGACCTAGGACACACAGGGATCATTCATGGATTTCGAACTCACCGACGAACAGACGATGTTGCGGGACACCGTCCGCGAGGTTCTCACCCGCAAGTACGACATCGAGACACTCCGCTCCGTCACCGACACCGACCTCGGATGGGACAAGGGAGTCTGGAAGTCGTTGGCCGACATCGGCATTCTCGGACTGACCTTCCCGGAGGAAGACGGCGGGATGGGCGCCGGCCCGGTCGAATTCAGCACGGTGATGACCGAGCTGGGACGCGCGCTGGCACCGGAGCCGTACCTGGACTCGGTCCTGCTGCCGGGTTCGCTGATCGCCGCGACCGCCGACGATGAGACCCGCGCCGAGCTGCTCGGTGGCCTCGCCTCGGGTGAACTCCTGATGGCGTTCGCGCACCTCGAGCAGGGCGACCGCTGGCCGGGCGCCGCGGTGGCCACCAAGGCGGCCGGCGACACGCTGAACGGCACGAAAACGTTTGTCGGCCATGGTGATTGCGCCGACAAGTTCGTCGTGTCGGCCCGCACGGACGACGGCATCGGCCTGTTCGTCGTCGACGCCGACGCCAGTGGGGTGACCCGCACGTCGTACCGGACCAGCGACCGCCGTCGCGGCGCCCAGATCGTGTTCTCCGACACACCGGCAACCCGTCTCGGCAGTGGCGACGCGTCTCAGGTCATCGCCGACGCAGAGGTCGGCGTGCAGACCGCCCTGTGCGCCGAGGCCGTCGGCGCGATGGAGCGGGCGCTGGACCTCACCGTCGAATACCTCAAGACACGCAAGCAGTTCGGCGTCACGCTGGCGACCTTCCAGACGCTGACCCAGCGGGCGGCCGACATCTACGTGCAGCTCGAGCTCGCCCGCAGCATGAGCCTGTACGCGACGACCGCACTGGCCTCGGGGATCTGCGATCCGGCCATCGCTTCGCGCGCCAAGCTGCAGATCAACCGTTCGGGCCGCGACATCGCCCAGGAAGCGGTGCAGATGCACGGTGGTATCGGCATCACCGCCGAGTATCCCGTGGGGCATTACCTCGCCCGGCTGACCGGCATCTCGCACACCCTCGGTGACGCAACCGATCATCTGTCCGTGCTGGCGCGCAACGTCGGTAACTACGACATGGTGACGGTCGGCTGACCGACCCGTTTCGAACACGCGCAACGCCGCGACGACCCAACGGTCGTCGCGGCGTTGCCGTTTCGGGGCCGAGATCAGTGGTTCGCACACCAGGCCCCGCTGTCGGCATGTGACACCTCGACCGAGGAGATGCCATGCCCCATCGACGGTTCCGCACGCCGGGCCCCGCTCGGGGCACGCAACCGCACACCCGCCTAACCGCGCACCACGCGTCGTTACGCGTCAATAGTTGTCGCCTGATCGCTCCTCGTGCGCGGTTAGGCGGATGACGTCGAGGAAAGCGTGCGGGGCACCCGGCTGTCCGTACCGAGGGTGGGACCGCCGACTCGACGACGTGGCGAACTCGCACCCGAATCCGTCCGCGACACCGTGTGCGCCAAAGACGTCGGTCGGTCGCGTCGGGCATTTATGGTTACTGCGTGGAACTGCTTCGCGACAACCTCGGTCACGCCGCGGCCTACAGCATCCTCGGCATCGTGCTGTTCATCGTCGGGTTCTTCGCCCTGGATCTGGTGACTCCCGGGCGGCTGCGCGTCCTGCTCTGGACCGAGCACCGGCGCAACGCGACGCTGCTCGTCGTCGCGGAGATCATCGGGCTCGCGATCGTCTTCATCTGCGGCATCAACAGCTCGGCCGGTCTCGCGCTGTGGCGCGGACTGCTCTACACCGCGATCTACACGATCCTGGCGATCGCCGTGATGATGTGGTCGTTCGTGTTGGTCGACTGGCTCACCCCCGGCAAACTCGGGGACACGGTCATCTTCGACGACGATCACCCCGCCAGCTTCGTCAGCGCCGCCCTGTTCCTGGCGATCGGCGCGATCGTGGGGACCGCGCTCATCTTCTGAACCGGCGGCTTCCTGACCGTCGCACGATGCTGTTACCCTCGGGCCGCACATGAATCGGACATCACCGAGGGGGAACTCACCGTGGCCGCACCATTGATCGAAGAATCCGTCGACATCAACGCATCCGCCGAAGACGTCTGGGCGGTGATCTCCGACCTGAAGCGCATGAGCGAGTGGAGCCCGCAGTGCGTCAAGATGATCATCCGGGGTGGGTCCGTCGGGCTGGGCACCAAATCGATCAACATCAATCGCCGGGGCATGCTGGTCTGGCCGACGACCGCCAAGGTCGTGCGTTTCGCCCCCAATCAGGAACTCGGGTTCCGGATCGCCGAGAACCGGACCGTGTGGTCCTACACCATCGAGCCGTCGGAGTCGGGTGTGCGGGTCACCGAGCGTCGTGAGGCCGGCGACGGCACCACCAAGGTCTCGGCGTTCCTGGTGGACAAGTTCATGGGCGGCACCACCGATTTCGAAGCCGAACTCAAGCTGGGTATGGCCGAGACCCTCGGCAAGATCAAGCGCGAGGCGGAGCAGTCGGGCAGCTAGCCGCTCACGACGACAGCTTCTCCATCAACGCCGGCAGATCCGCGATCGAGTCGATGACGTGATCGGGCACCGGGCCGAATTCGTCCCGCTGCAGATCACGCAGGGCCTCCTCGCGGAACTTGCCGGTCCGGACCAACACCCCGATCAACGCCGCCGCCTGCGCGCCGAGGACGTCGTTGTACATGTCGTCGCCGACCATCACCACCTGGGTCGGCTCGAGCTGCATCCGATCGACGGCGGCGCGGAAGCCGAGCGGGGACGGTTTGCCGATCGCGCGGATCTTGCGGCCCGACGCCTTCTCCAGACCCTCGAGGTAAACCCCGGTGTCGATCGACAGCCCCTGCGCCGTCGACCACGTCATGGACCGGTGCATGGCGATGACCGGCACCCCGGCCAACATCAGTTCGAGCACCTTCGACAGCGATTCGTGTGTGAAGACCGGGCCCGCCCCACCGAGCACCACGACCTCGGCCCGAGCCGCGTCGTCGACGAGCTCGACGCCGGTCATGTCCTCGGCGATCGGACCCTCGTTGAGCACCCACACCCGTTTGCCGGGATGGTTGGCGGTCAGATAGTGGGCGGTCAGCGCGGCGGCGGTGAGGATTTCCGACGCCTCGACGTCGAATCCACAATCGTTGAGTGCCGATGCGATCTGGTCGCGTGATCGCGAGGTCGTGTTGGTGAGGAACATCCGGGGATAGGCCCGTTCGGCGAGGGCGCTGACGGCGTCGACGGCGCCGGGCAGCGCTTTCCACGAGGTGACCATCACCCCGTCGATATCGAGCAGCAAACCGAGCGTCATGCTGATCGAATCTAGTCGCGCGGCACGCGACCTGCACGGTCGGAGAATCCGGCGGACCCGGTGATGGCATGCTGAGCGCATGCGATCGGTATCCGACCATCAGGCCGCGGTCTCGGCGTTGTTCTCCGAACCACCACCTGTGCGGCTCCCCGTCTTCGACGCGCTCGGCTGTGTGGTGGTCGACGACGTGGTCGCACCCATCGGGTTGCCGGGTTTCGACAACTCGGCGATGGACGGCTACGCGGTGCGATCCGCCGAGATCTCCTCTGCCACCAACGATTCGCCGGTGCGGATGCCGGTCGCCGAGGACATTCCGGCCGGGCGGACCGACCGGCTCACTCTGGCGCCGGGCACGGTCCACCGAATCATGACCGGTGCCCCGCTCCCCGATGGTGCGGATTCGGTGATTCCGGTGGAGATCACCGACGCCGGAACCGAATTCGTGACGATCCGGGAGTCGGTGCCCGCCCGCCGGCACATCCGGTCCGCGGGTTCCGACATCGAACCGGGAGAAACGGCGCTGCGTGCGGGTACCAGGCTCGGGGCACCGCAGGTGGGACTGCTGGCCGCGCTCGGCATCACCGACATCGCGGTCATGCCCCGCCTGAAGGTGGTGGTGCTGTCCACCGGCTCGGAGTTGGTGACACCCGGACAACCGTTGCGGTACGGGCAGATCTACGAATCCAACGGGCCCATGCTGACCGCCGCGGCGATCGAGGCCGGTGCGGACGCGACCCACGTGCATTTCGTGACCGACGACGTCTCGGCGTTCCGTGCGCGGCTCGACGAGATCAGCGACGACGCCGACCTCATCATCACCTCCGGCGGGGTCAGTGCCGGGGCATTCGAGGTCGTCAAGGACGCACTGTCCACCAGTGGTGCGGTCGAGTTCGTGAAGGTCGCGATGCAGCCCGGCATGCCACAGGGATGCGGGCACCACGTCAGCCCGTCCGGCCGGCGTGTGCCGATCATCACCCTGCCGGGCAATCCGGTGAGTTCGCTCGTCTCGTTCGAGGTGTTCATCCGGACTCCGCTGCGCGCGGCGATGGGCCTGGGACCCGACCGGCAGCGGCTCGGCGCCACGCTGCGCGCCGACGTCCGCTCGCCTGCGGGTAAACGGCAGTTCCTGCGCGGGATCATCGGGCGCGACGAACGCGGCGAGCCGACGGTGGATCCGATCGGACCACCGTCGTCGCACCACCTGCGGTACCTCGCCGGGGCGAATGCGCTGATCGACATTCCGGTCGACGCGGAAGTGATCACCGCCGGCACCACGGTCGACGTCGTCGTTCTGGGTCCGGTTCGCTGAAGCCGAAGCGAGCCGACACGCCTCCGACTACTGGCGCCCGACACTCCACCAACCGCTGGTCGAGTAGCGACGAGCGAGCGAAGCGAGCCCGACGCGTATCGAGACCGACCGCTGGTCAAGCCGCAACCAGCAAACCGGCGCCCGACATTCCACCGACCGCTGGTCGAGTAGCGACGAGCGAGCGAAGCGAGCCCGACGCGTGTCGAGACCGACCGCCGGTCAAGCCGCAACCAGCAAGCCGCCACGACACCCATCTCCGACCGCCGGTCAAGCCGCAACCAGCAAGCCGGTGCCCGACACTCCACCGACCGCTGGTCGAGTTGCGACGAGCGAGCGAAGCGAGCCCGACGCGTATCGAGACCGAGACCACGCTCCGGTGCGTCCGCCGCAATGGCCCGCACACCGAGTGGGTCCAACTAAGCTGAAACAGGTGTCCGGAGATCCCGGACGATTTGCGTGATCAGGAGGTTGATGGTGGCCAGGCGCCCGCGTCCGGACGGTTCGCCCAGTGAAGTCGGACACCTCGTCGACCTGGCCCGCGAGACCATACCGCCGCTGCATCGCGCAGGGATTCCGTTCGTCGCGGTTCCCGCGGCCGTCGCGGTGCTCGGCCGCCGACACCCCTGGGTCGCCCGCCCGGCGGCGCTGGCCGCCGCGGCATCGGCCGCGTTCTTCCGCCACCCGAAGCGGGTTCCGCCCACCGAGATCGGTGCGGTCGTCGCGCCGGCCGACGGGACCATCTCGCTGATCGACGAGGCGGTGCCCCCACCCGAAGCGGGGCTCGGCGATGCGCCACGCCCGCGGATCTCGACCTTCCTGTCGATCTTCGACGTCCACGTGCAGCGAGTGCCCATCAGCGGCACGGTCACCGCGGTGACGCACACCCCCGGATCGTTCGTCTCGGCAGATCTCCCCGAGGCGAGCAGCGTCAACGAACGCACGACGATGACGCTGCGGTGCCCGTCCGCGAACGCGACACACGATGTCGCGGTCGTACAGATCGCCGGGCTGCTCGCGCGCCGCATCGTCTGCGATCCCCGGGTCGGCGACACGGTCAACGTCGGAGACACGTATGGCCTCATCCGCTTCGGCTCCCGCGTCGACGTCTATCTGCCGGCCGGCACCGTCCCGATGGTCCGGATCGGTCAGCGCGCGGTGGGTGCCGAAACCGTCTTCGCGACGCTGACCTGACCCGATGCCGACCACTCGCAAACCCGATCGGCCACGTGCGCCCCGGATTCCCGGAGCCCATGCCCGCCGCCGCACCACGGCGGTGCCCGACCGCTCACGCTTCGGCGCCCAGGTGTCCAAACAGGCGGCCGCCGGCCGGATGGTGCTGCCGTCGGCGCTGACCATCCTGGCGATCTGCGCCGGCCTGACCGCGATCCGGATGGCCGGAGACCAGAAGATCGATCTGGCGATGACGCTGGTGGTCGTCGCGGCGGTGCTCGACGGCCTCGACGGCCGCGTCGCGCGCATGATCGGGGCGACGAGCCGGATGGGCGCGGAGATCGATTCCCTTGCCGACGCCATCAATTTCGGTGTGGTTCCGGCGATGATCGTCTACGTCAGCCTCATGCCGGGGGATCGTATCGGGTGGGTGCTGACGCTGGTCTACTGCTGCGCCATCGTGTTGCGGCTCGCCCGGTTCAACACCCTGCTCGACGACGATGACGCGCCCGGCTACACCCAGGACTTCTTCGTCGGGGTACCCGCACCCGCTGCCGCGCTGTCCGCGCTTCTGCCGATCGCCGTCTGGCAGCAGTTCGGCTCCGGGTGGTGGACGTCGTGGCCGGTGGTCGGCGGCTGGTTGGTCTTCGTCGCTCTGCTCGCGGTGAGTCGGGTGCCGACCGCATCGCTGAAGACCGCGCGGGTACCGCCCCGTGCGTTGGCCGGCGTCCTGATCCTCGTCGCGATCGGTGCGGCCCTGCTCGTCACCTTCCCGTATGTCCTGATGATGGTGCTGGTCGTCGCGTATCTGGCGCACATCCCGTTCGCCTGGCGCAATCAACGGTGGGTGGCATCGCGGCCCGAACTGTGGGAGACCCGGCCGGCCGATCGTCGCGCCGAACGCCGGGCGATCGCCCGTGCCCATACGCGTCGTCGGGCGCGTGGCGGGACCGCCCGGTCGCAGGCGCGTCTGGGTCTGCGACGGCCGGTGAGAAGTGCGGAAGCGGCAGACCCGACGCACGAGCCGCACTCATGACGCGGCCCGTTCACCTCTCGCTGACCTCGCGGGTGAACCCTTCCGCGGCGGATTCACGACGGGGGATCGTGCGGGTGCACTCCGAGGTGCTGACCGCGCTGGGTCTACGGGAGTGGGATGCGGTGTCGATCACCGGCGCGCGGGTCACCGCGGCCGTGGTGGCCGAGGCCGGTCCCGGCACCCCGACCGGAACGGCGCTGCTCGACGACATCACGTTCTCCAACGCCGGGGTGAAGGAGGACGCGTCGGTGGTTCTCGCTCCGGTCCGGGTGTTCGGCGCGGCGCGGGTCACGGTCTCCGGGTCGGCGCTGGCGACCGCGTCGGTCGACGAGGCCACCCTCCGTCGTGCGTTGCTCGGCAAGGTGGTGTCGGTCGGTGACGCGGTGTCGCTGCTGCCGCGCGACCTGGGTCCCGAGCTGACCGCCGGCACCGCGACCCGCGCGCTCACGCTGTCGGTGGGCATCACGTGGACCAACGAACTGTTGACGGTCACCGCCACGGATCCGTCGGGTCCGGTGAGTGTGCAGACCAACACGGCGGTGCTGTGGGCCGGCAGATCGACGAGCCCACCGCCCGAGCCCCCGCCGGGTAGCGTCGTCGGATTTGCCGCGGCCGCACCGGCGGGTCCGGCAGGTTCCGTTCCACTGCCCGCGCCGCGGCCGATGCCGATCCGACCGGTATCGACGCTGGTCGGCGTGGATGCGCAGGTGTCCAAGCTGACCGAGTGGCTGTCCATCACGCTCGACGAACCGGAGGTGCTGCGTCGTCTCGGCGCCACCGCGCGGCTCGGGGTGCTGATCACCGGTCCGGCCGGTGTCGGCAAGGCGACGGTGGCCCGATCGGTGTGCGCCGACCGCGCGGTGTCGGCGATCGACGGCCCCACCGTCGGTGCGCTGGAGGCATCGGCCCGGCTCGCCGCGGTGCGGTCGGCGATCGCGGCCGTGCGCGGGCGGGGCGGCGTCCTCCTCGTCACCGACGTCGACGCACTGTTGCCGGCAGCGCGGGAACCCGCCACACCGGAACCGGTGTCCACGCTGATCCTCGACGAGTTGCGCAGCGCGATTGCCGATGGCGGGGGTGCGAGCGGCTCGAGTGACACCGGGGTCGGCTCGGTCACGGTCGGTGGCAACGTCGCGTTGATCGCGACGACCGCCGAGGCGGTGCGGCTCGACAACCGGTTGCGCGACCCTTCCCTGTGCGATCGGGAACTGATCATCGGACTGCCCGACGCGGCGACCCGCGCCCGGCTGCTCGGCGTCATCCTGACCGATGTGCCGTCCGACGGACATCTCGATCTCGACCTGATCGGCGCGCGTGCACCGGGCTTCGTCGCTGCGGATCTCGCGGCGCTGTGCCGTGAGGCGGCACTGCGGGCGGCGGCGCGTGCCATCGGTGACAAGCTGGACGCGGCGCTGACCACGGACGATCTGCTCGGCGCGCTCACCGTGATCCGGCCGGTGTCGCGGATGGATTCACCAGAGGTCGCGGTGGGATCGATCACCCTCGACGACGTCGGGGACATGGTGGAGACCAAGCAGTCGCTCACCGAGGCGGTGTTGTGGCCGCTGCAGCATCCGGACACATTCACGCGGCTCGGCGTCGAGCCGCCGCGCGGGGTGTTGTTGTTCGGGCCTCCCGGGTGCGGCAAGACGTTCGTGGTGCGAGCCCTGGCGGCGTCGGGACGGCTCTCGGTGCACACGGTCAAGGGCGCCGAGCTGATGGACAAGTGGGTGGGGTCGTCGGAGAAGGCGGTGCGGGACCTGTTCGCGCGGGCGCGGGAGTCGGCGCCGTCGCTGATCTTCCTCGACGAGATCGACGCCCTTGCTCCGCGCCGGGGACAGTCGACCGACTCCGGTGTCGCCGACCGCGTGGTGGCGGCATTGCTCACCGAGCTCGATGGCGTCGAACCCCTGCAGGATGTGGTCGTGCTGGGTGCGACCAACCGACCGGATCTGATCGACCCCGCGCTACTGCGTCCGGGGCGGCTCGAACGGTTGGTGTTCGTGCCGCCGCCGGACGCGGCCGCCCGGGCCGACATCCTGCGGACCTCGGGCCGTTCCGTGCCATTGGCCGAGGACGTCGATCTGGGGGTGCTGGCGGCCGAGCTCGACGGCTATTCGGCCGCCGACTGCTCGGCGCTGTTACGCGAGGCGGCGCTGTCGGCGATGCGTCGCGACATCGATGCCGCGACGGTGACCGCCGACGACGTCGTCGAGGCGAGGGCGCGGGTGCGTCCGTCGCTCGACGCGGCGCAGGTGGAGAGCCTGCGGGCCTACGCGGAGCGTCGCATCGAGTGACTCAGGCGCCGGTCCCGGTTCCGGTGCCGGTACCGCTCCCCGTCTGCGGGACGGTGGTCTGGCCGGGCGTCGTGGTCTGGCCGGGCAGCTGCTGACCCTGCTGTCCCTGGCCCGGGAACTGACCCATGCCACCCTGGCCACCCGGCATCTGACCCATGCCGCCTTGGCCACCCGGCACCTGACCCATGCCACCCTGGCCACCGGGCATCTGATTCATCCCGCCCAGACCGCCACGCTGCATGTTCATCCCCGGGCCCTGATTGGACGACGAGGACGAGTCTCCGACGATGTATCCGGCGCCGAAGCCGATGAGACCGAACACCACGGCGAGACCGATTCCGCCGGCGATGATGGCGTTACGCAGCTTGTCGGTGACACCCTGCGCCGGCTGCGCGGCACCCTGCTGCGCAGCACCCTGCTGCGCAGCACCCTGTTGCGCGGTGTACGGCGAAGCGGTGAAAGGCTGCTGCGGGCCGAACGGCTGCTGACCGTACGGCTGCTGACCGTACGGCTGCTGGGTGTACGGCTGTTCGGTATGCGGCTGACCGTACGGCTGCTGGATGTTGGCGTACTGCTCCTGGGCGGTACCGCCCTGCTCTTGGTCGTGCCCGGTCGACTCGATCTCCGCGGTCGGCGCGTCGGGCTGGGCCGCGGGTGCCCCCTGAG
The DNA here is from genome assembly GCF_053588655.1 of Gordonia sp. NPDC003424. Lineage (NCBI taxonomy): Bacteria > Bacillati > Actinomycetota > Actinomycetes > Mycobacteriales > Gordoniaceae > Gordonia > Gordonia sp. NPDC003424. The sequence goes on from NZ_JBSFQJ010000001.1 coordinate 274,425, forward strand.
GTGTGGACATGTTCGGTGTTCTCACTTTCGACGAGTGGTGAAGTGAGATCCACGATCCCGACGGCTCCTGCCCGGGTGCTGCCGCGTCACTGTCAGTTCGCTGTGAAACCCGGCGAACCGGACAGCGCTCCGTCATCCTGCGACGTCGGAGTGTCCTCCCGCGGGGTTTTGGTATGTCCGCGGTCAATTCACCGCGGAGATGTCGAGACCCCGCGGAGGAACCTGTCCACATTCCCCGATGTCACCCATGAGCTGTGGATGACGGCCCCATCTGTGGCGGCGCACACCATCCCACCACCCATGATCGCTCCATGGATGAACCTGTACTTCGTCGCGCGGATGCGATCGCGAATGGGCTGTCGGACCGTCAACTCGCACGAGATGTCCGCCAGGGAACGCGAGTGCGCATCTGGCACGGCGTCTACTTGCCGACCGCAGACCGGGAGTCATCGGACACCCATCAGGCCCGCGCGGACCGGTACCGCTCGATTGTCACCGAGGTCGCCAAACAGGGCACCGACGCTCGGGTGGTGAGCCATGTATCAGCGGCTGCCGTGCATGACGTGCCGTTGTTGTGGCCCGACATCGGCCTTGTCCACTTCACGTCGCAAACCACCGATCGGCGTATCAAACGCGGGATAGTTCACCAGGCTCGACTTCGCGACGAATCGGTGGCGCTCCACGAGGGAATCCGGGTGACCTCAGTCGCCAGGACGGTCTGCAATGTGGCACGCGTCGGGGACCAGCGCCAGGCAGTGTGCGCGCTGGACTCCGGGCTGCATCTGGGGGCATCGATGGATGACATCGTTGCCGAGGCCGACGTTCTGAAACGACACCGAGGAATCGCCGTGTTGCGCTCCGCGCTCCCGCTCGTCGACGGCCACTCGGAGAGCGTGAGCGAATCACTGAGCCGGCTTGTACTCGGTGAGTGCCCCGCCGTCCCGCGTCCCGAGCTCCAGGTTGTGGTGTGGATCGACATGGACGGCGCCGAGGAGGCGAGGTGCGACTTCGGCTGGCGAGATGCGAAAGGTCGGTTGCGCGTCGTCGGAGAGTTCGACGGGAGATTCAAGTATCACCGCACCAGCCCATTCGGAGAACGACTGCCCGAAGAGGTCATCTACCGAGAGAAGCTCCGCGAGGATGCACTGCGGAACGAGGGACTCGTCGTCGTGCGATGGACGTGGTCGGACCTTCAGCGACCCGACCGCCTGTACAAGCGAGTCGTGGCGGCACTGCGAACCGCAGGCCTTGCCGGGTGAACCCGCGACCTCGGAGTGTTCCTCCGCGGGGTTTTGGTACGTCCGCGGTCAATTCACCGCGGAGATGTCAAGACCCCGCGGACGAACCTCGGCACTGGGCGAACCCCACGACGACAGACCACCGACCTCACTTCGCGGTCACCTGGTAGAACACCGACGATCCGCCCCCGGCCGCGCCGGGGGTGCTCCCGACCTGCACCCAGTACGTGGTGCCGTTCTTGTCGGCCGACAGCAGGATCGTTTTCTGTGCGCCGGTCTCGGTGCGCTGCGATTCGGTGTAACCGTTCTTCGTGAGCGTCCTCACCGCGGCGTCGACGCCGTTGCCCGCCTCCCCCGACGCCTGCACGGTGATCGACCATCCGTCGGCGCGTGTGCCGTCGGCGGTCAGCACCACACCGGAGACCAGCGGAACCTGCTCGGTGGGAAAGTCTTTCGGCAGGGTGGCGCCCGGTGGAGCAGGCGTTTCGTCGCCACCGCAGCCGGTCAGGAACCCGAGAATTGCCAGGACGCCGACGAGCACGACGACGGCCCGCGCCGACCTCCAGCCGAATCCGAACATGCCCGTAACGGTAAGGTAGAGCGCGCGGGCATCACCCGTGACACCCCGCCCGAACCGAAAGACGGAGTGCCCTTTGATCACTGTGTTGGCTGCGCTAGCGCTGTGCGCGCTGCTCGCGCCCCCGGTGATCAAGACCCTCGGTACCCGCGGCTTCTACGTGCTCGCGCTGGCGCCGGCCGGTGCGCTCGTCTGGGTGCTGCTGAACTGGCCGGAACCCGGACACCCGCCCGAGGTGCAGACGCTGAGCTGGGTTCCGGTGCTGCACATGGACATCGTCACCCGGTTCGACACCCTGGCCGCGATCATGTCGGTGCTGATCCTGGGTGTCGGCGCCCTCGTGCTCTGCTATTGCGCGCACTACTTCGACGACGCCCGGCCCCGCGTGCAGGTGTTCGGCGGCGAGATGATCGCGTTCGCCGCGGCCATGCTCGGTCTCGTCACGAGCGACAACATGCTGGTGCTCTACGTCTTCTGGGAACTGACGACGGTCCTGTCGTTCATGCTGGTGGGCTTCTACGCGGTGCGTGCGACGTCGCGCCGCGCCGCCACCCAGGCGCTGCTGGTCACCACGCTGGGTGGCCTCGCGATGCTCGTCGGCATCATCATGCTGGGCGAACGTACCGGCACCTATCTGCTGTCGGAGATCATCGCCCATCCGCCCGCCTCCGGCTCCTACGTCGACTGCGCGGTGGTGCTGCTGCTGATCGGCGCCTTGTCCAAATCCGCGATCGTGCCGTTCCACTTCTGGCTGCCGGGCGCGATGGCCGCGCCCACTCCGGTCAGCGCCTACCTGCACGCGGCGGCGATGGTCAAGGCCGGTATCTATCTGATCGCGCGGCTCTCCCCCGCCTTCTCGACCACCCCGAGCTGGCATATCTCCGTCGTCGTGCTCGGCATGATCACCATGGTCATCGGCGGCTGGCGGTCGCTGCGCGAACTCGACCTGAAACTGGTGCTGGCGTTCGGCACCGTCTCCCAGCTCGGTTTCATGGCGGTCCTGCTGGGCATCGGTGACGCTAACGTCGCGATGGCCGGGCTCACGATGCTGCTGGCCCACGCCATGTTCAAGGCGTCGCTGTTCATGGTCGTCGGCATCATCGACCATGCGACCGGAACCCGCGACATCCGCAAACTGGCCCGACTCGGCCATCGTCTGCCGTCGCTCGCGGTGATCGCGGCCATCGCCGGCGCCAGCATGGCCGGCCTGCCACTCACCATCGGCTTCGTCGGCAAGGAGACGGCGTTCGGATCCGTCTGGGACACCGGGGCCTACCTGCCGTGGCAGGCTCATGCGATCGACATCGTGCTGCTCGTCGGATCGGTGATCACCTTCGCGTACACGTGCCGGTTCCTGTGGGGTGCGTTCGGCCGCAAGGTCCGCGCCACGCCGAGCCCGGCGGTCGCGAAGATGCATCCGCCCACCTCGTTGTTCCTCGCCGCGCCGACGGTGCTGGCGGTCGGCGGTGTGGTGGCCGGCTTCGCCAGCCCGTGGATCGGCGACGTGTTCGAGCCCTATGCCGAGTCGTTGCCCGACTACGGGCATCCGATCGAGCATCTCGCGATGTGGCACGGCTTCGGCCTGCCGGTGGTGTTCTCGATCGTCGTCGTGGTGGCCGGCTCGCTGTTGTTCTGGGTGACCCGCCAGCTGCGCGACCTGCTCTTCCGCTATCGCCCCGTCCTCAATGCGGACCGCATCTACGATGCGACGTTGCGCACTGCGGACACCGTGTCGCTGATGCTGACCCGGAACACGCAGCGCGGGTCACTGCCGATCACCCAGAGCGTGATCCTGTCGACGGCCATCCTGCTGCCGCTGGTCGCCCTTGCCCTGGGGTCGCGGAGCCGTCTGGAGATCGGCGGCTTCGACACCGCCACCCAGGTGGTGATCGCCGGCATCATGGTCACCTCCGCGCTCGCGGCCACCGTCATGCGCAACCGCCTGGCGGGAACCCTGGTCGTCGGCCTCACCGGGTACGGCGCGGGCATGCTGTTCGCGCTCTACGGCGCACCCGACCTCGCGCTGACCCAGTTCCTGGTGGAGACCCTCACGCTGGTGATCTTCGTGCTGGTGTTGCGTAAACTGCCCGCCGAACCCGAACCACGCCATGCCACCGGCTTCCGCCTGCTACGTGCGCTGATCGGCGCGGCGTTCGGCGCATCCCTGGTCATCATCGGTCTGTTCGCGGCGGCCGCCCGCTCCGCGCAACCACTGCACGTCGACCTGCCGGAGGCCGCCTACAAGTACGGTCACGGCGCCAACGCGGTCAACGTGCTGCTCGTCGACATCCGCGCGTGGGACACCCTCGGTGAGGTATCGGTGCTCATCGTCGCGGCCACCGGTGTCGCATCGATGGTCTTCCGCAACCGCCGGTTCGGAGCGGCCCCACGAGTGGCCGACGCCGCGCGCCTGTATCCCGAACTGAGCGGCAACGGTTCCGACGACGAGGACGATCAGATCCCGCCGGACCGCACCCGCTGGTTGCTGGGCAGCGACTTCCGCGACCCCCGCCACCGGTCGATGATCCTCGAGGCGACGACGCGCCTGATCTTCCCGACCATGGTGGTGTTGTCGATCTACTTCTTCTACGCCGGTCACAACGCACCCGGCGGCGGTTTCGCCGGCGGCCTCACCATGGGGCTGGCGCTGGTGCTCCGCTATCTCGCCGGCGGGCGCTATGAACTCGGTGAGGCGTTGCCGATCGAACCCGGCCGCATCCTGGGTGCCGGGCTGACGATCTCCACTCTCACCGCGGTGACCTCGATGCTGATGGGTGCGCCCGCGCTCTCGTCGGCGGTGATCTCGGTGACGCTGCCCGTCCTGGGGCAGATCAAGCTGGTCACGGCACTGTTCTTCGACCTGGGGATCTACCTGATCGTCGTCGGCCTCGTCCTCGACATCCTGCGCAGCCTCGGCGCACGGCTCGACGTCGAATCGACCGCGTTCGACAACACGCCGGCCCCGGAGAGTCCGACCGCCGGGCAGGTGAGCCGATGAGCATCAACCTCGGCCTGCTGATCGTCGTCGGCGTGCTCGCCGCGTGCGGCGCCTACCTGCTGATGGAACGCAGCCTCATCCGGATGTTGCTCGGCCTGTTGCTGTGTGGCAACGCGATCAACCTGCTGATCCTCGTGGTGTCGGGTCACGCCGGACACCCACCGATCGTCGGTCAGACCTCGTCGGAAGCACAAGCCGACGCCGACCCGCTGGCGCAGGCGATGGTCCTCACCGCGATCGTCATCACGATGGGCGTCGCCGCATTCGTCCTGTCGCTGGTCTACCGGCTGTTCGTGATCAACCGCGACGACGACGATCTCGACGACGACACCGAGGACGTGAAGATCCTGTCGGGCTCGCTGCACGATGCGCCCGACCGTGACCGGACCGACGACCCGGTCACCATGGCCGACACCGTGGCCGGCGACCTCTTCGACGACGACGGCAACCCGCTCACACCCGAGCAGTACGCGGCCCGCCACCAGACGATGATCGAGACCGACCTGATGCCGGAATCCGACGACGACGTCGTCGTCGAGATCGGTGACGACCGTGAAGACAGCCCGGAAGGAGCCCCGCGATGATCCTGCAACCGTCGTGGGTTCCGGTGCTGATCACGCTGCCGACCCTCGTACCGCTGGTCGCCGCGGCCCTCTCGCTGCTCTTCGGCCGCAGCCCACAGTTGCAGCGGCTGGTCACGGTCGGTGCGATCGCGGTGGCGTTCGCGGCATCGTGCATGCTGCTCTACCTCACCAACGCCTACGGCACGTTCGCGGTGAAGATCGGCGGATGGGGCGACAAGGGCTACCCCAACGGGCCGCTCGGCATCACCCTGGTCGTCGACCAGTTGGCGTCGCTGATGCTTGTGGTGTCGACGATCGTGCTGCTGTGTGTGGTGGTGTACGCGATCGGCCAGGGTATCCGCGACGGCTCCGAGCAGCAGCCGGTGTCGATCTTCCAGCCGACCTACCTGATCCTGACCGCCGGTGTGTGCAACTCCTTCCTGGCCGGCGACCTGTTCAACCTGTACGTCTCGTTCGAGGTGCTGCTCGCCGCGAGCTTCGTGCTGCTGACGCTGGGCGCGAGCGCCGACCGGGTGCGGGCCGGCGCGTCGTACGTGATGGTGTCGATGGTGTCGTCGCTGATCTTCCTGGCGGGCATCGCCTTCGCGTACGCCACCACCGGCACCCTGAACCTCGCCGAGATGGCCACCCGACTCGACCACGTCCCGGACGGCACGCGCACCGCCTTGTTCGCCGTGCTGCTGGTGGCCTTCGGCATCAAGGCAGCGGTGTTCCCGCTGTCCACCTGGCTGCCGGACTCCTACCCGACGGCGCCCGCGCCCGTCACCGCCGTGTTCGCCGGCCTGCTGACCAAGGTCGGTGTGTACGCGATCATGCGTGCGCACACCCTGCTGTTCCCCGGTGGATCGATGGACACCGTGTTGATGATCGCGGGTCTGCTCACCATGCTCGTCGGCATCTTCGGCGCGATCGCGCAGTCCGACATCAAACGTCTGCTGTCGTTCACGCTGGTCAGCCACATCGGCTACATGGTCTTCGGGATCGCGCTCTCGTCGCAGTTCGGTCTGTCGGCGGCCATCTACTACGTGGCCCACCACATCCTCGTGCAGACGACGCTGTTCCTGGTGGTCGGGCTGATCGAACGTCAGGCCGGGTCGGCGTCGTTGCGGCGGCTCGGCGGGCTGATCGCCAGCCCGGTGCTGGCCGCGCTGTTCCTCATCCCCGCGCTCAATCTCGGCGGCATCCCGCCGTTCTCCGGGTTCATCGGCAAGGTCGCGCTGCTCGAGGCGGGCGTGCAGGACGGTTCGGTGCTGGCGTGGGTGCTGGTCGGTGGTTCGGTGGTGACCAGCCTGCTGACGCTCTACGTGATGGCCCGCATCTGGACCAAGGGATTCTGGCGGCCGCGGGCCGACGCGCCCGAGGGCGATCTCGCCGACCGCGCACCGTCGGCGTTGATCGACGAGCGCTCCGACGTCGCCTTCGACGAGCGCGCCGACGTCGGCCGGATGCCGCTGGGCATGGTGCTGCCGACCGGGATCATGGTGGCCGCCGGGCTGGTCCTCACCGTGTGGGCCGGCCCGATCATCGGCTTCACCGATCGGGCCGCGACCGACGTCAGTGACCGCGGCGTCTACATCGAGGCCGTGTTGGGAGGTGAGAGCCGATGAAGTCACGCATCATCACCGCCTGGCGGGTGACGTTGCTGTTCATCTTCTGGAATGTGGTGCGCGGATTCGTGTGGCTGCGCGAGAGGGTCCGGATACCGCGTTGGTTCGGCAACGACGCCCGTGAGGTCGGCGTGCGATTGTGGACGCTGGCGTGGTTGACGTTCGTGTGGGTGCTGTTGTGGGGCACCGTCTCCTGGGCCAACGTGCTGGCCGGTCTGCTGCTTGCCGTCCTCGTCGTGTCGGTGCTGCCGTTGCCGCGGGTGCCGGTCGAGGGCCGCATCCATGTGTTCGCGCTGTTGGTGCTGGTCGGCCGGTTGATCGTCGATCTCTTCATGTCGAGCGCGCAGGTCGCGTGGGCCGCGATCCGGCCGGGACGGCCGCCGCTGGGTGCGGTGATCCGGGTGCGGGTGGCGATCAAGTCCGACATGGTGCTCACCCTGGCCGTCGACTACCTCAACCTGGTGCCGGGCACCATGGTGCTCGAGATCGACCATCGTCGTCGGATGCTCTACATCCACGTGTTCGACGTGCGGACCGAGAAGCAGGTGCAGGCGTTCTACAAGCAGATCGCCTTTGTCGAGCGTGCGTTCATCCGGGCGTTCGAGCGTGACAGCGAATGGCATCCGAGCCCGTATCACGGTATCGACGACGACTATCACAGCGTGCGCCACACCGACCGTGCTCAGATCGACGGGAGTCGCCGATGACGTACGTGTGGGTGATCGTGACCGGCATGTTGCTGGTGGCGTCGGTGCTGACGACGGTTCGGTTCCTGATCGGACCGACCACGCTGGATCGCCTCGTCGCCCTGGATACCATCATCGCGGTGTGCATGTGCGGCCTGGCCGCCTGGGCGGCGTTCAGCCGCGATTCGACGGTGGTGCCGGCGATCGTCGCGCTGTCGCTGCTGAGTTTCGTCGGGTCGGTGGCCATCGCCCGCTTCCGCGTCCGGGATGACCAGACATGATCATCGACATCATCTCCGCGATCCTGTTGATCCTCGGCGCCACGGCCGCATTGACGACGTCGATCGGCATGCTGCGGTTTCCGGACACGCTGAGCCGGATGCACGCGGCGACCAAACCGCAGACCTTCGGGCTGCTGCTGGTGTTGATCGGGGCAATGCTGCGACTCGGCCACAACGTCGACGTCGGCATGCTGATCCTGGCGGGGCTGTTCGCGCTGATCACCGCGCCGGTGATCGCGCATCGCATCGGCCGGCTCGTCTATCAGGAACAGCGCGCCCGCGACGGCCTGATGAATCGCGAGGACATGGAGATGGGCAACCGGGACTGAGCCGACGGCTCAATCCAGTTCGGCGACAACCGAACTCACCACCGCCCGTAGGTCGTGCGCCTTCGCGTACACCGCCCGCTGCCGCTGATAGCTGGCCCCGTTGGCCATGATGTCGGACACCCGCGCGAGTTCGGTCACGCAATCCAGTTCGCGCGCAAGGGGTTCCAGTCGGACGAGCAGATCGGCGAGATCGTCGGTGACCAGTCGCTCATTGCAGTCCGCGTCGAGGATGACGATGGCGTCGAGACCGTATCGCGCTGCGCGCCACTTGTTCTCCTGCACCAGCCACGGCGCCATCTCCGGGAGTCGCTCCCCGGCCTCCCACCGCCGGTCCAGATCGACGACGAGGCAGTGGATCAGCGCGACGACCGCGGACAGTTCGGTCAGGTTGGTCATGCCGTCGCAGACCCGGACCTCGATGGTGCCCAGGTGTGGGGACGGCCTGATGTCCCACCGGATCTCGTTGAGATGGTCGATGATGCCGGTCGTCTTCTGGTCGGCGACGAACGCCTCGAACTCTCCCCAGGTACCGAACTGGAACGGCAGCCCGGCCGTCGGCAACTGCTGGAACATCATGGCGCGGTTGCTCGCATAGCTGGTGTCCTGGCCCGCCCACATCGGCGACGACGCCGACAGTGCGAGCAGGTGCGGATAGTAGTTGAGCAACGAGCTGAGGATCGGCAGCACCTTGTCGCGGTGGCTGATCCCGACGTGGACGTGCACACCCCAGATCAGCATCTGCCGCCCCCACCACTGGGTTCGCTCGATCAGCTCGGCGTACCGATGCCCCTCGGTCAGAAGCTGCGTGGACCATTCGGCGAACGGATGGGTCCCCGCCCCATACAGGTCCACCCCGACCTCGTCGGTCAGTCCGCGCACCGCGTCGAGAGTGGCGGCGAGGTCGGCGACGGCCTCACCGGTGGTGCGGCAGACGTCGGTGACGAGTTCGACGGTGTTGCGCAGCAATTCCTTGTGCACCTTGCCGGCACGCTCCGGGAACCGCTCGGACACCAGCGCGAACAGCGCCGCGGCCGAGTTCGAGAGATCGCCGGACTCCTTGTCCGTCAGCGCGAATTCCCATTCGACACCGAGGGTCGGAGTCGGCGATCCGGTGAACTCGATCGGGGAGATCACCATCGGATCCCGGATGAGGTCACTCGTGTGCCTCGATGACCCCACACGCCACGCGGGGGCCGGCGTCGCCGGTGTTCATCGTCTGCTCGTCAGCCGGCGGTGAGTACCGCGACGGGATGTTGGCGAAGTTGTCGGGGTTCTCGTGGATGATGATCGACTTGCCGGTGATCTGCGACAGCGTGACCGCATCGGTCGTCGTGACGGTCTCGCCGGTCCCGTCCTTGAGGATGTTGATCGAGATCAGGTCGCCGCTGGCCGGATGCCCGGTGTGCCCCTCGACCTGCAGGTGGCCGCCGGCGCTGCTGAACGCATCGCTGCCACCGGTCTGGCACTCCCCGTTCTGATGCAGGTGCATGCCGTGGAAGCCCGCCTTGAGTCCGCTGGCAGCGTTCACCCGCACGGTCACCTGCACCGACGATCCGCTCGGGGTGAAGGTGGCCTCGCCGATGTCCTTTCCGGCGCTGTTCATCAACGCCGCGGTGGCGTCTCCCTTGGCGGACTTGGCGATGTCGTCCTCCGCCTTGACCTCACCGGGGGGTGCCTGGTTGCCGGTGACCACCGAAGGGGTGGTGCCGGGGACGTCGGTGGCCTGCTCGTCCGGGGTACATGCGGCCAGCGCGGCGCCGACGAGGCCGGCGCCGGCGAGCACCACCAGCGTGCGGCGGGCAGTGGAGAGCTTGTGTGAACTGGCGGTCATGTCACTCCTTGCTATCTGAACGGGCCGTGCTGGGTGGGACTGTCGAACTCGAGAGGTCCGGGCGCGGGGTCATCGGGTGACCACGATCACCGGGATGCCGTCGGCGCACTCGGTGAACGCTGACGGGCGGGGGTCGACGCTGGCATCGCCGCCCAGTGCGGCGGCAACGGCGTCGGCGGCCGACTTCTGGCCGTCGTCGTAGAAGATCGTGTTCTCGCTGATCGAACTCGTGGAGAGGTTTCCGGGGGTCTCGGTCTGATAGCCCTTGGCCTTCAGTTGATCGGTCACGTCACCGGCGAGCCCGGCGATCGTGCCCGCATTGAACACACACAGGGTGGGCTTGTCGGCCGACGCCGAGGCGGCGGGCGCACTGGTCGTCGTCGCCGATGTGGTCACCTGCCGTTGCGCGGCCTCGAGTGCCTTCTCCGGGTTGTCGCCGCTCGTGGCGGCCGAGTGCCAGCCGAGGCCGATGAAAACGATGGCGACGGCCAGCAACAGCATCGCCCCGGCGCGCAGGGGGAGTCGACTCGGTTCGCGATCTGGGTTCATCACCGAGAACCTTAGCTCAGTGGTTCAGGTGATCTCGAACCCGAGACGACGGGCCGCGCGCGCCTTCTGTCGCGACGCCCGGAGCCGGCGCAGACGCTTGACCAGCATCGGGTCGGCCGCGAGTGCCTCGGGCCGGTCGACGAGCGCATTGAGTACCTGGTAGTAGCGGGTGGCCGACAACCCGAAGAGCTCCTTGATCGCTTCTTCTTTGGCGCCGGCGTACTTCCACCACTGCCGTTCGAAGGCCAGGATGTCGTGCTCGCGGCGGGACAGTCCGTCGGCCCCGACCTCATGCGGGTCGGTCGCGTTGGTCGGCTGGTGGGCGGAAGGGTCTGCGGGTGTGGGTTCTTCGCCCGGCTTCTGGCTTCGCGCAGCTGCGCCGTCCATCTCGCTCCCTCAAGATCGCCTCGTGCACGTCACATTCTGAGTCGGTCTGCCACTCGTCGCGAACGGCAAATCACAGCCATGTGGTTCGAAGACATCTAACCACGATCCCGACGACGGTTCGCGATGTGACTCGCGGGCACGGGACACCCGCTCGGTAATCTGTGCCGCATGGCAATTCTCCCGATCTGCATTGTCGGCGAACCGGTCCTGCATCATGCGACCGAACTCGTGGAGCTCGACGCGCAGCGCCGGCCCGCACCGGAGATCGTGACGCTGCTCGACGACATGTACGAGACGATGGATGCCGCCCACGGTGTGGGTTTGGCGGCCAATCAGGTCGGGGTGGGCAAGCGGCTGTTCGTCTACGACTGCCCCGACGGCGATCGCACCGCGACGCGGCGCCGCGGCGAGGTGATCAATCCGGTCCTCGAGACGTCGGAGATCCCGGAGACCATGCCCGATCCCGACGACGACATCGAAGGGTGTCTGTCCGTGCCGGGCGAGCAGTTCCCCACCGGGCGGGCCGAGTGGGCCCGGGTGACCGGCGTCGACCGCAACGGCGACGAAGTGGTGCTGGAGGGCTCCGACTTCTTCGCCCGGATGCTGCAACACGAGGTGGGCCATCTCGACGGCTTCCTCTATGTCGACGTGCTCATCGGCCGCAACGCGCGCGCGGCGAAGAAGACCATCAAACGCAACGGCTGGGGCGAACCGGGCCTGACGTGGGTGCCGGGCGAGGTCGAGGACCCGTTCGGACACGACGACGACGACTGATACGGCATGCATCGACGATGACCGAACCATTTGCCGGGGACCGGGTGGTGGTGCGTTATCGGCTCGGCGCGGCCACGCCGTCCGACTGGCGGCCGACACCGAACCCCGGGACACGCGGCCCCTCGCTGTCGGACGTGACCGGAATCCTCGTCGACGACGGGGACCCGCTGATGATCGACCGCGACGGCACCCCGGCGTCGATCCCGCGGTCGGAGATCGTCTCGATCCGGCTGCTCTCCCGACTGACGGTGCGCAACACCGAGATCCGGAACCTCGAGGCCGCCGCCGCGGCGGCGTGGCCGGGCCTGGTGTCGACGATGATCGACGGCTGGCTGGTGCGGGCCGGCGGCGGATTCACCCGGCGGGCGAACTCCGCGGTGCCGGTGGAGTTCGGGGCGCGGGCAGACGGATCGACGCTCGAGGCGATCCGCGACTGGTACACCGAACGGGGCCTGCCGACCCTGCTCGCCCTGCCGGACCGACTGCTGCCCGTCGGGCAGGTCGACGGGCGCCCGGCCAGTGGCGACATCCATGTCCTCGTCGCCGACGTCCCGGATCTCCGGATACCGGATCCGTCGGAGGTCGTGGGTGTGGACGCCCGGCCCGGCGCCGCGTGGCTGCGCGCATATCGCGGTCCGGACATCGACGTCGCGGTGGCCGCCGACGTGGTGGCCGCGTCGCACGGACCGGTGGCGGCGGCATCCGTCGGCAACGATGATCGCCCGGTCGCGATCGGCCGGGCATCGGTGACCGAGGCGCCGGACGGCATCCGGTGGCTCGGTGTGACCGCGTTGTGGACCGCACCCGACGAACGGCGACGCGGACTGGCCTCGTCGGTGCTCGCGGCGTTGGTCGGCTGGGGTGCCGCCCGCGGTGCGGATCGCTGCTATGTGCAGGTGGAGGCCGACAACCGGATGGCCGGAACCTGGTATCGCAGGCTGGGTTTCGGGCTCCACCACACGTCGCGATACGTCGAGATCTGAGCATGCACCCATCCACGCACCCGCACCGCCGCACGATCTCGTGGCTGCTCGTCACCGCCGTCGCGGGACTGCTCGCCGCGTGCGGCGCCATGCCGGCCACCACCGCGACGACCACCAGTACCACCGCCGCCGTCCCGGCGCGGGTCACCGCGACCCTGGCGCTGATCGACGCCGGCCGGTGGCCGGACGCCGCCGACGCACCGGGCACCAAGGGCGGCACGGTGTTTCGCAACAACGAGGGCCACCTCCCGAAGACCGGCAAGAACGGCTCCCCGATCACGTATCGGGAATGGGACGTCAACCCGAAGAAGCCCGGGAAGAGCCGGGATGCCGAACGCATCGTGACCGGCAGCGACGGGTCGGCCTGGTACACCGACGACCACTATCAGAGTTTCGTGATGATCCGAGGGCCCAGCACATGAGCAGAGCAGATCGAGCCGTGACCCTACGACGATTCCTCTCGGATGCCGGGCGCGACGGCGCCTGTGTGGGAGTGATTGTCGCGCAACGGCTCCCCACACCCCCGGCCGACTTCCGCACCCGCACCCTCGACGCCGACGCGGCGCCTACCATGGCGACCCTCCTCGACTCGCTGGCGCGCGCGTGGCAGTTCCCGGATCACTTCGGCCGCAACAAGGACGCCCTCGACGACTGCATGCGTGACCTCGACTCGGATGTCCACGGCTCCCCCGCCGCCGGATATCTCACCGTGATCGCCCACCCGGAGAAGCTGTTACGCGAGGCACCCGACGAATTGCGCTGGTTCGCCGATTCTCTCGCGTTCTATCGGGACCACTACCGGGATGTCGCCGATCCGCCCGCCACGTTCGCGGTGCTGCTGCACACCGACTCCTCTCACCGACACGAGGTCGAGAATCGTTGGCGGGACACCGGATCACCGATCGCCGTGATCGAGGCCTGACATGCGGTTCGCCACGTGGAACGTGAACTCGATCCGGGCCCGATCCGAACTCGTCGTCGCCTGGATGGAACGCAACGACATCGACGTGCTCGCCATGCAGGAAACCAAGTGCCGCGACGACGAGTTCCCGTTGATGAGTTTCCTCGCGTCCGGCTACGACGTCGCACTGTGTGGCGGTGGCGGGTACAACGGCGTCGCCATCGCCTCGCGTATCGGTCTCGACGAGATCGAGATCGGGTTCGAGGGCCAGCCCACGTTCGGCTCCGGGGACACCCCGCCGGCCGTCGAGGCCCGGGCGATCTCGGCACTCTGCAACGGCATTCGGGTGTGGAGCCTGTACGTCCCCAACGGGCGCGCCCTCGACGACCCGCACTACGCCTACAAACTCGAATGGCTCGGCGCCCTCCGCGACATCGGCGCGCTGTGGCTGGCCCACGATCCGGCCGCACAGATCGTCCTCGCCGGCGACTGGAACATCATCCCCACCGACGACGACGTCTGGGACCCGGCACTTTTCGACGGACGCACCCACGTGTCCGAGGCCGAACGAGCGGCGCTGGCGGCGATCACCGATGCCGGGTTCCGTGACTCCGCGGCGCCCTATGCCGACGGGTACACCTTCTGGGACTACCAGCAACTGCGCTTCCCCCGCAACGAGGGTGTGCGCATCGACTTTCTGCTGTGCTCACCGGCATTCGACGACCGGGTGCGTGGGGCGTTCGTCGACCGGGATGCGCGAAAAGGCAAGGGCGCAAGCGATCACGCGCCGGTGGTGGTCGAGTTCTGACGGTCGTGACACCGTCGGATCGGCCGACGTCAGCCGGGATCCGAGTCAGGGCTTACGCGGAAGCCTCGCGGAGATCTCACTCACGCCCACCGTGTCCCCGGCGTCGTCGGTGGCGGTCACCTTGATCACCGCGTGATCGGTGCCGTTGGCGTGCAGGTGGATGTCGCGCACCACGCCGCGGCACCGAATCGTTGTGCCGACCGGGACGGGCTTGGTGAACGTGCTTTTCACCGAGGTGATCTCGGTGAGCGGACCGAAGGCACGCAGGACGGTGGAGGTCATGTAGGACATGCTCATCATCCCGTGTTGGACCGTCTCGGGCATGCCGAACACCTGGGCGCGGGCCGCCCAGACCGGATCCATGTGGACCGGATTGAGGTCGAGACTGGCGAGTCCGTACCGGTCGATGCGGTCCTGGTCGACGGTGTAGGTCACCTCCGGCAATGCATCGCCTGTGGTCAGGTCGTCGAGGTAGGGCGTGGGGGTTGTCGCGATGGCGGTCATGGGTTCCTCAATTCTCTTGTGTGGAATAGGTTCTGGTGGCACCGGGTCACGCTTCGGCGTATTCCCGGACGTCCTCGCGGGTGCGGGGAAGGATCAGCGTGCCCCAGGTCTCGACCTTGGTTCTGCCGGTGACGTCCCGGATCAGCCCGTGGGTCGTCACGTACGCGCTCCCCCGGCGCAGGAAGCGTTCCGAGTTCTCCTGCCGCAGCCACAACCTGTCGCCCACACGGATCTGATCGTGGATCACGAAGTGCTGAAACGGGTTTCGGGCGCCAGGTGTCCTGATCCAGGAGCCCTGACGGCCGGGTTGCGAGAACCAGAACACGACGGTGGTCGCAAAGATGGGATGCACCAGCACGGACCCGCCGGGCGCATGGGCGCGTGCGTACTCGGGATCGACGTAGAGCGGGTGCTCTTCGCCGACGGCCCGGTTGTAGGCCAGGACGTCTTCCTGGCGCACCTCGAAGACGTCGGGCAGGTCCTGCCACACGCCGACCTCGAGGTCGGCCCAGAACTCGTTCGCCCGCCATCCGGAGAGGAAGTCGCGGTGGAACTCTCGTTGGCGCTCGGTGGTGACGAAGCGCTCGAATCGAGCGGTGTCGACGGCGTTTGTCGTGGTCATATCGGGTTCCTTTCACGGTTCACGCCGATCCGATCGGTCGAGGATCGGCACAAAATGCTCCATTTGGAGAACTTCTCCGTGCGGAGAACTCTAGGCGTGTGGTCGAGAGGTTGTCAACGGGCCGCTATGTGAGGGCGGTCGACGTTCCGATGTCGCGCAGATGCTGCGCGATGGTCGGTGCGAGGACGTCGTCCTCGAATTGCTCGCTGCGAACAGCGAGTTGGGTGATCACGAGTCCGGTGATCGTGCTCACCAGCACACCGGCGTCGTGCTCGGGGTGGGCCGAGCCGAGCATCTCGAACGTGGGTGCGGCGATCGTGGCGAACGCCCGTCCCCATTCCACGATCGCCGGCCGGTACTCCGCGCTCCGCGCCGCCGCGAGGTGCAGTTCGGCGATGGTGATACCCATGTCGGCGTTGTCGATCATCTGCGTGACGCAGTGCGCGGCGATCCGTCGCGCCATGTCGTCGACGGTCTGGGCACTGTCGATGTCCGGCCAGGCCGCGGCCAGCGCGTTGATGTTGGCGGTTGCGGTGTGGGCCAGCGCTTCTCTGATCAGATCCTCTCTACTGCCGAAGTAGTAGCGGATGGATCCATGGCTGGCGTGTGCCTCCTCCACAACCGACCGGAAGGTCACCGCGCCCGGCCCCTCCCGCGCGATCAGGCGCAGGGCGGCATCGAGCAATTCCTGTCGCCGCTGGGCTCCCCGGGGCGTCGAACCGCGTGGCAGTGCGGTGTCGCTCGCCATCGCATCCGCCCTCCTGGACCGCCTCGTTGGCGTTCAACGTACCAGGGAGCCGGTCGAGTTCTGCGCGGTCAGTACAGCAGGGATCCCAGCGTCGCCGCCAGCACCCGGCACCGGGGCGCCAGTTCGACGAGCGCCTCGATCCTCGACGCCACACCGGTGACCATCACCGCACCGCGCACCTCACCGGTCACGTCGTACACGGGCACCGCGATGCTCGCCTGTTCGGCGACGAGTTCACTGACATCGCTGGCGAATTCGGTGCGCCGGACGTCGTCGATCTGCGCCGCGAGCACCGTCAGGTCGACGACGGTGTGGACGGTGAGGGCGGTCAACGGCGGGTGAAGCATGTCCCGCCACCGCGATCGCGACGCCAGCAGGATCTTGCCCGCCGACGACGCGTGTGGACACCGCATGAGTTCACGCTCGCCGTAGAACGGATGATCAGGATCTGCGTCGAGCAGCCGTACCGACGTCGGACGGTAGTAGAGGATGTGGACGCCGAAACGGACTCCGCCACGGAAGTCCTCGATGTGCTCGGCCGCTTGCGCATTCACCGTCGGGACGGTCGCGGCGTCGACCATCGACCGCAATCGGGTCCCGAGGGCGAACCCGCGGAGGTCGGCGGTGCGCACCAGATACTCCTCCGCGACAAGCGAATTCAACAGCCGATACGTGGTGGCCGGTGGCACCGAAAGCCGTTGGGCGATCTCCTGTCCGGTGGTGCCGACACCGAGATCGGCGACCGCCTCGATGATCTGCAGCGATCGGGCGACCGCGTCGGGTTTACTCCCCCGCCCTACCGCCACGCCGGCACCCCACCGTCACGGTTCACCTCAGTGTCGCCGTCAGGATGTCGTCGCGACTCGTCTCGTCGTACACCCCGACCCGGCCCAGTCGCTCGGGCGCGACCCGGCCGACGACCCACACCACGGCGATCGCGATCACCATGCTGGCCGCATAGACGATCAGCAGTGCGGTGCTGTGCCCGAAGCCGGTCACCGCGGCACCGACCAGAAGCGCCGCCAACAGGAGTGCCCCCACCACCCCGAGCACCGTGATACGTCGGCTCGCCTCGCCGATGGTCCGCAGCAGCGCGGGGGCGGCCAGGCAGGCGGCAAGGTAGCTGCCCATGTACCCGAATGCGGAGAGCGTCAGGAAGTCCCGGATGCCGGCCTCCGGGTCACCGCCGCACCACAGGAAGATCAGCGGCACCACGGTCACGACGACCATCGCGCTCACCGCGGCGATCGCCGGAGTGTGGAATCGTGGGTGCGCACGCCCGAGGGCCGGCGGGGCGACCCGCTCCCGGCCGAGACAGAACAGCACCCGCACAAGCGCATTCACCGACGCGAGCGCGCACGCGAAGAACGAGGTGGCGATCCCGACGTCGAGGACGACCGACGCGGCCCGCGATCCCTCGGCCAGGAACAGCGCGGCCAGTGGTGTGCTGCTCGACTGGACGGTCTCGTCAGCGTGATAGATGGCCATCGATTGTGCGACCACCGCCAGCAGGTAGATGACGCCGGCGGCCACCGGCGTCCACCGCAGCGTGCGCGGCACGCTCAGAAAGGGCTTGCGGGCTTCGGCGGACAGCGTTGTCGCACTCTCGAATCCGACAAATGCGCTGACCGCGACGACGATGCCGATCCCCGAGAAACCGTGGTCGGCGCGCGCGGCGAACACCTCCGACCACGGCACGTCGCGATGCGCGATGCCGACGGCGACCATCAACCCGACCATCAGCAGCACCGCGACGACCTCGACGGCGAGGGTGGCCGCGGCGGACACCTTGATCCCGCGCACCATCAACACACACGCGACCAGCGCCGCGACAATCACGATCGCGCTCATCGAGACGAGGGGCACCACCGTGGCCACCCCGACACTGACCGCGATATGCGCCAGGTACAGTCCGACGGCGAGCAGCGACGCCATCCCCACCGAGCCGTAACCGACGACCGCCGACCACGCGGTCACCAGTGCCGAACGCGGCCCGAGACCGTGCGCGACGTACGAGTACAACCCGCCGACCACCGCGAGCCGCTGGGCCATCGGACGGATGCACGCGGCGACCAGCAACACCACGACCATCGCCGCCGCAAACGACACGACACCGCTGAACCCGCCGAGCGCGCCGATCACGAACATCGGCGTGACCGCCGACGTCCCCGCCGGCGCGATCGCCGCGACGGACTGCGCGAAGACGGGGATGAACGGTAGCTGCCGTCGACTCAGCCCGGCCACCGACGACTCGTCGACATAGAGGGGTGAGTGCGATGTCATGGCTGTTCTACAGTGGCCGATGGCGGCACTCGGCGCCACCTCCTTGTGTTTCGTCCGTGTTAACCACGATGAGAATCGCGGCCGCGGATATTCTCGGGCGCCGATACGTGACGGCGATCACAGTGTCATCTGCGCTGCCTACCGTCGCTGCTCATGACCACAACTGATCCCGGCGTCGGTGCCGCTACGCCGACATCCGCATCCGACTACCTCGACAAACGCCGTCTGAAGACCGGTACCGCCGGCTGGCTGCTGCTGGCCGGCCTGGGCGTGAGCTACGTCGTCAGCGGCGACTACTCCGGCTGGAACTTCGGTCTCGCGCAGGGCGGCTTCGGCGGACTGGCGATCGCCGCGATCGTCATCGCGGCGATGTACATCGCGATGGTGCTCGGCATGGCCGAGATGTCCTCGGCACTGCCCGCGGCGGGCGGCGGCTACACCTTCGCGCGCCGGGCGCTGGGGACCTGGGGCGGTATGGCGACGGGCACCGCGGTGCTGATCGAGTACGCGATCGCCCCGGCCGCGATCGCCACGTTCATCGGCGCGTATGTCGAATCGCTCGGCTTGTTCGGGATACGCGACGGCTGGTGGGTCTACCTCGCCGTGTACGCGCTGTTCATCGGCATCCACCTCGCCGGGGTCGGCGAGGCGCTGAAGGTGATGTTCGTGATCACCGCGGTCGCGCTGGTCGGCCTGCTGATCTTCGGGGTCGCCGCGGCCGGCGACTTCTCCTGGGCACATCTGACGGACATCGCCCCGACCGACGCCGCCGGCGCGAGCGCGTTCCTGCCGCACGGCTACCTCGGCATCTGGGCCGCGATCCCGTTCGCCATCTGGTTCTTCCTCGCGGTCGAGGGCGTCCCGCTGGCCGCCGAGGAGGCCAAGGATCCGGCGCGCAACGTCCCGCGCGGGATCATCGCGGCGATCTCCGTCCTGGTGCTGACCTGCGCGCTGGTGCTGTTCCTGACCACCGGCGCGGGCGGCGCGGCGGCGATGGCCGACTCTGGCAATCCGCTCGTGGAGGCACTCGGGTCGGGTACCGCGGCCACCGTCGTCAACTACATCGGTCTGGCCGGGCTGATCGCGAGCTTCTTCTCGATCATCTATGCGTACTCCCGCCAGTTGTTCGCCCTGTCCCGCGCCGGTTACCTGCCGAAGGCGTTGTCGGTGACCAACTCCCGCAAGTCGCCGACGCTCGCGCTGATCGTGCCCGGCGTCGTCGGATTCATCCTGTCGCTGACCGGGCAGGGCGCGATGCTGCTCAACATGGCGGTCTTCGGCGCGGCGCTGTCCTACGTGCTGATGATGATCAGCCACATCGTCCTACGCTTCCGCGAGCCCGATATGGCACGTCCGTACCGGACTCCGGGCGGGATCGTCACCACCGGATTCGCGTTGGTCGTCGCCCTGCTGGCGGTGATCGCGACCTTCCTGGTGGACGTCAAGGCTGCGATCGGCTGCGTCATCGTATTCGCCCTGTTCATGGCATACTTCGGTCTGTACAGCCGCAAGCGGTTGGTCTTCGCCAGCGCCGACGACGAGTTCGCCGCGATCGCCGACGCCGAAGGTGGTTTGTCATGACCTACGCCCACTCCGTCCGCGGGCACACCTACCAGTTCGCGAATCTGGTCGACGTGCTGGCCAAGGCCACCCCGGCCCGGTCCGGCGACCAATTGGCCGGGTGCGCAGCCGAATCCGACGCCGAACGGGCCGCCGCCGCCTGGGTGCTCGCCGACCTGCCGCTGACGGTGTTCCTCGAGGAGATGGTGGTCCCCTACGAGACCGACGAGATCACCCGGCTGATCATCGACACCCATGACCGGGCCGCGTTCGGCCCCGTCGCCCACCTGACGGTCGGCGGGTTCCGCGACTGGCTGCTCGAACGAGCTTCGGAACCCCTTGGCGGACACCGTATCCGCCAGGTGTCGCCGGGCCTGACACCCGAGATGGTCGCCGCGGTCAGCAAGGTGATGCGCAACCAGGATCTGATCGCGGTCGCCGAGTCGATCGAGGTGACGGCCGGGTTCCGCACCACGATCGGCCTGCCCGGCCGGCTCGCGACCCGCCTGCAGCCCAATCATCCGACCGATGATCCGCGCGGCATCGCCGCGGGCCTGCTCGACGGCTTGTTGCTCGGCGCCGGTGACGCGGTGGTCGGGATCAACCCGGCCACCGACTCACCGCAGGCCACCGCGACCCTGCTCGAACTGCTCGACGAGGTCCGCGTGCGCTTCGACATCCCGATGCAGTCGTGCGTGCTCTCGCACGTGACCACCACGGTCGATCTCATCGAGCGGAATGTGCCGGTGGACTTGGTGTTTCAGTCGATCGCCGGCACCGAGGGCGCCAACCGCGGCTTCGGGGTCGACGTGTCGATGCTGCGTGAGGCCAACGAGGCCGGCCGCTCCCTGCAGCGAGGGACGGTGGGCGACAACGTGATGTACCTGGAGACCGGCCAGGGGTCGGCACTCTCGGCGGGCGAACACCTGGGCGCCGGCGGCCGGCCGGTGGATCAGCAGACCCTGGAGACCCGCGCCTACGGCCTGGCGCGTGTGCTGGAACCGCTGCTGGTGAACACGGTGGTCGGGTTCATCGGCCCCGAATACCTGTACGACGGAAAGCAGATCATCCGCGCCGGACTCGAAGACCACTTCTGCGGCAAGCTTCTCGGGCTGCCGATGGGCGTCGATGTCTGCTACACCAATCACGCCGAGGCCGACCAGAACGACATGGACACGCTGCTCAGCCTGCTGGGCATGGCCGGTGTCGCGTTCGTCATCACCGTTCCCGGCGCCGACGACATCATGCTCGGTTATCAGAGCCTGTCGTTCCACGACGCCCTGTATCTGCGCGACGTCCTCGGCCTGCGGGCCGCCCCCGAATTCGAGGCCTGGATGCAGCGGGTCGGGATGGCCGACCCGGCCGGCCGCGTGCTGCCCATGGACCCGATGTCCTCACCACTCCGGAGTCTTGCGTCATGAACATCACCCCCGCCGACGATCCCTGGAGCCCGCTGCGGCGCTCGACCCAGGCCAGAATCGGGCTGCAGCGCAGTGGAAGTGCGCTGTCCACGCGGGACGTCCTGGAATTCCAGAGCGCGCACGCCGCGGCCCGCGACGCCGTGCACACACCGATGTCGGTCGACGTCCTGGCCGAGAGCCTCGCCGGGCTCGGGCTCGGTGCACCGGCCGTGGTCACCAGTCGGGCGTCGTCGCGTGGCGACTACCTTCGACGCCCCGATCTCGGTCGCCTGCCGGCCGACGTGTCGAACATCGCCGCCACCGGAGCCGATGTCGGCATCGTTGTCGCCGACGGACTCTCGGCCACCGCGGTCGACACCCACGCGGCGCATCTGGTGGGCGCCCTGATCGACCTGCTCGGCGCCGACCACTCGATCGCACCGCCGGTGATCGCCACGAATGCCCGTGTGGCACTGGGAGATCACATCGGTGAGGCGCTGGATGTGGAGACACTGGTGGTGATCATCGGCGAGCGCCCCGGACTGTCGGTGGCCGACAGTCTGGGCATCTACCTCACCTACCGTCCGCGACCGGGTCGCCGTGACTCCGAACGCAACTGCATCTCGAACATCCACCCACCGGACGGACTGGCGTACTCGGACGCCGCCCGGATCGTGCGCGGATTGATCAGCGGTGCACGGAAACTCGGAGCGTCGGGAGTGGCGCTGAAGGACACCTCGGGTGAGCAGTTGTCCGCCGTCGACGACGCCGCGGGCCTGTCGGCGACCGGGTAGACGGCGAGCGAGGCCCTCCCGGACTTGCGCGACGCGTCCTCGCCGACGGAAACGGAACGCACGCCGGGGTCGTGTGATCGTGGTCGGTGCGTTCGAGTAGTCGAATACGCAGGTTGAGCGGCGTCAGACAACATACTGTCAGCGGTGAACCGCAGCACGGCGGCTGCGGCCGGGCCGGATGGTGAAGTGGTGGCAGACGAACCAGTAGCGACGCTGTGGACCGACCGGGTCCTTTGCGCCCTGGGCGCTCTGGCCGCCTCGGACGCGCCGGACGCGCCGGACACGCCGGACACGCCGGACACGCCGGACACGCCGGACGCGCCGGATGGGACGAACAAACCGGTGGCCCCGGCCTTGCTCAAAGCGATGGTCGGGGCACGATTCGCGGCGCAGTTCGATCCGGAATCGCGACGCTACGTCGGTGACCGACCTCGCTGGGAAGGCCAGGTCGATGACGCCGTCGATGCGCTCGTTCGTGGTCGACTCGTGAGTCGACGACGGCGACGTGGCGCCGAGCCGAACGAGGGCCCGCTCATCCGGCTGACCGCTCGCGGCGCGCAGGAGGTCGGCTCCGCGTGTGAACGCGCCGCACACTACGAACCGGAACGGCCGGAACCCCGACGCGACGACGGAACGCCGCAGACCATGCTGCTCGCAGGGGTGCTGACCCCGCCATTGCGGGAGAAGATCGTTCACCCGACCGGTTCTGGGCAGAATGGCGAACCCGCCGGTGCGGGGCAGAATGGCGAACCCGCCGGTGCCGCGGCACCCGAGCCCATCATGATCGAGCTCAACCGTGGTTTCACCGGCGGTATCGAGAAGGCGGCCGAGCGCGTCGTCGACCATCTCTGGCAGATGGTCGGCGGAGCCGGGCGTCCGACCCCGGTCGCCGATCAGTATCTGATGGGGGACCTCTATCCGGCGCAGATCGAGGGGATCATCACCGCCGATGCGACGGCGGGTGCGTGGCCCGGGCGAGCGATCTACCGGATCTGGCCGGACTTCGGGATGCACCCGCAGATCGACGCCTCGGGCATCACGGTCAAGGCATTGCCGGCGCGGCGGGTGTTCGCCGCGACCGGGGAACGCATCGTGTGGGCGGTGATCGACTCCGGGATCGACAAGAAGCACGCGCATTTCATCGGGCATGACACCGTCGTCCACGAGTCGGTCAACGATCTGCACAGGGACTTCACCCCGAACGGCACAGCCGACAGCCCACTGGTCGACGAGCACGGGCACGGCACACACGTCGCCGGGATCATCGCCGGCGGCCTGGACCTGTGGACCGCCGGGCAGGATCCCCTCATCGTCGCCGAGAAACGGACCAACAATGCCGATTCGACCGACGGGGACTTCCCGATCGTCATGCAGCGCACCGGGGTCACGCCGGCCGAGCTGACCGGTGTGGCACCGCTGACCAAGCTGGTCAGTCTGAAGGTGCTCGCGGACGAGGGCGGGGTGCTTGCCCGGACCGGGCGGGTGATGCAAGCCCTCGCATACGTCCGGAAGGTCAACGGAGAGGGCGGTGCCGCGCAACGCATTCACGGTGTGAACCTCAGCCTCGGCTACGAGTTCCTCGCCGAGTGGTTCGGTTGCGGGCAGAGCCCGCTGTGTGTCGAGGTGGACAAGCTGGTGCGGTCGGGGGTGGTTGTCGTCGTGGCGGCCGGCAACTCGGGATATGTGAAGCTGAATCCGACGTTCACCGCGGACGTCACTCGATTCAGCTCCGGTATGACGATCAACGATCCGGGAAATGCCGAGCGGGCGATCACCGTCGGAGCCACCCATCGGACGTCGCCACACACCAATGGGATCTCCTACTTCTCCTCGCGCGGGCCGACCGCGGACGGGCGTGCCAAGCCCGATCTGGTGGCGCCCGGCGAACGAATCTTCTCGGCCGCCGCCGGCAAGGGGCTGGCAGATGCCAAGGCCGCCTTGTCCATCGACGACGACAATGCCGTGATCTACGTGGAGGACAGCGGCACCAGCATGGCCGCACCGCATGTGTCTGGCGCGATCGCGGCCTACTTGTCTGTGCAACGCGAGATGATCGGGCAGCCCGAGGAGATCAAGCGCATCTTCATGGAGTCCGCCACATCGCTTCGACGCGACGCCACCTGTCAGGGGGCGGGATTGGTCGACCTCATGCGCGCTCTGCAAGCCCGATGATCAACGAAAGGTGATTGACGATGAGTCCCGCGACGACTGTCGAATCCTGGCCCGTGCACTTCGACGAACAGGGCGACGTGAATCCCGACGACGAACGCGACCTGGTCGCACACATCAGATCGGCGGGACTGACCGATCTGGTGGTGTTCTCCCACGGCTGGAACAACGACGAGGAGGCGGCGACGAGTCTATACGACCGCTGGTTCGAGCTGTTGCGCAAGCAGATCGGCCCCGGGAAGACGGTCGGGTTCGTCGGTGTGCGGTGGCCTTCGACACTGTGGCGCGACGAGCCCATCCCGGACTTCGATCCGACGCCCTCCCCCGGTGGTGGCGGCGGCGCGGCGGCGGTGGAGGCGGCCCCGCACTTCCACCTCGGATCGCCCGCGGTCGATGACGATCAGCTGACAGATCTGCAGGCCGTGTTCCCCGAGGCCCGCACACAGTTGGCACGATTGTCCGAACTCCTTGCGGCGCAACCAGACCAGAGTCGAGTGGGCGAACTCTTCGCGGCGCTGCAGGAGTTCTCCGACGCCGTGCCGGAAGGGACCCTCGACGGCGAGGCGCCGATCAACGCCAGGCCGGGCATGCTGTCGGCCGACCGCAACGCCACGAAGGTCTTCGAGGACTACGCGGCCCGACTCTCCGATGCCGGCGCCGACCTCGATGGCGACGGAATGGGCGCAGCCGGGCTGGGCGACTTCGCG
Source organism: Gordonia sp. NPDC003424 (assembly GCF_053588655.1). Lineage (NCBI taxonomy): Bacteria > Bacillati > Actinomycetota > Actinomycetes > Mycobacteriales > Gordoniaceae > Gordonia > Gordonia sp. NPDC003424. Next base: position 299,745 of record NZ_JBSFQJ010000001.1, read on the forward strand.
AAGAAGCTCTGGCAGGGCGCCAAAGAGGCTCTGCGACAGGCAAGTTACTGGAAGATGAAGAACCGGGCCGGCGTGGTCGGTGAGCGCGGAGTGGGTCCGCTGATCGCCCGGCTCGCCACCGAGTTCCCCGAGTTGCGGTTTCACCTCATCGGGCACAGCTTCGGGGCGCGGGTGGTCTCGTTCGCGCTGCGCGACGTGCCGGCCGCGAAGCCGTCACCGGTCAAGTCCGTCACCCTGCTGCAAGGCGCCTACTCGCGCTTCGCATTCACCAGACCGCTGCCGTTCGACCCCGATACCGGTGGCGAGCGCTCGGGAGCGCTCGTCGGGATGCTCGACCGGATCGACGGGCCGTGCACCGTGTGCTTCTCGAGCCACGACCGCGCGTTGGGGACCTTCTATCCGTTGGCCTCTGCAGCCGCCGGGCAGGACAGCGCCGGCATCGACGACCCGCTAGCCCGGTGGCGTGCGATGGGTTCGCACGGTGCGTTCCGCGCGGACACCCGAGATCTGGGCGCGGTGAACACCGCGTACCCGTTCGTGAAGTCGCAGATCTTGAACCTGGACGCGTCACAGGTCGTCAAGCTGGACAAGTCACCGTCGGGTGCGCACAGCGACATCTTCCACGACGAACTCGCGTGGGTGGTCGCGGCGGCCGGCGGGTTGGCCGGGTGATCCGCCGGCGACCGGGCGGTGGCGGGCACAGACCGTTGGAGTGCTTGCGCGGGAAGCCCGTCGGCGCTCCAGGACCTGGCGGGGCGGCAGAAGCCGGGTGTCCCTGTTGACCCTAGTGGTCCTGTCCGTAAATTCGCCGGGCGACGAATTTACGAACAGCACCACTAGGCGGGCTGTGTCAGCTTCACATCCGCTCGATCAATGAACTCCATTGCAGTGGAAGCAACTTCGCGCCATCCGTGATCGATCGTGAGTGAATGCCCGCGTTCGGGTAGCTCGGTGAACTCGGTCAGCCCATCGTTGCGTTTGGCCTGGATCTCGTAGGCGCTGTGCGCGGTGGCGTGCGGCACGGTGTGGTCCTCGGCGCCGGAGATGATCAGCAGCGGACCGCGCTCGGGGTTCTTCGCGTCGACCTTCGTCTCGGACCACGGATTGAGGTTGGCCGTGACGGCCTGGAACACCGGGTTGCCCGCCGCGGCGACGTGATAGGTGTCGTAGAGGCCGCGGGCCTCCGCCTCCTCGAGCGCGTTCGCCCAGCCGTAACTGAACTGGTCGAATGTCAACGTCACCGGCCGGCGGGTGTTGGCGGGATTGCCCACCACGGGAAGAGCACTCTTGAGAGCCGCGGCGGGAATCGGCAGGACGCCCTGAAACGGTGCCGGGTCGATCGCCACCGTGGCCACCGAGTGACCGACGCCGGCAATCTTCTGGGCGATGAGTCCGCCGAACGAGTGGCCGATCACCGCGGGCGTGTGTTGCAGAGCCGACGCCGCCTCCAGATAGTGATCGGTGACCTCCCCGACCATCTTCCGGGCGAAGACGTCCGGGTCCTCACGTGCCGCGGCAACGGTCTCGGGATCGTCCGGCCAGCCGGGAGCGATCGTGATGTAGCCGGCCTCCTCGAAGACCGCCCGCCATCGGTCCCAGCTGCTCGAGAGCAACCACAGTCCATGAATGAACATCACGGGACGCAGGCCACTCTGATTCGCGCGGTCCAATTCGGCGTTCTCGTGCGGTGTCAACGGCATTGACCTCACCTGACCTTTCCGGACAGCTCGCCGTGATCGACTTCGACGAGGACTGTTCGTACCGTAGGGCCCACCCCGTACCGCGCGCTTCGGTCATCGATACCTAGATCTCGGAGCCGCATCACTCACGGGGTCGGGGTGGGAAACTTGTCTTGTGCGTCCGGTCGTCGAGCTCATCGGTAGGCAGCACGAGTTGTCGATGTTCGACGACCTGCTCGATCGACTCGACGAACGCGGGTCGGCGATTCTGATCTCCGGCGACCCGGGTGTCGGGAAGACCGCCCTGCTCGACGAGTACGCGCGGCGTGCCGGAGCGCACCACCATCCCCTCGTGCTCCGTACCTCTGCCGCACCTTCCGAGTCGGCGATTCCGTACTCCGCACTGCAACTGCTTCTGCAGCCGCTCCGAGCCGGGATCGGCGAACTGCCGAGCCCTCAGCGCCAGGCTCTGGAGGTCGCTTTCGGTATGGTCGCGGGAGACCCACCGCCACGGTTGATGACCGGGCTCGCCACACTCACCCTGCTCGTCAATGCGGCCCGGCAACAACCTGTGTTGGTGCTGGCGGAAGACCTGCATTGGTTCGATCCGGCATCGCGTTCCGCTCTGGTCATGGCGGCCAGGCGTGTGGCCCACGATCCCGTGCTGGTGGTCATCACCACACGTCCGATGGACACCATCGAGGCCCAGGGCATCACGGAACATCGTCTGCAGCCACTCAACTTCATCGACTCGAATGCGTTGCTGGATCAGCGGCCCGACCGTCCCGGTGGGGCGTTCCGCCGGGCGATCCTGGAGGTGTCCGCCGGCAACCCGCTGGCACTCCTCGAGTTGTCGGCCGGCGAGATCACCACACGGGTTGAGACCCTTGCCATTTCCCGGCGATTGCAGCTGGCCTTTGCCGGACGGTACGCCGACCTGTCCGATCCCGCACGCCTCCTGCTGCTCGCTGCAGTCCTTCTCGATACCGAATCGGTCAGCGAGGCGACGACGATCGTGGCCCACGCGCTCGACCTGTCACCCGACCCGGAATGGCTCGCCCCGGCCATCGCCGGCGGACTCATCGAACGGTCGACCCCGTACCTACGATTCCGGCATCCGCTCGTCCGGTCGGCGGTCAGTGGCGCGAGCCGCCCCGACGAACGAACACTTCTCCTGCGCACGCTCGTCGACATGGTCGCCGAGCCCGAACGGACCGTCTGGTGGCGGGCCGAGCTGGCGCTGACCGCCGATGCCGAACTCGCAGCCGAGCTCGACGACCTGTCCCGGGAAGCTCTTTCATCGGGCGACCCGGGGAGGGCGGCCGCCGCGATGCACCGTGCGGCGACACTGACCGTCGACCCTCGGATGCGCGATGAGCGGGTGGTGCGGGCGGCCGATGCGGCGAGACTTGCCGGCGCCTATGAACTCGCCGCGCAGTTGACCGATCGGGTGATCGTCGAGACGCGATCACCGGGGCTCCGGGCGCACGCCCGGTGGATTCGTGAGTTACTCCCCGTCGAGGAATACTCGTCGCTCGCACGCGGAGACCTCGGACCGGCGCTCGCCGCGATCGACGACATGCGATTGACCGGGGAGGTCGACACAGCACTGGATGCGCTGCTGCATTTGGCGTCAGTGGCCTGGAACCACTCGCCGGCCGCCGACCCCGGGCGCGCTCTGGCCGAGGCCGCGGACAGGATCACGCTCGACGTCACCGACCCCCGCATGTTGTTTCTCGCCGCCGTCACCGCGCGATCGAACCGTGCAGAAGAGGTGATCACACAGATTCGGCACCACCACGACAGCGAAGCCGCCGACCCGGTGACCGAGTGGTATCTGGGGTACGCACTGAATCTGAGTGGCGAGATGGAACTGGCCGGGACGCACCTGCGGCGTGCGGTCGAGGGCCTCCGGCGTCACGCGAATCTCGACCTGCTGCCACACGCACTTCTCGGTTTGTCCTGGATCTGTTACCTGACGGGCGAGCTTGCCGAAGGCCGCGCGCATGTCGAGGAAGCCTGCGACCTCGCCGTCGATCTCAACAGTCCCGGGCTCGCCGCTGGGGCACGTTGCGCACGGGCGTGGTACCAGGCGATAGACGGTGTCGAACCCGACCCCGCGACGATCGCGCAGACGTCGGACCTGGTCATGCATGCGCTCGACGCACGCGACAACCGGGCCACACTCACGCTCGCAGGCGGAATGGCCGCGCTGGTCAGCGGCCGCCCCAACGATGCCATTCGGTCGCTTCGCCGTCTGACTGATCCCGACGACCCCGCTTTCGTCGAGATGTTCGCCGTCGTGTCCCTTCCCGACCTCGTCGAGGCCGCACTGGTCACCGATGACCGGGACATCGCCCAATCCCAGGTCGACCGGCTCACTCTCCTGCATGGCCGATGGCATGCACCGGTTGTGGAATCCGTGCTGCGGTTCGCCGATCTGGCACTGGCCGACGAACCCGCGTTCCGCGGTGCGTGTGCGCGACTCACGGCCGACCCGCTTCCGGCGCGATTCTTTGACGCGCGCGCACATCTGCACGCCGGGAGGAGGTTTCGTCACATGCGTCGCGTCGCCGACAGTCGGCGCCACGTGCATCGCGCGCTCGACCTGTTCGAGGCATTCCCCGCCGACGCCTGGGCACAACGTTGTCGCGAGGAACTGCGCGCCACCGGCGAACGCCTTCCCGGTGCCACGCCATCCGGAAAACACGTCCTCACACCGCAGGAACTCCGCATCTGCGAACTCGCCGCCACCGGGCTCGGCAACCGGGCGATCGCCGAGCGACTCTTCCTGTCACCACGGACCATCGGTGCCCACCTGTACTCGGCGTTCCGCAAGCTCGGCATCACCAGTCGCGAACAGCTCGCCGAGATTCTCGCCTGAGAGTCACCGTGTCCGAGAACGAACGGGCTATCCCGATGTCGCGGGGTTCTTCCGCGTGGTCTTGACATCTCCGCGGGAGATTTCGCGCGGAGATGTCAAGAGGCAGCGGAGGAACATTCCTCTCGCATGTTCGGGCCGGGCCTCAGGACACCTCGACGCCGGCCCGCCAGTACGCCTGTGACTTGATGCCGGTCTTGGGCAGCCGGTAGTCGTTCCGGAACGAGGCGGTGACCGCGCGCGTGCTCTTGCCGTCCAGGGCAACCCATCCGAAGTGGTCGTCGGCGTCGAACGCGGCCGCCTGCACCGCCTCCACCAGCCCCGCCCCGTCCCGCTCGCGGCGCACCCAGTTGATGGTGTCGTTGTCCCGCAACCGAATCGGCAGTGTCTTGTCGGACTCGTGGTCGTACTCGAACCAGACGGTTGCTGGGGCATCCGAGTCTGGCGACTCGGAGATCGCGTCGAGAAGCGAGTTGATCGCCGGCAGCGCGGCCGGGTCGCCGACGATGATCCAGCCCTTCGGGGCGGGTTCGGGGATGGCGAACTTCGAGCCCAGGAAGGACGCGCCGATGGTGTCGCCGGGTTGGGCGGCCAGCGCCCACCGCGTGGCGGCACCCTCGTGGATGGCGAACTCGATCGCGAACGAATCGGTCACCGGGTCGGGATCGACGAGCGTGTAGCCGCGCTGGTGCAGTTTGCCCTGCTTGTTCTCGAACCACAGTCGCACCCACATCGTGGGATGGACCGGGCGGTCGGCGAGGAGGCCACCACCGGTGAACCCGAGCCGGATGTACTCGTCGGTGATCTGCTCGGTGCTGGTCACCGTGAACTCGTAGTCGTCGGCGCCCCAGAGCTTCATGATGACGCCCTGGATACCGCGCCCCTTGGGCTTCGTCGACGCATCGACCATCACGGAGACCTTCCCTCGACAACAGTTATCAGGGTAGCCTACGCTAACTTCAGGATCGCTCCCGTGGACGGGATCAGGCCACGGGAGCCAGCGCCACGAGTCCCGGGTGCGCGTCGACGTAACTCTTGGTGAACGAGCAGACGGGCCGCAGACGTGCGTGCTGATTCTTCACGTACTCGATCGCACTGCGTGCCAGCATCGTCCCGAGTCCGTGTCCGCTGTACTCGTCGTAGAGGACCGTGTGCAGGATGGTGATGGTCTTCTGCCCGTCGACGATGTCCGTCTCGTAGCCGAGCACGCCGACGAGGTCGCCGGCCACCCACAATTCGAACCGGTCACGATCCGGGTTGTGCACCACCTGCGAGATCTGCTGCAGAATGGCCTGCGCCGATTGTGGCGGTTGCTGTCGATGTCTCCGTTGCACGATCCCTCCTGCAGGCTCGCTTGATCGCCCGATGTGTGGACTCCCCTTCCCAACACCGGGCGCGGGTCGGTTGTGATGTCGGTCACACGATAGCCCACGGTCGCGTGGTGCGCGACATTTCCGTTCGCGGCACAAAGGATCCCCCGGGGAGGCACGGGGTCGCCGCCCTTGGCGTATGGTGTGCAGTGCCCCACAGCCGGGGCATCCACAAATCCATACGCGGGGGCTCCCACGATCACCGGGGGCTGAGATGGCGACAGGCGGTCGCCGACCGCCCGAACCTGTCCGGGTAATGCCGGCGTAGGGAGCCACTCAATGGGAACACCTGTATCCACATCTGCCGCTTCGATCACCACCGGACCGATCGAGGGCAGCCGCAAGCACTACCTCGAACTCGATCAGCTGCGGGTCCCCCAGCGGCGCATCGGGCTCACCAACGGAGAACACCTCGACGTCTACGACACCTCCGGGCCCTATACCGACGCCGACGCCCACATCGACCTCGAGAACGGGCTCGACGCCACTCGCGACTCCTGGCGGCGGCCGGCGCCCGTCGACGGTGCGTCGACCCAACTCGCTTGGGCGCGTGCCGGTCTGGTCACCGACGAGATGCGTTTCGTGGCCGCCCGGGAAGGGGTGGACGTCGAACTGGTGCGCGCCGAGGTCGCGGCCGGCCGAGCGGTCATCCCTGTCAATCACCGGCACCCCGAATCGGAGCCGATGATCATCGGAAAAGCGTTCGCGGTCAAGGTGAATGCGAACATCGGCAACTCGGCGGTCACCAGCTCGATCGCCGAGGAGGTGGAGAAGATGGTGTGGGCCACCCGGTGGGGTGCGGACACCATCATGGACCTGTCCACCGGCAAGGACATCCACCAGACCCGCGAATGGATTCTGCGCAACTCCCCGGTGCCGGTCGGGACGGTACCGATCTATCAGGCACTGGAGAAGGTCAAGGGCGACCCGACGGCCTTGACGTGGGAGATCTACCGCGACACCGTGATCGAACAGGCCGAACAGGGCGTCGACTACATGACGGTGCATGCGGGTGTGCTGCTGCGCTATGTCCCGCTCACCGCCCGACGCGTCACCGGCATCGTGTCGCGCGGCGGATCGATCATGGCGGCCTGGTGCCTGGCCCACCACCGGGAATCGTTCCTGTACACCCACTTCGACGAACTGTGCGAGATCTTCGCCCGCTACGACATCACCTTCTCCCTCGGCGACGGTCTGCGTCCCGGGTCCATCGCCGACGCCAATGACGAGGCGCAGTTCGCCGAGCTCCGCACCCTCGGTGAGCTGACCGGGATCGCGAAATCCCATGGCGTACAGGTGATGATCGAGGGACCCGGTCACGTGCCGATGCACAAGATCGCGGAGAACGTGCGCCTCGAGGAACAGTGGTGCGAACAAGCGCCGTTCTATACGCTCGGACCGCTGGCCACCGACATCGCGCCCGCCTACGACCACATCACGTCGGCGATCGGCGCCGCGATGATCGCGCAGGCCGGCACTGCAATGCTCTGCTATGTCACGCCGAAGGAGCATCTGGGACTGCCCAATCGCGACGATGTGAAGGTCGGGGTGATCACCTACAAGATCGCGGCGCATTCCGCCGATCTGGCCAAGGGACATCCCCGCGCTCAGGAGCGTGACGACGCATTGTCCACCGCGCGTTTCGAGTTCCGGTGGACCGATCAGTTCAATCTCGCCCTCGATCCGGACACCGCTCGCGAGTACCACGACGAGACCCTGCCCGCCGAACCGGCGAAGACAGCGCACTTCTGCTCGATGTGCGGCCCGAAGTTCTGCTCGATGCGGATCTCCGCCGACGTCCGTGCCTATGCCGAGGAGAACGGGCTGGTCACCGCCGAGGACATCGACCGCAAGATCACCGCGGAGATGGCCCGCAAGTCGGAGGAGTTCGCCGAGGCCGGTAACCGCGTGTACCTGCCGCTGGAGACCACCGGATGACCGATGATCTCGGATTGCCCACCGCGGCACCGGGTGTCACCCCGGTCCGCGTGATGACCATCGCCGGCTCCGACTCCGGCGGCGGCGCGGGCATCCAGGCCGACCTGCGTACCTTTGCGCTGCTCGGAGTACACGGGACCGTGGCGGTGACCGCCGTTACGGTGCAGAACTCGTTGGGCGTGAGCGGTTTTCAACCGATCGATCCGGAAACGGTGGCCGCGCAGATACGAAGTGTGGTGACCGACATCGGGATCGGTGCGGTGAAGACCGGCATGCTGGCCACCGCGCCGATCATCGAGTCCGTCGTCGACACCTGTGTCGACCTCGGGATCGGCGGCGCCGGACCCATCCCGCTCGTCGTCGATCCGGTGTGCGCCTCCATGCACGGCGACGCGCTGCTGGCGGCCGAGGCACTCGATACGTTGCGCACCAAGCTGATTCCGCTGGCCACCGTCGTCACGCCGAATCTCGACGAGGTGCGGCTGATCACCGGGATCGACGTCGTCGACGCCGATTCCCAACGCGCGGCAGCTGTCTCGCTGGTTGGCCTGGGAGCAAAGTGGGCCTTGGTCAAGGGCGGACACCTACGGTCGAGTGACCACAGTCCGGATCTGCTGTTCGACGGCAACGGGTTTCGCGAGTTCGATCACGAACGCATCGACACCCCGCACGACCACGGCGCCGGCGACACCCTCGCCGCCGCCACCGTCTGCGCGCTGGCGCACGGCTTAACCGTCCCCGACGCCGTCGCCTTCGCGAAGCGGTGGGTCACCCGCGGACTGCAGAACGCCTACCCGCTCGGCGCCGGGCATGGGCCGGTCAATCCGTTGTGGCGGGTGGCTCGGGAGTGATCTGCGTAGTGGCACCGCCCCTCCACGGATTCGATCAGCGAAGCATCGCCTCTGCGCTGATCGAGTAAGTAGCCCGGGCCGGCGTGGGCTGGGAAGAGCGGCAGCCCTTTTCGCTGATCGAGTAAGCGAGCGAGCTTGCGAGCGAGCGCATCGAGATCTCGTGCCGCGGTGATCTCGATGCGCTCGGAGCGTGATCCAAAGAGCCGCCACACCCCGCTGATCGAGTAAGGGAGGAGCTTGCGACGACCGCATCGAGATCGATCAGCGAAAAGGGCTGCGACTCTTCCCAGCCCACGCCGGCCGGCTGCGGCGGCCCAGGCTACTTACCCGATCATCGGGGTCGGCGTCGACCAGCGCCGTGGTCAAGCCGAACCGACCCCTACTTCTCCCACCCGATGTCCTCGATGGGGCCGATGTAGAACTGCCCCGCACCGTAATTCGCGAGGCCTTTCTTGACGGCGACCATCGTCGGGCCGTTGAACAGCGGAAGGTCCGAGTACTGGGCGAAGGCCTCGCGCTCGACGCGGTTGCCCGCGGCGATCTGTGTCATCGGGTCCGGGATGCGGGCGACGGCGGCGATCTTGGCGTCGAGTTCGGGTGAGCCGGCACCGGCCTTGTTCAACTGCGATCCCTCACACCAGGTCTGGCAGAGGTAGGCCATGCCGAACGGATCGCTCGACGCAAAGCCCATCGGGAACAGGTCGAACTCCTTGTTGACGACGACGCGGCTGAAGTCCGAGCTCGGGCGTTGCCCGATGGCGACGTCGACGCCGATCTGCTTGAGCATCGCCTGCAGCGCGCGGGCGAGGTTCTGCGACACGGTCGCGTCGCCCAGAATGGGCAGCGCCAAGGTCAGCTTCTTGCCCTCGCGGTATCGGTACCCGTCATCGCCGAGCCTCCAGCCCGCCGTGTCGAGGAGTTCGCGGGCCTTGGTCTGGTCGTAGCCGATGACGCCCTTGACGTTGTCCTCGTAGCCGGGCTGGAACGAATACAACTGCAGCGACCCGGGCAGCGGCTCGGTGTAGTTGAGGCCGGTGAACCGAATGCGCGCCAGGGTCTCGCGGTCGATCCCGTCGAGGACCGCCTGCCGGACGCGGATGTCGGACAGGATCGGCGTGGCGAGGTTGACCACCAGCAGTGCCTGCTGTGGCGACGCCGAGGTACGGATGTCGATGTCGGACATGGTGATCACCTGCGCGCGGGAGTCCTTGCTGCCCACGCCGATCGCATCGAGTTCACCGTTGCGGAACGCGTTGATCGCGGCCTGGTCCTCCATCTGACGGAATGCCCGCCGATCGAGTTTGCCCGGCCTGCCCCACCACTGTGGGTTCCGTTTGAACGTCACGGTCCCCGCGTTGGGGTCGTAGGTGTCGACGGTGTACGGGCCGGCACCCCATTCGGCGTGCGGGTTCTGCAGGTACGCCTTGTTGTAGAGATCCGCGGTGGACACTTTGGGATGCAGGAGAAGATTGAAAAGTCCGTCGGGCCATGCCCACACACCCTGGAACCGCACCACGGCCTGCCGGTCGTCCACGCCACGGGTCACCGACTCGATCTGGTCGTAGCCGTCGGTCGAGCTGGTGATGTAGTTCGGGTCCACGCCGCTGCTGGTGCGCCACGTGGTGACGAAGGCCCGGTAGTCGATCGGCGTGCCGTCGTTGAAATGCGCCTTCGGGTTGATCGTGTACGTGACAACGGTTTTGCCGTTCACGAGTTCCTTGCGCACGTCGGTGAGGTAGTCGCGGTTGAACGAGTACTCGCCGTCCGGCGAGAAGAACGCCAATACGGGGTTGTACCACCGCCACATCAGCAACGTGTACGACGTGGCGTCGGCCTGGAAGGTGTTCCACTGCGGGCTGACCTCGGTGAGCGCGGTGGTCAGGCTGCCGCCGTCCCGGAGGTTCTCCCGCGGCTGCGGATTGAGGTCGGCGCCACTGGTGGAGACCGCCGATTCGTCCATGGCCACCCCGCAGCCGGTCGCCCCGGCGACGATGAGCAGCAGCGTCGCGAGGATGATCACGACCCGTTTCATCGCGCCTCCCGGAAGTGGCAGGCCGCGGCGTGGCCGCCGGCTCCGAGCAGTTCCGGTTCGATTGTGCGGCACCGGTGTTGGTCGTCGGCGTCCAGCTCGGCGAAGAGCGGGCAGCGGCTCGCGAAGGCACAGCCCTCGATGTCGGCGGTGGGGCTGGGCTGTTCGCCGTGCAGCATGATCGGTGTGCGGGCTCGCTCGACACGCGGGTCGGGGACGGGGACCGCCGAGATCAGCGCCTCGGTGTACGGGTGGGTGGGAGCGGCGAACACCGTTGCGGTGGGCCCGGTCTCGACGAACCGCCCCAGGTACATCACCGCGACCCGGTCGGCCATGTGAGCGATCACCGAAAGGTCGTGCGCGACGACGAGATAGGCGATGCCGGTCTCGTACTGCAACTGCCGCAGCAGATTCACGATGTCCGCCTGGACGGACACGTCGAGCGCGGAAAGGGGTTCGTCGAGAATGATGAGTTTCGGGTCGGTGGCCAGCGCCCGGGCGATCGCCAGACGCTGCCGCTGGCCACCGGAGAAAGCGGACGGGAATCGGTCGGAGTGGGCCGGATCGAGTCCCACCCGGCTCAGCAGCCCGGTCACCCGGCGACCGGCGTCGTCCTTCGAGAGTCCCAGGGCACGTAGCGGTTCGGCGACGATGTCGAAGGCGGTGAACCTCGGGTCGAGGGCCTCGGCCGGATCCTGGAAGACGATCGACATGTCGCGGCGCAGCACTCGGGACGCGCGACGGTTCACGGTGGCCGGGTCGGTGCCCGACAGTCGGACGACACCCGCAGGCTGCGCAAAGTCCATCACCTCGAGCAGGGTGGTGGACTTCCCGCTGCCGGATTCGCCGACGATGGCCATCGTCTCGCCGCGCCGGACGCCGAAGGACACCCCGGTCACCGCCCGGACCGTCGCGACGCGGCGCCGCAGAAATCCCTTCGTGAGTGCGAACTCCCTACGCAGATCGGAGACCTCGAGAACCACCGGCGGTTCACCCGTGTCGGCGGGCCGCTCCGTCGGGCGCGTGAGACCCGTCGGCGCGAACACCGGCGTACCGTCGACGCTCCGGTCGCCGTCGATCTCGTCGGCCCGCAGGCAGGCAACGCGATGATCGGATACCCCGGCGACAGTGCGCAACTCCGGCTCGGTGTCACGACAGTCGGCGATCACGATCGGGCACCTCGGCGCGAACGGGCACGCCTCGGGGAGACCGATCAGGATCGGGGGGCTCCCCGGGATCGGGACGAGATCGGTGTCGCGGGTGTCCACCCGCGGTATCGCACCGAGCAGACCGATCGTGTACGGCATCTTCGGATGCTCGAAAAGGGTTGCGACGTCTGCCTGTTCGACGGCGCGGCCGGCGTACATGACGGTGACGTCGTCGGCGGTACCGGCGACGACGCCGAGGTCGTGGGTGATGAGCAGCAGCGCGGCACCGGTCTCGCGTTGGGCAGTGGCCAGCACGTCGAGGATCTGCGCCTGGATCGTCACGTCCAGCGCGGTGGTGGGTTCGTCGGCGATGAGCACTGCCGGATCGTTCGCGATCGCCATGGCGATCATGACCCGCTGCCGCATACCACCCGACAACTCGTGCGGAAACGCCGATGCCCGGCCCCGAGGATCGGGAATACCCACGAGATCAAGGAGTTCCACGGCACGGTCGGTGGCCGCGCGCTTGCCGATGTCTCCGTGTGCCTGCAGCGCTTCGACGATCTGGTCGCCGACGGTGAACACCGGCGTCAGCGACGACAAGGGGTCCTGGAAGATCATCGCGATCTCGTTGCCACGGATGGCCGACATCTCGGCGTCGTCGAGCCCGGTCAGTTCTCGACCGCGCAGCGCGACCGATCCGCGTACGGATGCGGTGTCCGGCAACAGCCGCATGATCGCTGCCGCCGACACCGACTTGCCCGAACCGGATTCGCCGACGATGGCCATCGTGGAGCCCGCGGCGAGGTCGAAGGTCAGCCCGCGCACCGCGTCGAGCCGGCCCGCCTCGGTACCGAACGAGACATGCAGATCCCGCACCGCGAGTACGGGTTCCGGGGTTGTGGTGGTGGGGGCGGTCATGTGCGGGCCCCCGCCCCGGAGGTGGGGTCGAGCGCGTCGCGCAGGCCGTCGGCGATCAGTGCCATCGACACGGTGAGCAACGTGAGCACCGCCGCCGGGAACCAGAACAGCCAGGGCGATGCGGCGAGCGCCCCGACGCCCGACTGCAACAGGGCACCCAGCGACACATCCGGGACCTTGACACCGAGACCGAGGAACGAGAGCCCCGTCTCGGCCAGCACCGTACCCACCACGCCCAGGGCGAAGTTGATCACCAGCAACGACGCGAGGTTCGGGATGATATGGCGCGCAACGACGGTTCGCGCCGGCTCACCCAGATACCGTGCGGCGCGTACATAATCGCGGGTGGTGATGGTCTGGGTCATCGAGAAGACGATGCGCGCCAGCATCATCCAGCCGAACAGGGTGAGAACGACGATCAGCCAGCGCCAGTCGCCGCCGGTCGCGTTCGCGACGAGCGCCAGGATCAGAAAGCTCGGCACCACGAGGAGCAGATAGACGATGCCGAGAACCACGCGCTGCACCCAGCCGCCGAAGTAGGCGGCGAGCGCACCGACGAACGCGGCGATCACCGTGGTACCCAACGACACCGACAGCGCGATCACCAGTGACCGTCGCAGACCGTGCACCACCTGCGCATACAGGTCGTTGCCGACGTCGTTGGTGCCGAACCAATGTCCCGTGGTCGGCGGGAATCCGATCGCCAGGAAATCGACGTCGGTGTAGGAGTAACTCGTGAACAGCCCGCCGAAGATCGCGAAGAGGACCAGCAGAACGAACACGACGAGACCGGCGAGGGCGGTCCTGCTGCGGGCGAACCGTTTTGCGAGAAGCTTCATCCGTCCGGAACGGCCACGGGCGATCGGGGTCTGCAGGCTGTCCTGCTGTGGCCCCACGCCGTCGGCGAGCAACCCGCCGGTCTCCCCCATCAACGGGGCCGTCGACGTGGAATCCCGCCCGGGTGACGCGTTGTCGGGCCGGGTGGGTTCCGGGGGCAGCATCACCATGATCAGTTCACCCGCACTCGAGGATCGAGGTACACCACGGCCAGATCCGCGAGGATCGCACCGACCGCGGTGGCCACCGCACCGAACGCGGCCACCGCCACCACACCGTGCACGTCGTTGGTGTTGATGGAGTTCACGAAGTAGCGGCCCATCCCCTCCCACCCGAAGATCGTCTCGGTGATCACCGCGCCGGTGAACACCGCCGGGATCGCGAACGCGACGCCGACCGCCACCGGGATGATCGCGGTGCGCAACGCATGTCGCCGTACCGCGGTTGCCCGGGTCAACCCCTTGGCGCGGGCGGTCCGGACGTAGTCGGCGTTGATGGTGTCGAGCAACAGGGAACGCTGCATCATGTGCAGGCCCGCGTATTGCACCACCACCAGGGTGATGGTCGGCAGGATCAGGTGTTTGACGCGGTCGATCAGTACCGGGAAGAAGCCGTGCACGTCGAGGCTCGACGAGCCCGCCACGTAGAACACCGTGTGGCCGACGCGCTGGTTGATCGCGATGGCGGCCAGCACGACGGTGAGACCGGCGACGGCGACCGGCACGTTGATCATCGCGATGGAGATGAATTGCCATGCGCGGTCGGCGAACCGGTAGTGCCGAAGCGCGGTGAAGACGCCGAGCGAGATGCCAAGGACGGTGGCGAGCACGGTGGCCGCGGTGAGCAACTGCACCGACGTCCAGGCCCGGAAGGCGATCTGCGCGTTCACGCTCGTCCCGACCGGCGAGGAACCCCAATCCCAGTGGAACAGGATGCCCGACAACCACGTCCACCATCGGTCCAGGATCGGGGTCTTGTCATTGAGGTTGTAGGTGGTCAGCGTGTTGTCGACGACGTTCTCCGGCAGCGGGGGCTTGCGGTCCGCGTAGTTGGAGCGTGGATCGAGGAACCAGGACGCGAGAAAGAAGGTGAGGTTGGTCGCCAAGAACACCATCACTGCCCACGACGCGATGCGTTTGGAGAGATAACCGATCACTCGCGACCTTTGCTGGGCTGATGGGGTGGGGCGTGTCGGGGCCACCTCATTCTGTCAGCGCCACCTGAAGTTTGCCGGTTGTACGCGCCGGAGCAACCCCGACCCTGACATCATCAACCCATGGCCTGGAACTACCTGATGGACATGGACGGCGTGCTGGTGCGCGAGGAGCAGTTGATTCCCGGCGCTGATGCATTTCTCGCCGAGCTCCGGGACAACGGCACACCGTTCACGGTGCTGACCAACAACTCGATCCGCACCGCGCGAGACCTGCGCGCGCGTCTGTTGGGGACGGGGCTGGACATTCCCGAGGAGTCGATCTGGACGTCGGCGCTGGCGACCGCCCGGTTCCTGGATTCGCAACGTCCCGGCGGAACCGCCTATGTCGTCGGCGAATCCGGGTTGACCACCGCACTGCACGAGATCGGCTACGTGATCACCGATGCCGACCCGGACTATGTGGTGCTCGGCGAGACCCGGACCTACTCGTTCGAGGCCATCACCACCGCGATCCGGCTGGTGGAACGGGGGGCGCGCTTCATCGCGACCAACCCGGACGCCACCGGACCGTCGTCGAGCGGTTCCCTGCCGGCGACCGGCGCGGTGGCCGCGCTCATCAGTCGCGCCACCGGGCGCGACCCGTACTACGTGGGCAAGCCGAATCCGCTGATGATGCGTTCGGCGCTGCGGCAGATGGGTGCTCACTCGGAGAACACCCTGATGATCGGTGACCGCATGGACACCGACGTGATCTCCGGGTTGGAGGCCGGGCTGCAGACCATCCTGGTCCTGTCCGGCATCTCCACCCCGGAGTCGGTCGAACTCTTTCCCTACCGCCCGACCCGCGTGATCAACTCGGTCGCCGATCTGGTCGGGCGCACGCAGGAACCGTTCGGCTGAGACGAATCAGCTCAGCGCCTTGGCCTTCAGGGCGTCGAATTCCTGCTGGGTGATCGCGCCGGAGTCCAGCAGGCCCTTGGCGTCGGAGATCTGTTCGGCCGGACTCTTGACGGCGACCGACTGGATGTACTGGTCGGTGGCCTGCTTGGCCTCGGCGACCGCCTCGTTCTGCCGCTCGGCCATGCCGCGGCCCTTTGCCAGCAGATACACAATCGCCGTCAGATACGGGATCAGGATCAGGAAGATGATCCAGACCGCCTTGATCCAGCCGGACGTCTTGTCACGGAACAGGTCGATGAGGATGTGCCACAGGACGATCAGATACGCGACGAAGGCGAAGATGACGATCGTGTACCAGATGAAGTCCCAGAACGAGTCCCACATGGGAGTGCTCCTTGCATATGAAGTGATGGCCGCGCTGATCGCTGCCGCGAACAAAGCTTGCCACACGCGTTGCCCCGCGGCATCGTCACGGTTGTGAAAGACACATCCATGGAGCTCGGTCTCGACACCTTCGGCGATGTCACGGTCGATGGTGCGGGAGGCCCCGTCACCCCGGCGCAGACCATCCGCAACGTTCTCGAACAGGCGGTGCTCGCGGACCAGGTGGGGGTGGATTTCCTCGGTGTCGGCGAACATCACCGCGACGACTACGCGATTTCCGCTCCCGAGGTGCTCCTCGGTGCGATCGCCGCACGTACCCGCCGCATGCGACTCGGCACGGCGGTGACCGTACTCAGCTCCGACGACCCCATCCGTGTGTTCGAACGGTTCTCGACGGTCGATGCGCTCTCGAACGGTCGGGCCGAGGTCATCCTCGGCCGCGGCTCGTTCACCGAGTCCTTTCCGCTCTTCGGCTACGACCTGGCCCACTACGAGGAACTGTTCGCCGACAAACTGTCACTGTTCGCGCAGTTGCGCACCGGCGAACCCGCGACCTGGTCGGGGTCGACACGCACTCCGCTGTCCGAGCAGACCGTGTACCCGCCACTCGACCATCCGCCGCTGCCGACGTGGGTCGCCGTGGGCGGCAGCCCGGAATCGGTGATCCGGGCCGCCACCTACCGGCTCCCGTTGATGCTCGCGATCATCGGCGGCGATCCGCTGCGGTTCGCGCCGTACGTCGACCTCTATCATCGGGCACTGACCCAACTCGAGCACCCGACGGAACTGCCGGTCGGCGTGCATTCACCCGGCCACGTAGCCGACACGGATGAGCAAGCGCGCGAGGAACTCTGGCCGCACTACCGCGGCTACGTCGAGCGGATCGGACGTGAACGCGGCTGGCCGCCACCGACCCGCATCGAGTTCGAGCGGTCCGCCGGCCCGTCGGGCGCGCTGTACGTCGGCTCCCCGGAGACCGTCGCCACCAAGATCGCCAACACCGCCAAGGCGTTGGGACTGAGCCGGTTCGACATGAAGTACTCGCACGGCACCCTGCCGCACGCAGCGCTCATGCGCAGCGTGGAACTCTATGGGACACAAGTGATCCCGCGGGTGCGCGAACTGCTCGACGGGTAACGCCCGGTACCGTCACGCCTGCAGGAAATACAGGTTGTTGAACGGATCGCCGAGGTCGGCCTGGGTGACCGAGGCGAAACCCGCGCGGGTCGCGTAGTCCCGCAGGGTGTTCGGTGTCAGACCGAGGGTCCCGAGACCCTCACCGCCGTGCGCCAGCGACGTCGTCATGCAGTACATGACCGAGAACCCGTAGAGCAGAGCGGCGATCGGCCCGACGTTGTCCTCGACCCGCTCCGCGCAATTGATGTCCAGGCAGACGTAGACGCCTCCGGGACGCAACGCCTCGCGAATGGATCGCAACATGCCCAGCGGATCGACCGAATCGTGGATGACGTCGAAAGTGGTGATGACATCGAAGGATTCGTCGAGTCCGCGGCCGGCGTCACGTTCGGTGAACCGAACCCGCTCGGCGACGCCGCTCTCGACGGCCAGGGCGCGCGCACGTTCCACGCTCGGCCGGTGGTTGTCGTAGCCCACGGCAACCGTGTCGGCGAACTCCTGGGCGATCCGGACGAGCGCGCGCCCACTGCCGCAACCGACGTCCGCGACACGGCACCCCCGTTCGAGCTTCTCGACGAGACCCGGAACGGCGGGCAGCCAGACCTGGGTCAAGAGGTGGGTGTGCCACATCGAGGAGAAGCGGTCCACCCCGATGTGCAGATCGTCGGGGAAGTCGGCGTGCGCGACCCCACCCCCGTGCCGGAATGCCTCGATCACCTGGGGCAGACGGCCGAGCGCGCCGAAGAGTTCCTGCTGCACTCCCGGCAGGAACGACGGGCCGGGCTCGTCGACCAAGGTCGGCCGGTGCGCGGCCGGCAGCGTGTATTCGGTCGTCGGCACGTCATAGGTGAGGTACCCCGCCGCGTGCAGGCCGGCGAGCCACTCACGAACGTAGCGCTCCTGAGTGCCCGTCCGCGCGGCGAGGACACCGCTGGTCGCGGGACCATCGATCGCCAGCGAACGGAACAAGCCCAGCCGATCCCCGATCAGCGTGAGGGCCAACGTCGCGGTGGCGCTGGTGTCACCGAGTACTCGGCCGGTGAAGGCGTCGACCGCTTCGGCCGACGGCTCGGACGCCGGGCGAGCGGCTTCTATATTTGTAGTCATGGCGGTCTCCTCCATCAGTGGCCCCATCGGTAGGTGGCCTCGACCAAGAGGCGTTCAAACCGGGTGAACACCTCCGTTCACCCACCGAACCGAGGTGATCGGTGTGACTCTCATCGGACGCGACCGTGAGATGGGCATCCTGGCCGAGGCACACGCATCGGCGCTCGACGGCGCGGGCGGTCTGGTGATGGTGGGCGGCGAACCCGGAATCGGCAAGACCACCCTGCTCGGCGGCTTCGCCGAGTCCGTGCGTGAGGCGGGCGGGATCGTCGCGACCGGTCACTGCATCGAAGAGGTCGGGCGCCCGGCATACCAGCCGTGGCGACACATCCAGCAGACGCTGGTCGACGACGGTTCGATCGACGCGGCCACGGCCCCCATCCGCGAGGACGTCGACGCGTTCGAGTCGGCGCTGTTCGACGACGCCGTCCGGGAGTTCACCACCGTCGCCGCCCGGCAGGACATCGTGCTGATCATCGAGGATCTGCACAACGCCGACCGGGAGACCGTGTCCTTGCTGCTACACCTCGCCGGGCACCTGCCACGATCCCGGCTGCTCGTCGTGGTGTCGTTTCGGCCCGTCGACGCCCAACTGGCATCGGCCATCGCCGACCTCGTCCCCGAGGTCCTCGCGCACGCTCTGGAGATATCGCTTCCCCCACTCGACGAGACCGCGGTGCGCGACATGCTCGTCGACGCCGGCATGGACGCCGACGACGCCGCCCCGATCCTGTCGCGCACCGCGGGAAATGCCCTGTTCGTGGCGACGACGATCCGTCTGCTGCGCGCCGGGACCGATTCGATCGACGCGGCCGTCCCGTTCGGCATCCGCCAGGCGGTTCGCCGGCAGGTGCAGCTGGCGGCGCGGCTTCATGCGTCGGTGCCCGCGGTGGTCGATGCCGCCGCGGTGATCGGCGGGGAATTCCGGCTGTCCCTGCTACGGCGGCTCTGTGGCGCACCCGACCTCAACGGTGCGATCGACGTCGCCATACGTATCGGCCTGTTCCAGGAGATCGCGTCGTCGATAGCGTCCTTCCGGTTCACGCACGCCGTCGTCCGGATGACCGTGTACGCCGATATCCCACCCGGACGCCGGGCCGCGATGCATGCCGCCGCCCTCGATGCCGACGATCTGCTCGAGCCCGACGAGGCCGCGTTTCACGCCGTGCGCGGAGCCCCGGCGGGTACCGCGGACCGGGCGGTCGACCTCGTCACGGCGGCCGCGCGACGCGCCGAGAAGGTGTACGCGTTCTCCTCGGCGGCGGCGCACTACCGCGACGCGGTCGCGGTGGCCGAACTCGCCTCCCACTCGACCCCGCAGCAGCGCTGCGACCTCCTGACGGACCTGGCCCGGGCCGGCGGTCAGGCGGGCGATCACCTCGAGGCACAGCGGGCCGGGCTGGCCGCGGCCACCATCGCGCAGCGCTCCGGCGATGTGGTGCGACGAGCCCGGGCCCTGCTCGCCGCGGCGCGCAGCGTCCCGTTTCTCGACGAGGACGATCGACTGCTCGCCGCCATGGACGAGTCGCTGGCCCACCACGACGAGGATTTTCCGGTCGAGCGTGCTCTGCTGTTGGCCCGCCGCGCCGTCCTCGCCACCTCACGCGACGATCTGGCCGTGCGCGATCGCGACACCGCCGAAGCGGTCGCACTCGTCGACGATCGCGCGGACGCCGTCCGTTTCGAGGTCCTCGCGGCGCGACTGCACGCGCTGTGGGGCAGCCCGGCCATCGGGGACCGCACCGCCGACGCGCGTCGGCTCGTCCGGGTCGCGACCACCCCGCACACCCTGATGCAAGCCCGGCTCTGGATGCTCTACCATCACCTCGCCGGAGCGAATATCGTGGCGGCACAACAGGAAATCGGGTCGATCGACGAGATCGCGGCGCGCACCGGATGGTCACAGCACGCGTTGTACGCGCGGTCGCGGCGCGCCACCGTCGACACCGCCACCGGCGACTTCGACCATGCGCGGGCGATGGGCGACGCGGCGTATGCGACCGGCGTGCTGGCCCGCGAACCCGAGATCGACGCCGTTCGATGGGGCGGGCTGTTTGCGCTCGGCTGGCATGTCGACCTCCCCGCCGCCGACCGGACATTTCTCCGCGAGGTCGCCGAGGGTTTCCTGGATTCACCGGTGCGCAGGGTATTTCATGCCGCCCTCGCCGCGCTCGACGTTCAGGATGCCGCCATGGATTCCGCCCGCGGGCATTTCCGCGACGCCACGTCCGGCGGTCTGCGGGAGATTCCGCCGGACCCGCATCGGTTGTGGCTGCTCGCGTTGGTCTGCTGGCTCGCCGGTCCGCTCGACGAACCGGAATCGGCGCGCGAGGCCGCGGCGTTGCTCGCCCCGTACGAGGGGCAGGCCGTCGTCGTCGGCGGCGGTGTGCAGTGGATGGGCCTCGTCGGGCACTACCGCGGTCTGGCCGCTGCGGCATACGGGGATACGGAGTCGGCGCATCGGTTGCTCACCGTGGCCCGGGCCACCTACGACGACATCGGGGCGCGACCGTGGTCGGTGCACGCGGCTCGCGACCTGCGCGGCGGGCGCGGCGACGCGACCGCCGAAAGCCTTGCCCGGCAACTGGGTATGCGGACACCGTCCGCCGACACGCGGCTGTCGCTGTCACGTGACGGCGAGCTGTGGCGGATGCGCTACCGGGATCGCGAACTGATCCTGAGAGATTCTCTCGGACTGCAGTATCTGCACCAACTCGTCGTCAACCCGGGACGCGAGATGAGCGCCGTCGACCTCGCCGGCGCCGAGGTCGGAACCGGCGCGCAAGATGTCCTCGACGACCGCGCCAAGGCCGAATACCGTTCTCGCGTCGAAGATTTGCGAGCCGAGCTGGAGTCCGCCGAACGCGACAACGACATCGCCCGATCCGCGCGGATCCGAACGGAACTCGACTTCCTGATCGACGAACTCGCGGGTGCGGCCGGCCTCGGCGGGCGGGCCCGCCGGCTCGGATCTGCCGCGGAACGTCACCGGCTCAACGTGACCCGGGCGATCCGTTCGGCGCTGGTACGGATCACGCGGCAGGACGCCGAACTCGGGGAACTGTTGAGCGCCTCGGTGCACACGGGCAACGTCTGCGTGTACGAACCGTTCCGGCGATGACCGGCGGTTCGCCTCGGATCCTTCTGGATCAGCACCGTCCCAGCGTCAGCGAGAAGTCGCCGGCGTCATCGGTCCAGGAGGTCACCACGTCGAATCCGGCGGCGCCGAGTTCCTTGCCGAGGGTGTGCAGATCGAACTTGGTGCTGATCTCGGTGAGTACCTCGTCGCCGGGGCCGAGCCGCCAGGCACGCTGCAGCGCACCGAACCACACGTCGATCGGGCGGCGGGCGCGCAGCCACATCTCGATCCGGTGAGCCACCGGGTTCCATCGGGCGACGTGGTCGAAGTCGTCGGCGTACAGCCCGTTCGCATCCAGACCGGTCCGCAGGACCTCGATCATGTTGCGGTTGAAATCGGCTGTGACGCCGGCCTTGTCGTTGTAGGCGGCGACGAGTCGCCCGGTGTCCTTGATCAGGTCGGCACCCAGCAGGAAGTAGTCGCCGGGGCTCAGGGCCGACGACAGGCGGCGGAGGAACACGGCGCGCTGGTCGTCGTCGAAGTTGCCGATGGTGCCGCCGAGGAACACCGCGATCCGCGGCCCACGAGCGGGCGGCAGGTCGAGATCGGGTGCGGTGAAGTCGGCCACCACCGACATGACCTCGATCGACGGGTAGTCGATCGCCAGGATCGCGGCGGACGATTCGAGGATCTCGGTGCTCACGTCGACGGGCACGTAGGTGAATCGCCTCGACATCTCGGTCGCGCGGTCGGCGAACGCGGACAACAGCATCCGCGTCTTCGTCGAGGTTCCGGAACCGAATTCGACCATCATGGACGCATCGGTGGCGATCGCGATGTCGGCGCTGTGGGTCGCGAGGATCTCGGTTTCCCGACGGGTCGGATAGTACTCGGGCAGCCGGGTGATCTCGTCGAACAGCAGGCTGCCACGCGCATCGTAGAGCCACTTGGTGGGCAGCGTCGGCGGCGTCTGCCAGAGTCCCGCGAGTGCGTCGGCGAGCAGAGGGTTCTCGGTGCGCAGGGTCATCGAGCCAACCGTAGCCCGGAGAAGACCCAACGACTCTGTGCGGGAAAGAAATTGCGATAGGTGAGGCGCTCATGGCCCGGCGGGGTCACGGCGCTCGCCCCGCGCAGTACATGTTGGTCGGACATGAACTTTCCGTTGTACTCACCGACGGCTCCGTTGGCGGGCACGAACCCCGGGTAGGGCAGGTACGCGCTCGCGGTCCACTCCCAGACATCGCCGATCATCGCCGCGCCGGCCCGTCCGGGATGGCAGCGGGCGGGGTCGAGGAGCTGCCCGCGCGCCGCGCCGGACCCGACAGCTGCCGCCTCCCACTCGAATTCGGTGGGCAGCCGGGCTCCGGCCCACCGCGCGTAGGCATCCGCCTCGTAGAACGACACGTGCATCACCGGTTCGTCGGGCACCACGGGCCGCCGTCCGGAGAGGGTGAACGTGGTGGGCAGGGCGTCGGGGCCGTCGTCGAAGTGCCAGTAGGCCGGTGCCCCCCAACCGGTTTCGTGGATGCAGGCCCATCCGTCGGACAGCCAGAACTCGGGTCGCCGATATCCGTCGTCGGCGATGAACTCCAACCAGTCGGCATTCGTGACCGCGCGTTCGGCTATCTCGAAGTCCTCCAGGAACACTCGATGTCGTGGGCCCTCGTTGTCGTAGGCGAACGACCGCGGACCGTTCGCGCCGATCTCGGTGATCCCGCCCGACACGGACCGCCACGTCATCGGTTCCGGCATGAGGGACTCGTCGGCGCGACGGTCGACGTAGACCGGGGCGAACGCATGGGTGGAGAACAGATGTTTGAGATCCATCAGGATCAGTTCCTGATGTTGTTGCTCATGATTGCAACCCAATTCGACGAGCGAGAGGGCGGCGTCGTCGAATGCACCGCGATCGAGACGGTCGACCATGGAGGCATCGACGTATTCACGATAGGCGGCGACATCGGCGATGCCGGGCCGGGTGACCAGCCCGCGTTCCGGGCGGGGATGCCGTGCCCCCACCGCCTCGTAATAGCTGTTGAACAGATAGCGGAACGTTTCGTCGTACACGACGTAGGTGGGGTCGGTCCGCAGGATGAATTCCTCGAAGAACCAGGTGACATGTGCCCGATGCCATTTCGTCGGGCTCGCGTCGGTCATCGATTGGGGCGTCTGGTCCTCGGCCGACAGGGAGGCGGTGAGCCGGTCGGTCAGGGCCCGGACGTCGAGAAAGCGTTGCGTATCGCCGGATGTCGCCGTGTGTGTGGGTCGTTCGGTGATGGTCATCGGTACCTCCCGTTGGTCGAACCTGGTGGTCGGACGGGCAACCCTTTCCATCGTCACCGCGCTCGACGGTGCTGTCAACGTGACCTCTTCGCGATCTCAGGCGTCGAAGTCCTCGGACTCTTCGACCTCGTCTTCGTCGATGTAGTGCACGGCCGCTTCCTCGGCCGACGCGCCCGCCCCGTCGATGCCCGCATCGGAGGCAAAGGTGTCGGCCTCGGGTTCGGTGTCCGAACCGTTGTCGTATGCGACCAGCCGGCCGGCCCGGCCGCTACCGGCCTGATCACCGTCGTCGTAGTCCTCGTCGCGATCGGATGCGTGTGAACGCCAATCGGAATCGGTGTCGTCGAGCGGATCGTTCGCGTTCCACGGGTCGGGCTCTTCCTCGGCGAGACGCTCGTCGAGGGTCTCGCCTTCCCGCTGCTCCTGCGCGGTCAGCCCGCGGCGTGCGCCGCTCGGCCGGTAATCGGGGGGCGAGTAGCCCTCGTCGAGGACGTCGTCGACGCCACGGTCGTCGAGGGAGTCACCCGGCTGGAGTTGGTCGTCGGCGTCGAGGCTGTACTCGTTGCCCGCGCCTTCCGAGATGCTGCCGATATCGTCGCTCACCCTTTCAACGATGCCAGACCCGCGACACGGCGGGGCGAAGTCTGTCGTCCTGACCGCTCGTGTCCGTATTCTCCTCGCTATGACCAATCCGTCCGATCCGCACAACGCCGAGCCCGACGACTCCGGGCAGGATTCCGGCCGCACCCCACCTTCGGGCCAGAACCCCGAGCCCGGCGGCTACCCGCCGCCGCCCGCGTACCCACCGCCGTCGTCCGGGTCGTACCCGCCACCTCCGTCGTCCGGGTCATACCCGCCGCCGTCGTCCGGGTCGTATCCCCCGCCGCCGGGGTCCGGGTCCTACCCGCCGCCACCGTCGTCCGGGTCATACCCGCCGCCGTCATCCGGGTCGTATCCCCCGCCACCGGGGTCCGGGTCCTACCCGCCGCCACCGTCCTCCGGGTCGTACCCGCCTCCTCCCGGGTCGTATCCGCCTCCGCCCGGCGGTTACGGCGCGGCCGGCGCTCCCGCCCCGGACCCCGGCTACGGCGCAGTGGCCGCGCCGCAGTTCTCGGTGGGCGATGCACTCGGCTACGCGTGGAAGCGGTTCTCGGCCAATCCCCTCCCGTGGATCGTCGTCACGCTGCTCGCCGGACTGGCCACCGGTGTGATCAGCGGGCTGGGTAATTACGCCGGCCACGACTCTTTCGTGATCCGATGGATCTTCAGCCTGCTCGCCGCGATCGTGGGCTATTTCTTCCACGGCGCGATGTTCCGGGGAGCGCTCGACGAGGTGGGCGGTACCAAACCCAAGGTCGGGAGTTTCTTCCGCTTCACCAACGTCGGCGCGGTCATCCTGACCGCGTTGCTCGTCGCCATCGGCACCGACATCGGCCTGATCCTGTGCATCCTGCCGGGTCTGGCCTTCGCCTACCTGGCCTTCTGGTCCCTGGCATTCACCGTGGACCGGGATCTGTCCCCCGTCGACGCCATCAAGGCCAGCTTCTCGGTGATCAGCAAGAACGCCGGGACGCTGTTCCCGTTGGCCATCGTGAACGTACTGATCATGATCGTCGGTGCGGTCCTGCTCCTCATCGGACTGCTCGTCGCCGTGCCGCTGGTCATCCTCTCGAGCACCTATGCCTACCGGCTGTTCACCGGCGGGCAGATCGCGCCCGTGGACGGCCCCGCGCAGACTCCACCGCCGCCGAACTATCCGCCGTCGTATCCGCCGAATCAGTACTGATTCTCGCCCGCGCGACCAGTCGGCCGTCATCTCCCCAGGGAGATGGCGGCCGTCTCACGTGTTTGGGCAAATGCGCGTCACCAGCGAGTTCGGTCCGCGACAATACAGAAGATGATCGAGGAGATGCAGGACGAGGCCACCGCACTGTTGAATGCCGGCGAGTACTCGCACGCCCTCGCCGAGTTCTCGGTGCTGCGCGAGATCCGGGGCCGTCGGGAAGGACCGTACTCCACCATGTACCTGTCCAACCTCCACGACTGCGTACGCTGCATGTCCCACCTGGAGCTGTGGGCCGACTCCACTCCGTTGTGCCGCGAGTTGCACGGCAAGTACGTCCGGACGCACGGTCGCGGCCAATCCGACACGGTGGACGTCGCCAAGCACTGGGCATGGGCGTTGGTGCACCTGCACGACTATCCGCCGGCCGTGCGCCTCTACCTGACCACCGCCGACGCGTTGTGGGACGAGGACCGGGAGCAGGCCCGGCGACTGCTCGGCGCCGCGCTCGCCCATCGCACCGACAACGATCCCGCGGCCCTGTTCTCGGCCGATGAGGACACGCTGATCGACGGGGCGCGACTCGCCCACGCCCACGACGTGCTCGTCACGATGAACCGGCTCGTCGATCAACTGTCGCCGGATACCGACACGATGCGCGCATCGGTGACGTTCGACGGCCTGGCGATCGCCTGATCGCCAGGCCATTCTGATCGCCAGGCCGCTCTGACCGCCGGGCCTGCCGTGCCGACGATCAGACGACCGTCGTGTCGACCTTCTTCGGCAGGGTGAACAGCGTGACGATGCTGACGATGATCAGCATGATGGCAGCGACCCAGATGAGCGTCGCCAGCGCCAGGCTGGAGAACGCAATCATGACGATGCCCGCGACGATCGCGATGATGCCGGACAGGATGAGCAGCCAGCGCGGAGCGTGGGCCGATCCCGAGAAGGCGCGCGCGAGATCGCCGATCCCCTGAAAGATCCAGGCGATTCCGATGAACACCGCGAGCAGAACCAGCGACTTTGACGGATTGAACAACGCGATGATGCCGGCCACCAGAACGATCACCCCGGCCAGACCGATCAGAACGCGCCACCCGCCGGGGAGCAGGTTCGCGGCGAACGCCTCGTAGATTCGGAACAATCCGGCGATGATCAGGGAGATGCCGAACAGGATCGCGATGACCAACATCGTTGCCTCGGGCCAGACGAGTGCAACGACGCCCAGCACGATTCCGGTTACCGCCGTCGCGATCATCATCGACCGAACCGCACCGATGACTTCGTTCGGCATCTGCCGTGCGTAATCTCCAAATGTCATGCAGTGAGATTAGTACGCGCCGAGGGTTTCACCACGCATTGACGAACCGAACAGAAGGGAAATTCGTGTCGCCCATCGCCTTTTTCGAACGCGAATCCGAAGCGTTTCTGCCGACCCGGTTCGCGCGGAGTCTCTGGGCGCCCAAGACGCTCAGCGGACCACCGGTCTGTGCGATCGCGGCACGCGCCGCCGAACTCGAGTTCGCGCCCCGCGGTTTCCGGGCGGCGCGGTTCACGATCGATCTGTTCAAGGCGGCTCGCGAGGTCCCGACGTGCACCCGCGGGCGACTGATCCGCTCCGGCGGCCGGATCACCGTCGCCGAGGTGGACGTCGTCCAGGTTCTCGACGGCGTCGACACCGTCGTCGCCCGCAGCACGGCGGTGTTCGTGAAGGAGACGGTCAATCCGCCCGGCGAGCGCTGGACACCCGTCGACGACTACTCCAGTCCGCCGACCGCCGCACCCGACGACCCCTTTCCGTGGTTCGGATCCGATGCACCGGACGGCCGGCCGCACTGGGACCAGTCCATGGGCGCCCATCAGCACGGGCGACGCAAGCGACTCTGGACCCGCGCGGTTGCGACGGTTGCCGGGGAGCAGCCCTCACCGTTCGAGCGCGCGGTGATCAGCGGCGAATCGACGAGCCTCGTCTGCAACTGGGGGACGACCGGCATCGGCTTCATCAACTGCGATCTGACCGTCGGCCTCTCCCGGTTACCGGTCGGGCCGCGGATCGGTGTGGAAGCCGCCACCCACACCGAATCCGACGGCATCTCGACCAGCGCGGCTCGTCTGTACGACATGCACGGCGTCTTCGGGGTCGGCACGGTGACGGGGGTGAACAACGCCGCCGCAGAGATCGACTTCACCAGTGTCGACACAACCGGCCGCTACAGCGAGGCCTGAGACGCCCCGAGAGGTCCGCCGGTAACTCTCAGGTCTTGATAAGGTCTCGCGCATGCGTCGTTTCACACGAGGTTGGAAGGCCGCCGGTGTCGCGGTGTGCTCGGTCGCGATCACCCTGGTCCTCGGCCTGACATCGGCACCTCAGGCCGTTGCCGCGCCCGTCGCCGCCGGACCGGCAAACCTGGTCGCGCGCCTGACCGGACCCGGAGCCATCAACGACACGGTCGGCCGCTACGGCATGTTCGGCACCGACCTCGGCATCATGTGGGACAACGGGCACGGCCAGATCCTGACCGCGTTCGGTGACACGCAACAGATCAACGGGTGGTCGCTGCTCTACGGCGACCTGTTCTACTGGCGCTCGAATGTCCTCCTGCGCAGCACCGACCATTACCTCGCCGACGGCATGACCTTCACCGGGCATGCCGGACCACCCGGCTTCGCCAAGCGACTGCTCAAGCCGGATCTCCGCAAGGAGGTCACGGTGCTGCCGACGGCCGGCGTCGCCGCCAACGGCAAGCAGTACATGAACGTGATGTCGATTCGCCAGTGGGGCGATCCGGGCATCTGGTACACCAACTGGTCCGGTCTCGTGGCGTCGACGGACAACGGCAACAACTGGCACGCGGTCAACGCCTTCCGGCCCAACGGTGGCGGCAATCACAAGTTCCAGATGAACGCCCTGATGAGGGTCGGCGACACGATCTACACCTACGGCACCCCCGACGGTCGCTGGGGCAATGCGTACATCGCCCGCGTCAACGCCCGCGACATCGAGAACCTCAACCGGTACGAGTACTTCTCGTGGGGCAACTGGGTCCGCAACAACCCCGACTCGGCGACCCCCGTGATGGCCGGGCCGATCGGCGAACTGTCGGTCAGCTGGAACGCCTACCTCGGCAAGTACATCTCACTGGCCTCCCGCGGCGGCGGCGCGATCCTCCGCACCGCCGACAACCCTTGGGGCCCTTGGACTCCCGGCGAGGTGGTGGTTCCGGCGGACAACCCGTACACCGGCTACGCACCGTTCATCCACCCCTGGTCCACCGGTCGCGACCTGTACTTCACCTACTCGATCTCGTGGGGGTACCAGGTGTACCTCATGCACCTGACGCTGCAGAAGCCGTAAACCCTACTGCCCGAGCAGTTTCTGCATCTCGGCGATCTCCGCCTGCTGGGCGTCGCGGATCCGCGTGGCCAGGTCCCTGGTCGCGTTGTCGCGACCCTGGGCGAGTTCGGTCTCGGCCATGTCGACCGCCCCCTCGTGGTGGCGGATCATGCCCTCGAGCCACAGACGATCGAAGGTCGCGCCCCGTGCGTTGCGAATCGCGGTCATCTCGTCGTCGGACATCATGCCCGCCATCGCACCGCCCATCCCGTGCCCCGACATCCCGTGACCGTCGGCCATCCCCGGCATCGTGACGCCCCAGGCCTGCAATTGTGCTGTCATCTGATCGATTTCGGGTTGCTGGGCGGCCTTGATCCGGGTGGCCAGATCCCGCACGGCGGCGTTGTCGGTGCGTGCGGGGACCATGTCGGCCATCTCGATGGCCTGTCGGTGGTGCGGGATCATCATCGTCAGGAACATCGTGTCGGCCTGATTGTGCGCGGCGGTCGATGCCGAAGGCATCGATGCGGCGGCAGTGGGGCTCGACGACACCGCCGGCGAGTCGGCCGAGGAACAGGCGCTCAGCAGGGTCGCGGACGCGGCCAAGGCCAGCAGAGCATTCGTGGAATGGGTGATACGCATGAGAATTCCTTGCTGTGGAAGGTGATTCGGTGCAGCAACGACTGCACCGCCGAGGTGGTCGGTGCGGGTCATACCCGCGTGTCGACTCCTCAGCAGCGGATCACCTGCAGCTGTGTGATGGTCGGGATGGCCCAGGGCGGCGGCCGGCCGAGTCGCACCACCCATCCCAGGAAACGGCTACGCAGAGCACCGATGTCGGGGAATCCCCACCAGAACAGAAGGAGCACGAGGAAGGGAAGGACCGGATCGCCGGCACGGATGAACACGCATCCGTGCCCGGGTTCGTCGCAATCCGGGGTGGCCGACAGATGCGTCTGCCCGCTCGACTCGTGCGCCGCGGCCAGGATCGGCGAGGATGTCGAATGCGCCACTGCGGCTTCGTGATTCGGTCCGCAATGCGCAACCAGGGAGTGCATCGCCAAGATCGCCAGGACGAGCACGATGCGTGCCACGGAGACACTTGTGGGCGCCGTCGGTCGTCGGCGGGGCGGTCGGAACATGTTCAGTCGACGCGACCCACGGCCGTCGGTGCCGCCTGGGCGACCCCGGCGGCGGCTTCTCGACGACGACGCCGAGGGATCAGCCACCGCCGATCGATCCAGCGAGCGACGACGATCACGATCGCCGCCAGCCCCCATCCGAGCAGGACGTCGAAGACGTAGTGCTCGCCGGTGTAGACGAGCGTGAAGGCCATCGCGAAGGCGTATCCCATAAACAACGCCTTCCCCAGCGCCCGCACGCGCGGCCACATGAACAGGGCGAGCAGCATGGTGAGGCCGGCGTGCAGCGACGGAACCGCGGCGACGAGATTCGCCTTGCCCTGCCCGATCTGCACGAGGTCGGACGCCGCGTGGATGTTGAGGTACTCCCAGCCGCGTGCCGAGATCCGCTCGACGTACGGCTCGGCCCCCGGGTGTGTGGAGGTGACCGGCCCCAGCAGACCACCGTTCGACCCCGGGGTGCTCGAGTACATGCACAGCGGATCATGCGGATGATCGGCGACCTCGACGGCCGTGCACCTGGCGGCCGCCCAGGGTGGCGCGGCCGGCACCAGGCTGTAACCGACGAGGGCGATGAACGTCGTCGCGACGAAGCACGCGGCGTATCGGCGCCAGGCCGCCCGGTCCCGCAGCCACAGGACGGCGGCCGCGGCATACGGAACGATGAAGTACGACATGTAGACGACGCTGGTGATGATCTCCCACCAGGGCGGGTTCGCCATCTTGAGGTGACCCTGCAGCCACACCGTCGGATTGACCCCGAACATCGCGTGGTCGACGTCCGGCGCGAGGTGCCATTGCGTCGGCATCCCGAGCCAGACCGCGACGTTACGGGTCCAGTCGTAGAGCAGCAGGATCAGCGCGAACGGCAACCAGTCGATGAACACGGTGATCGCACGTCGTCGGCCGATGCTCGCCGCGAGCAGACCGAGACACAGCAGGAGCAGCAGTCGGGTGCGGTCGAAGGCGAGGCCGTCCGAGGTGATCTCGTACGCCATGAACGCCACCCATGTGCCGATGGCGATCCGCCGGACGACCGTCAGGTCACGACGTTGCGCGGGCTCCGACTCGATTTCCGCGGCGGCGCCGATGTCATCGAGGAACGGTTCGACCGACGGAGGGTCGTCGGGTGTCGGTTTGCCCACCGCCTCGTCAATGCTCACGGAACCTCGCAGTACCCACGCCCCACCGGGGCACCCGCCGCTGATTTGTCATCTTTCGTCACCCTAGTGATCGATTGGTGTTGGCCGCGCGTTTACCGACGGCGCGGCCGGAACAATCACGGAGATCGACCGGTATTCAGTGATACAGGTCACACAACTATGGTGGGGGCCATGCGCATCGGAGCTCATCTGCGTGAGGACGCGAACCCGCTGGCCACCGCCGCCGATCTCGGCATCGACGTCTTCCAGATGTTCGTCACCGACCCGCAGAGCTGGAAGAAGCCCGAGACCCGGGCCGACGCCACGGCGATCCGTGAGTCACCGATCGACGTCGTCGTGCACTCGAGTTACCAGATCAACGTCGCGAGCCTGAACAACCGGTTGCGCATGCCGTCGCGCAAGGCCGTCGAACAGCAGGCCGCCGCGGCAGCCGAGCTCGGCGCCTTCGGTCTCGTCGTCCACGGCGGGCACCTCCGCGACGGCGAGGATGCCGGGGAGGGATTGGCCAACTGGCGCAAGCTTTTCGACCGGCAGGTCGACAAGGGCGGCTTCGGCGTCCCGATCCTCATCGAGAACACCGCCGGCGGTGACCATGCGATGGCCAGGACCCTGGAGTCGATCGATCGGCTGTGGGCGTCGGTCGGCGACTTCGAGCAGGCGGGCTTCTGTCTCGACACCTGCCACGCCTGGGCCGGCGGGGAGGAGCTGGTCGGGCTCGTCGAACGGGTCCGCGAGATCACCGGCCGCATCGACCTCGTCCATCTGAACAACTCCCGCGACGAGTTCGATTCGGGCCGCGACCGCCACGCCAATCTCGCGGATGGTCACATCGACGCCGATGTGCTGGTTGCGGTGGCCGCAGCGGCCGGCGCTCCGGTCATCCTGGAGACCCCGGCCGAGGGCATTCCGGCCGATCTGGAGTACCTGCGTTCCGCTCTCTGACGCGCCGTGACCTGCCGTTTACCGGTATGTCATCACCGCGAACACTCCGCTTGCAATAGTTAGCGCGCGTCACATTCGACAAGGGTTGTTGACACCCGAGGTTTCAGAGTATTCTGTAGTTACTCGCGAGTAACTTACTCGCCATCTCACTAGCCGAAAAGCCCCGTCGGGAGAGGAACTCAGCATGGGCCACTACAAGAGCAACCTGCGCGACCTGCACTTCAACCTGTTCGAGATGTACGACCTCGACAAGGTGCTCGAAAGCGACGAGTTCGGTGACCTCGACCACGAGACCGCCGTCGACATGTTGCGCGAGGTCAGGACACTGGCCGAAGGCCCCATCGCCGCATCGTTCGCCGACGCCGATCGCAACCCGCCGGTGTTCGACCCCGACGAGCACAGCGTGACCGTTCCGGAGGGTTTCGCGAAGTCCTACAACGCGCTGGTCGAAGGCGGTTGGGACAAGATCGGCGTCGCCGAGGAGCTCGGCGGCCTGCCCGCACCGCGCTCGCTCTACTGGGCCATCGGCGAGATGATCCTGGGCGCGAACCCGCCGGTCTTCATGTATGGCGCCGGCTCGGGCTTCGCCAACATCTTCTTCGACAACGGCACCAACGAGCAGAAGAAGTGGGCGGCCATCTGCTCCGAGCGGGGCTGGGGCGCAACCATGGTGCTCACCGAGCCGGACGCCGGCTCCGACGTGGGCGCCGCCCGCACCAAGGCCGTCAAGCAGGAGGACGGCACCTGGCACATCGACGGCGTGAAGCGCTTCATCACCTCCGCCGACCAGGACATGACCGAGAACATCTTCCACCTCGTGCTCGCACGGCCCGAGGGCGCAATGCCGGGCACCAAGGGTCTGTCGCTGTTCTTCGTCCCGAAGTTCCACTTCGATCACGAAACCGGCGAATTGGGTGAGCGCAACGGCGTTTTCGTGACCAACGTCGAGCACAAGATGGGCATCAAGGCGTCGGCCACCTGTGAGCTGACGTTCGGTCAGCACGGCACCCCGGCCGTCGGCTGGCTCGTCGGCGAGGTGCACAACGGCATCGCGCAGATGTTCGACGTCATCGAGCACGCCCGGATGATGGTGGGTACCAAGGCCATTTCGACCCTGTCCACCGGTTATCTCAACGCGCTCGACTACGCCAAGGAGCGCGTGCAGGGCGCCGACATGGTGCAGATGACCGACAAGGCCGCTCCGCGTGTCGCCATCACGCATCACCCCGATGTGCGTCGTTCGCTGATGACCCAGAAGGCCTACGCCGAGGGCCTGCGCGCCGTGTACCTCTACACCGCGTCTCATCAGGATGCCGTTGCGGCACAGATTGTCTCGGGTGCCGATGCGGCCCTGGCGCACAAGGTCAACGACCTCCTGCTGCCGATCGTAAAGGGCGTGGGCTCCGAGCGCGCCTACAGTGTGCTCAGCCACGAGTCGCTGCAGACGCTCGGCGGCTCCGGCTTCCTGCAGGACTACCCGCTCGAGCAGTACATCCGCGACTCCAAGATCGACTCGCTCTACGAGGGCACCACGGCCATCCAGGCGCAGGACTTCTTCTTCCGCAAGATCATTCGCGACAAGGGCCAGGCGTTCGGCCACGTCGCCGGTCAGATCCAGAAGTTCCTCGAGAGTGAGGGCGGCAACGGCCGGCTGAAGGCCGAGCGCGCGCTGCTCAAGACCGCGTTCGAGGACGTCCAGGCGATGACCGCCGCGCTCACGACGTATCTGATGAATGCGCAGGAGGATCCGAAGGAACTGTACAAGGTGGGCCTCGGCTCGGTGCGTTTCCTGATGTCGGTCGGCGACCTGCTCATCGGCTGGCTGCTGCTGCGTCAGGCCGAGGTGGCGCTCGCCGCCCTCGATGCCGGCGCCACCGGCGACGACAAGTCGTTCTACGAGGGCAAGGTCGCGGTCGCGAGCTTCTTCGCGAAGAACATGCTGCCGCCGCTGACCGCCGTCCGCGGCACCGTCGAGAACCTCGACATCGAGGTCATGGAGGTCGACGAAGCGGTGTTCTGACCGCTGCTGCACTCAGCCGACCCGTTCTTCCCCCGGTGGTGCGAAGATTCTCCGCGAGCTACGAGTTCGCGGAGAGTCTTTGCAAAACCGGGGGATGAACTGTTTGCGGGCGGGTGGACACTGGTCCCATGGCGGACGCCCGGCTCTTTCGGATGACGAGCCGTTGGCGTCTGCCGTTTCCGAGCGGCCGGGTGTTCACCGCCCTCGCCGACGCCGACGGCTACCCCCGGTGGTGGCCGCAGATCCGCGACGCGGTGCGGGTGGACGACCGGTCCGGCACCGCGCGTCTGCGCTCGGTGGTCCCGATGTCGCTGCATGTGACGGTCACCCAGCAGCTGCACGACCCGGCGGCGGGCATGCTGCGCGCGTCGGTGGCAGGCGATCTGGTCGGGTGGAGTCAATGGCGCATCAGCGCTGACGGTGGTGCCGCGATCGCCGAGTTCAGCCAGGAGGTCAGTCTCGAGAAGCGGGCCATTCCACCGTGGTTGCTCGGCACCCTGCGACCCGTCCTGCATCTCAACCACCGGTACATGATGTGGTCGGGGCGGCGCGGATTCATCCGCTACCTGAGTGGCCGCGGCCCGTAGCGCGGGTTCCCCTTGCTCCACACGTAGTTCTTCCCCTGGCTTTGCAAGGACTCTCCGCGAGCTGGCGGAGGGTCCTTGCAAAGCCAGGGGAAGAACGGTCCGGTCCCGACGACGAGGTCCGCGAACCTACTTCGGTGGCATCCGGATGCCGCCGTCGACGCGGACGACCTCGGCGTTCATGTACGAGTTGGTGATGAGCTCGACGACCATCGACGCGAGTTCCGACGGCTGGCCCAGGCGGTGCGGGAAGAGCACGGACTCGCCGAGCTTCGCCTTGAAGGCCTCGGCGGCCTCGCCCTCGCCGTAGATCGGGGTGTCGATGAGGCCCGGGGCGATGGTGTTGACCCGCACGCCGACGGCGGCGAGGTCACGGGCCACCGGCAGGGTCATGCCGACGACGCCGCCCTTGGACGACGAGTACGACGCCTGGCCGATCTGGCCGTCGAAGGCGGCGACGCTGGCCATGTTGACGATGGCGCCACGTTCGCCGGACACGAGCGGTTCGTTGCGGCTCATCGCGGTGGCGGCCAGGCGGATGCAGTCGAAGGTGCCGACCAGGTTGATCGCGATCACCTTCTTGTAGGCATCCAGGTTGTGGGCCGAGCCGAACTCGCCGTCCCTGCCGATGGTGCGCTGGGCCCAGCCGATGCCGGCCGAGTTGACCAGTGCCCGCAACGGGCCGAGTTCGGTGGCCGCGTTGACGGCCGCCTCGATCTGCGCGGTGTCGGTGACGTCGACGGGGACGAAGATGCCGCCGACCTCGGAGGCCAGCTCCTCACCCTTGTCGGCCTGCAGGTCGGCGACGACGACCTTGGCACCCTTGGCCGCCAGCTGGCGTACCGCGGCCGCACCGATTCCCGACGCGCCGCCCGTGACGATTGCACTTGCTCCATTGATATCCACGACCGCGAGCCTATCGAGCGTTCTATCGCTCGGTCCAGAGGGGTGATGTCACCCACAGGTGACGATGGGCTCCGGGTCGTACTTCACGGTTCGCGTGTGGCGACCGATCTCGTTCCCGGTCCGGGCATCGGTGATCACCCGAGTGTTCGACGTGGTGAAGCCGCGACTGCCCGACGACGCGATGCAGCCGTCGCCCGCCGGCAGTTTCATCGTCTCGGGATCGGTGTAGGCGTAGCGGTCGCCGGTGATCGACTCGACGTCGACGGTCGTGGTGCTCCACATGCGGACCGTGACCGCCGATTCCGACCACGCCGTCTCGATGTAGATGCCGTAGCGCGTGTTGTTGCGGAACACGAGGTCGATCGCCCCCTCGAACACCGTCGCCTCCCGCGCCTCGGGATAGCGGGAGATGTAGTACGAGTGCTCGGTGTGGTCGACGTCCTCGAGTCCGGCGAAGTAGGCCGCGTTGTAGAGCGTCGTGGCGAACTGCGAGATGCCACCGCCGACCGCCTTGGCGGCGTGCCCGTGGTCGATGATCGTCGAGGTGACATAGCCCTGCGCGGTGCCGCGCGGCCCGGTGTAGCCGTTGAGCGAGAACGTCTTTCCCGGAAGCACCAGCGCGCCGTCGACCTCTCCGGCGACGACCCGGATGTTCTCGCCCGAGGCGGCCGAGAAGCCTCCGGTGCCGAACTCGCTGACCACTTCGCGGACTCCGAGCTTGCGGGCGGCGGCGGTGTCGAGGCGCGGTTTGGTGATGCGGTAGGCGACGTCGGCCGTCCGGCGCGGCGCGTCGTCGGCCGCGGCCGCCGTGATCATCGCGTCGAACGTGCGGGGCCAGTCGATCCGGGCGCCGTCGCGGGACGCGACCACGGTCGGCGTCCCGGAACTCAGGGAGAAGGTCGCGTTGCGAGGGGCGTGCTCGGTGCGTGCGAGCCCGGGGCGAAGCAGGGCGACGGCCGGCTTCTCGTCGACCTGGAGACGCAGTCCCCCGCGGCCGTCGGGGACGAAGTGCAGGACCGTGCCGAGTTGGGTCGGGGTGATGCGGATTGTCGCATTGTCGGCGCCCCGGACGACGAGCGGAGCGGCCACGGCCTGCGCCGCCGGCCCCTCGACGGTGGCCCGGACGGTGTCCGCGCTGACCGTCGGCGCGAAGTCTTCCGTCGGGAGGTCGACGGTCCTGCCGTCGAGCCAGTGCCGCGACAGTGTCACCTCCGCAGCCGTGCGGGCCACCCGTTTCCCGGCGGCGGGGAAATCGCCGATCGGCGCACCCTCGCGATAATGGACGCCGCCCTCGACGGCGGCCTTCTCCAGCACGCCGCGATGGTCGTCGAGCGCGGTGCGCAACGCCGAGCGATCCAGCCGAACCACCGGATCGATGGTGTGGGATCGGCCGAACAGGGCCGCGAGGCGCGCGAACGGATTGCGCGGCTGGGCCATGAGGCGTGCCGTCGTGGCGTCGGCGTCGAAGGTCAGGCCCAGTTCGTCGGCGGTGGGAGTGACCGTTCCCGAGGGTGTGCGAATCGCGACCGGCCGCGCGGCGCGGGCGCTGAGTTCGTCGACGACGGCCTGCGTCCGGGCAGGTCCGAGGTTGCCGGCGGCCAGGCCGGCGATGACGGCACCCCGGGCGGATTTGCCCGACGTGGCCAGCAGATCGGCGGCCAGGATGATGCCGAGCACGGCGAGCACTCCGATACCCAGGCGCGCGAAGACACGCGGGGACAGATGAGCACTCACGGAGACAACCCTATGGGGACGAAAGCAGGCGCTCCGACCGAGCTGCCGGGTCGGGGGTCTGGCAGCTCAGTCGGAGCTACTCGTATATCTACGCTATTTCCGGCTCCGTTACAGCCAACCCCGAAATATATTTGCGGCGAGTCGGCGCCGATTTGAGATCGTTATCCCTCGATGATGGCCGTGACGCCCTGCCCGCCGGCCGCACAGATGGAGATCAGCGCCCGGCCGCCACCGTTCTCCTTGATCGTCTTGGCGGCCTGCGCGACGATGCGGCCGCCGGTCGCCGCGAACGGGTGACCCGCGGCCAGCGACGACCCGTGGACGTTGAGCTTGGCGCGGTCGATCGAGCCGAGCGCGCCGTCCAGACCGAGTCGCTCCTTGCAGTACTCGTCGGACTCCCAGGCCGCCAGCGTGGCGAGCACGACCGACGCGAACGCCTCGTGGATCTCGTAGAAGTCGAAGTCCTGCAACGTCAGCCCGTTGCGTTCCAGCAGGCGCGGCACGGCGTACGTCGGGGCCATCAGCAGTCCGTCGGGTCCGTTGACGTAGTCGACGGCCGCGGTCTCGCTGTCGACGAGGTAGGCCTGCACCGGCAGTCCCTTGGCGTCGGCCCACTCCTCGCTGGACAACAACACGGCCGACGCACCGTCGGTCAGCGGGGTGGAGTTGCCCGCGGTCATCGTCGCGTCGCCGAGCGCGACCCCGAAGACCGGCCTGAGCTTGGCCAGCTTCTCCGCCGACGAGTCGGGACGCAGGTTCTCGTCGCGGGTGAGCCCCAGGAAGGGCGTGATCAGGTCGTCGAAGAATCCCTCGTCGTAGGCGGCGGCCATGTTGCGATGGCTGGCCGCGGCCAGCACGTCCTGGTCGGCACGGTTGATGCCGAACTCCTTCGCGGTGATCGCGGCGTGCTCACCCATCGACATGCCGGTGCGCGGTTCGCCGTTGCGGGGGATCTCGATGCCCAGCTTCGGCAGCAGCCGGACCGCGCCGAGCAACTGGTCCTTCGTGCTCCGCGCCCGGTTGACCTCGAGCATCTGGCGACGCATCGACTCGGAGACCCCGATCGGCGCGTCCGAGGTGGTGTCCACGCCGCCCCCGATCGCCGCGTCGTAGCGACCCGACGCGATGCCGTCACCGACCGCGACGATCGCCTGCAGTCCGGTGCCGCAGGCCTGCTGGATGTCGAAGGCCGGGGTGTAGGGCGAGAGCGCCGAGCCGAGCACGCACTCGCGGATCAGGTTGAAATCACGGGAGTGCTTGAGCACGGCGCCGCCGGCGACCATGCCGAGCCGCTCTCCCTGCAGGTTGAAGCGGCTGACCAGGCCGTCGAGG
Source organism: Gordonia sp. NPDC003424 (assembly GCF_053588655.1). Classification (NCBI taxonomy): domain Bacteria; kingdom Bacillati; phylum Actinomycetota; class Actinomycetes; order Mycobacteriales; family Gordoniaceae; genus Gordonia; species Gordonia sp. NPDC003424. The sequence continues at coordinate 338,388 of NZ_JBSFQJ010000001.1, forward strand.
GTGGCGGTGAACATCTCTTGGTTGCTGACCCGGGCATAGGCCTTGTCCTGACGGGCGAACGGGATTCGGTTGCCGCCGAGGATCGCGACCGGACGGAGGCTGCGGGTGGTGGGCGTGTGAGCCACTTCGATCTCCCAGGGTGTAGTTCGGGTTCCGTACGCTATTCTTACTCATCAGTAAGTTCGTTGTCGAACCTGAGGAGAACTTCCGTGGCAGCCACTGGCCTGTACTCGAACTTCGTCCATTCCGCGCCCGGCGCGTTCATCGCCAAGCAGGCCGGTCTCCCGGTCCCGGCGACGCTGCGCCGCTACAAGCCGTCGGAGCCCGCGCTGCCCGGCCCCGTCCTGCTCGGTGGTGCCGGTCGTCTGATCGAGCCAGTGCGCGAGATTCTCTCCACGCCAGACTACGACCTCATCCACAATGCGACGACCGGTCGCAGCGCCGACAAGTACGGCGCCCTGGTGTTCGACGCCACCGGCATCTCCGCGCCCGGTGAACTGCGAGCCCTGTTCGAGTTCTTCGCGCCCGCCATGCGCTCCCTCGCGCCGTGCGCGCGACTGCTGGTGCTCGGCACCACCCCCGCGCTGATCGACGACCCGAACGAGCACGTCGCCCAGCGCGCCCTCGAAGGGTTCACCCGCTCGGTGGGCAAGGAACTGCTCAAGGGCGCGACCGTGCAACTCGTCTATGTCTCGCCCGACGCCAAGACCGGCCTGACCGGACTCGAGTCGACGGTGCGGTTCGTGCTGTCGGCCAAGTCCGCGTTCGTCGACGCGCAGGTGATCCGGGTGGGGGCCGCGGATGCCGCGGCGCCCGAGGACTGGGACAAGCCGCTGGCCGGCAAGGTCGCCGTGGTGACCGGTGCGGCCCGCGGCATCGGCGCCACCATCGCCGAGGTCCTCGCCCGCGACGGCGCCCACGTGATCGCCGCCGACGTCCCGCAGGCGGGGGAAGCCCTCTCGGAGACCGCGAACCGGATCAATGGCACCGCGTTCCCGCTCGACGTCACCGCCGACGATGCCGGCACCAAGCTCGCCGAGCACGTCCTCGAGCGCCACGGCGGCCTCGACATCATCGTCAACAACGCCGGCATCACCCGCGACAAGCTGCTCGCCAACATGGACGACGCCCGCTGGGATGCGGTCATCGGCGTGAATCTCATTGCGCCGCAATCGCTGGTGAACGACCTGCTGGAGAAGGGTGCACTCCGCGAGGGCGGCGCGGTGATCGACGTGTCGTCGATCGCGGGTATCGCGGGCAACCGCGGGCAGACGAACTACGGGGCGTCGAAGGCCGGGGTGATCGGACTCGTCGACGCGTACGCGCCGATCCTGGCGAAGCAGGGCATCACCATCAACGCCGTCGCGCCGGGATTCATCGAGACCAAGATGACCGCCGCGATCCCCCTCGCGACCCGCGAGGCCGGCCGCCTGATGAGTTCGCTGCAGCAGGGCGGGCAGACCGTCGACGTCGCGGAAACCGTTGCCTACTTTGCCAATCCGGCGTCCAACGCGATCACCGGAAACGTCGTCCGCGTGTGCGGCCAGGGCTTCCTGGGGGCCTGAGCCGATGAGTAAGACGATCACCCTGGACAGCGCACCGAGCACCACCGAGGTGTACTCCAAGGCCGTCGGTGCGATGCTGCCGGTCATCGGCAAGCCGGCACGGGTTCCGGCCGACGCGTCGATCCCCGACCGGCATTACCGACTCGACGACGTCCGGGTCGACGCGGAGCGACTGCATGCCTACACCCGGGTGACCGGCCAGCGCTTCGGCGGGACGCTGCCGATCACGTATCCGTTCGTGCTGCAGTTTCCGCTGGCCATGAAGGTGATGACCGACAACGACTTTCCGTTCGGCGCGGTCGGCTCGGTGCACGTGGAGAACAGCATCCACCGACTCCGGCCGATCGGGATCGGTGAACCGCTGACCATCGACACCCACGCGGAGAATCTGCGCGAGCATCGCAAAGGGCTGCTGATCGACATGATCTCGCACATCAGCGTCGGTTCGGAACTTGCCACGACGCAGGTGGCCACCTTCCTCAAGCAGCAGCGCACCAGTCTGTCCGACGAACCGCGGGGCCCCGAGCCGAAGGCGGCGACCCCCCCGCCACCGGATGCGGTGTTGTCGGTGGATCTCGGCCGCATCCGCGCGTACGCGGATGCGTCCGGCGACCGCAACCCCATCCACATGGGCAACCTGCCGGCCAAGGCCTTCGGCTTCCCGCGCGCCATCGCCCACGGAATGTGGAGTGCCGCAGCAGCAGTCGCGAACGTGGAGGCACACTTGCCCGACGACGTCACCTACGCCGTGCGGTTCGGCAAGCCGATCCTGTTGCCCGCCAAGGTCAACCTGTACACGCGGCGGATCGACGGCGCGGGCGCCGGGAGCGCAGCGAGCGGGCCCAATGCGTCCGGCGGCTTCGACCTGTCGATCCGCGACCGGCGCAAGGGCTTCCCGCACCTGACGGCGACGACGCGGGCGGGCTGAGCCTGCCCGATCCCTGAGGAGCGAGCTTGCGAGCGTCTCGAAGGGTCCGGGTTCCTCCCCCATCCTTGTGTTTGTGGGGGAAGAACAGAGTTGCGGCTCAGGCAGTCTGGTCACCCATGTCATCGAAACCCTCGATGATCCCGACGAGCCGGGTCAACTTCTCCATGTCGAAGACCTGATCCGGCCCATGCGGTGCTCTGTCGGTGAACGGCGGATCGTAGAGCCGGCCGGGTTCCATGGTGCCGTTGCGCGTCAGGTGATCGACAATGAGGCCGACGAAGTCTATCTGGTCGGCGGATGCGTTGGTGTCGGTGAGGAAGTCGGCAAATCGTTCGTTGACGGCCTGCCGGTCGAGACCGACCAGCGAGCGGATGAAATGGCCGAGGCCGTGGGCGTCGTCGATCGCGCGCTGCAGTTCTTCGGTTGTCCCGGCGCCGCTGCGGGCAAGTAGTTCCTGGAGCGAGGCAAGATCGCTGTCCGTCAACGGCTTCCCGGTGCGCAGCTTCTGCAACGCCAAGTTGTCGGGTTGGCCACGCAGGTAGTCGCGGATCTTGGCGGTGAACCGTTCTCGGTCGGTGCCGGTCGCCATGAGCGGCATGTCGACCTCTTCGACCTCACCGACGAAGGAGTCGGCGAAATCGGTGTAGACGATGGGCTGCTTGGTCTTCTCCAGCAGACCGACCAGGGAGCGGAGCCGTTTGCGCGCATCATCGAGCATCTCCGGGGTGATGTCGGTCCACCACTCGTCGGAGGCAACCTCACGCAGAAGTTCCTCCTGCGCTTTGATTTTCGGGATGGTGAGCTGTTCGAGCAGCCCGTCGGCGATCTGCCGCACCCGCTCCTGCCGGCGCCCCAGCTCGGTGTCGTCTCCCTCGATAACAGCGAGTTCGCCGCTCAGCACGAGTAAATCGAAACGCTTGGCCATTTCGTCGGTATCGCGGATGGTGGTGGGTAGGTCGGCAAGGTTGTCGACGATCTCTCGCAACTTCTGCTCGCTCAGCGACTCCCACGCCGACCGCTCACGGTAAGTCTCCACGTGTCTGCGCCGCGGGCGCACCAGGAAGTTGTCCAGATTCATGGCCTGCACCTGTGTGTGCAGGCCATCGGCGACCTCGGTACGCAATTCGGGGTGCGAATTGGCTCGGTCGAGCGCGAAGATGATGTCAGTGCGTTTCTCGAACAGCCGCTGCGACAGCGACTTCGCCAGTGCGCCGTCGGCGGGCGCGGGGTTGGCGCCGAAGAACTCGATGTTGCGGCAGAGGTCGAAGATGAGGAAGTCGGTTTTGTCCTGGTCCGGCCCGTACAGGTCGGGGCGCAGACGGGTCCCGCGACCGACCATCTGCCAGAACTTCGTCTTGGATCGAACGGGTTTGAAGAACACGAGATTCACCACATCGGGGACGTCGATGCCGGTATCGAGCATGTCCACGGAGATGGCGATGTGCGGCTCGGCGTCGGGTTGGGCAAACCGGTCGATGAGATCCTGGCCGTGCGACACCGAATGAGTGATCACTGCGGCGAAACTCCCTTTGTACTGAGGATAATTCGCGTCGAACCGCTGGGCGATGAAGTCGGCATGGTGCTGGTTCTTGGCGAAGATGATGGTCTTGCCGAGTCGGTCGCCGCCGGCGACGCGATGCCCGCGGGTCATCAGTACTTCGAGGGCTTTGTCGACGGTGTCGGTGTTGAACAGCCATTTGTTGACTGCTTCGGCATCGACCGCATCGGGATACTCATCGTCGCCGGTGTCGTCGTCGCCCCAGTCCTGAGACTCCCACCGCTTCTTCTCGTCCTCGGTGAGGTCGTCGTACTTGATACCCAGTCGCTGGAAACCCAACGGCACCTCGATCGCCCGCGGCGGCACGAGATAGCCGTCCTTGATCGCTTCGTCGAGCTCATAATCGTCTGTGGGGACACCGGTTTCCAGCCCGAAGAGCGCGAAGGTGTTGTAGTCGACCTCGTCCTTGGGTGTCGCGGTCAGGCCGAGAAGCAGCGAGTCGAAGTATTCGAAGATGCGCCGATACTTCTGGTACACCGAACGGTGCGCCTCGTCGATGACGATAAGGTCGAAATAGCCAGGTCCGAAACGGCGTAACCCGTCGTCGACCTCGTTGATCAGGCCCATCATGGTCGGGTAGGTGGAGACGTAGATACGGCCGTCGGTGTTCTTCTCGGTCAGCAGGTTGACCGGAGCCGCGTCGGGCAGGAATGTCTTGTACGCGTTGACGGCCTGCTTGACGAGGGCGACCCGGTCGGCGAGGAACAGGATACGTTTGGCCCAATTGGCTCGCATCAACATGTCCGACAGGGCGATCACGGTGCGGGTCTTGCCGGAGCCGGTGGCCATCACGAGCAGTGCGGCGCGCTGGCGGTCGTTCTCGAACCGGTCAGTGACGCGCCGGATCGCCCGGGTTTGATAGTGACGTTCGACGATGGACGTCGGGATCTCCATGTCGGCGAGCTGCTTACGGCTGCCGCGCCGCTGCATCTCGAGTTGCAGTTCATCCTGGGTGTAGAAGCCCTCGACGAGCCTCGGCGGATAGCGCTGGTCGTCGTAAAGATAGGTCTCGAAGCCATTGGTGTAGAAGATGATCGGCCGCTGCCCGGTCATCTGCTCGAGACAGTTCGCATACAACCGCGCCTGATGCTGGCCGGCCACCGCATCCCTCGAGGTGCGCTTGGCCTCCACCACCGCCAGCGGCAAGCCGTCGTGTCCCCAGAGTACGTAGTCGACGAATCCGGTTTTGCCGTCAGGCATTCCGGTGACCGGGAACTCGCGGTCGCGGGACTGGTCGAGCGGCCAGCCGGCCTCGTGCAACAGCAGGTCGATGATGTCGGCGCGGGTCTGGGCTTCGTTGTAGTCGTGAGTGTCTTGTTGGGTGGCCACCGCGGCTTTGGCGGCCGCAACCTCGGCCTGCAATTGCGCGACGAGCTCCTCGAGCGTGGCTTTGTCGGCGTCGGCGGCCTTGAGTTGATCGTCGCGGGCGAGGAGTTGTTCGGTGAGGTCGGCACGTTGGAGCGCCGCCTGTTCGAGTTCCGCGTCCTTGCGTTCGAGTTGTTCGTTGAGCGAGCGCAGTTGGGCGATCGTCTTGGCCACGGCCGGCCCACCGCCGGGCTTGGGTAGGCGGGCACGATCGAACTGCTCGGCCGGCGCCGGTTTGGATTCGGCGGTAGACGCGTAGGCGCGCGCGAGCCACGACAGGATGTGGAACAACTCGTCGAGGACTCGGAGGCCCAACTCCTTGCTGACCGGGCGGTCGTCGTGCACCGCATGATTGCCGCTCTTGCGGATCAGGTTCATCTTGGGTAGCAGGTGGGGCGGGAGGAGCGACTGGAAGTCGGGGTCGTGGATCCGCGCCGATAGGTCGCTCTTATAGGGTTCGCGCAGTTGGTTGGCGGTGTAGAGCCATTTGACCGTCGCCTCGAGGGTTCGGCGGGCGTAGAAGCAGGTGGTGCGGGCGTCGAACAGCGCGTCGCGTTCGGCACTCTTCGCGCTGGCGTAGAGCTGCGGCCATTCTGTCTGCAGGAAATCGAAGTTGCCGGCCACGATGCCTCCTTTCGCCGCTTCTGATCTTGGCACAGGCGTGCCGTTCTGTCGGCGAGCCGATCAGAGTAGCGGGGATGTCTGACGGCCCGGAACCGTCCACATCATGCTGATGGCCCTGTGGAGGGTGGGCCCGCGATCGCCGTGCAATCGTTTAGCGTCGCTGGTGAGTGATCGGCTGATTCCTGCGCCGACGGGAGGCTATGATTGTCCATACCGCTTGCCTTGTTTTCGTCTAGCCAGATGGACTATCCTTCGTGATAGCGCCCGCACCAACTCGCGCGGTCGTCAAGCTGCTCAAGTCAGCCGGTTTCACCGGCCGAGTCAGCAAGGGAAGCCACACGGTATGGGTCTGTCGATCAGGTCGACACCGGGTGAGCATCCCGGACGGGCACAAGACGATCTCGCCGGGGGTGCACCGGCAGGTCCTTGCCACCATCGCGGCATGTACGTGCTCACAGGACGGATGAACCGATGCTCTATCGCATAGATGTCACCCGAGACGACCGATGGTGGATGCTACGAATTCCGGCGCTCCACAACACTCACGGCCTAGTTGGCGAAGCACTGACCCAGGCGCGTCGGTACGCGGACATCCCGCGGGAAGCCACCGACTACATCTGCGTCGTTACCGATTGCAAGCCGTCCGACGTCTCACTGGACATTCACGTCGCCATCGACGACCTGGACGTGACTGCCGCCGCCAATCGAGTCCGCGAGCTCAAGACAACAGCGGCGCAACTCGAGCACGACGCCAGCATTCTGTCGGTATCGACGGCCGACAGGCTGTCCGCCCAGGGGATTCCGATCCGAGACATTGGTGCCATCCTCGGTGTCAGTCATCAACGCGTTGCCCAGTTGATGAACGCCGAAACGACAACCGCGGGGACTGCAACGAGACGCTGAATCCGCACGCTGCCAGCATCCGTCGACTTCCGATATCCGGCAAATGTCCGACTTGCGTAATCTAATCGCCGGGAGTTGGTGGGGCCCGCGGATCAGCCCGGGCCGGACGCATGACACAGCGAGGTGGAGTTGTCGGGTAACCGCAATCGCGTGAGCGCGATGGCAAGGAGATCGGCCTGCCCGCGCGAACGATCGTCAAGCTGGCTCGACGATTCGGGGATCTCGGCGCGAAGGACGCTCACAGTCTGGTGCAATCCACAGTTGCGCAACAGATCAGACAGACACATGACAGGAAATCGTCTGACGCGCTCCGAAAGCGGCGCGACGCTCTCACGCGGTTGACAGGGCGACGTCTCACCAAAGCGGAGAAACGTGAGTTGCAGGGACTGATTTCAGTGGTCGGCCCCGCTGCAGCCCCCATGCGGCCGCAGCCGCGCAACCGTAAAGGACGTGCGTCCACGGATGCGGCATTCGCATCAGCTGAAGCCACTACGGGACGGCGTGAAAGGCCAAACAAGCCGGAGCGTGGGCAATTCGATGCATCCAGTCCATCGGTGACCGTCGCCGAACTCGCCAAGGACCTTGGACTTCACATCGACTTCGTCAGATCCCTCGCGGATAGGTATCAAGGCTCGACGGTCGGCGGGCGGAGCAACACTATTTCCGCTGCTACTGCGAAGGCAATCCGCCGGGACTACCCCGACGCCGAGACAGCCGATCTGCGGACGCGGTACGCGACGTTGCGCAAATGGTCCAGCACCAGACTGACCGCCGAGGAGCGGCGAGAACTCGGTGAGCTCAAGCTCATGTTCGCCGGCAGGGCCGATTCACTACCGACACGCCCACCCACCGCGCCCAACGTCACCAGGTCGAAAGGCCCACGGACCGAGGCGGTATCCAGGCACACCTGCAAGCTGTGCGGACAGGAATTCCGCTCGAAAGACCGCTCGCACGGCTGCGCCATAGATCGCCGCGTGCAGGCCTCGCGCACCACTCAGGATCTGCCACTGATCAAACCCGTCACTGGTCGTCGCCGGCGAGGGCCCAGTGCCGGTCGAGCGGAGTACGACATCTCTCCTCGCCGAGGTGGCGGGGTGATTCCCAGCGGACATCCCGGAAGCGGTCGAAAGGGGTGATAGAACCGATCCGCTTCTCCTGTCAGAAGACAACCGCGGAAACCGCGGATTGCTGAGCGTTCCGCGGAACGCTCAGCAACCTCTCCCGGATCTCCCATGCAGATCCGGCCAGGTCAACAGTCATGAATCGGTATCGATGTCCTTGGATGATCGCCGACTCATCGAGGTGTTGCCCGACAACCGGATACAGCAGCACACCTTCCGCTGTCTCCGACAGAACGTCGCGGCCGTGCTGGGACTGCACGTAGGCGTACAGCTGGAAGATGTGATTGCGTGAGAGTTTCGCGGCGCCGTACTGGTTTGGTTTGAGCGCATCGGCGAACTTCGTCTCGACGATGATCCGCCGGGTCGCGGACTCGAGAAGGGTGTCGGTCTTCATGATCGGCAGCACGTCCGACAAGCCGGCAGTCTGCTCGACGACCGGCCAATGATACTGCGTCTCACCGGGAGCGACGGTCCACTCAGGACCGAGCACGGCTCGGTAGAAGCCACGAACGGCATCCTCGTAGAGTCCGCGGATCACCGCGGCCTCACGTTCCGGATCGCGGTACGACGACTTGCCCTGTTCCTCGGCGGGTATCACCATCTGCAACAGCAGCCTGGCTGCGTCGACGGCCTCCGCATCGTCGCGCTCGTTACGCCCAAGCGTCAGTTGACCGGCCTCACGACTTGTCACTGGCGTCGACGCGACACCGTACTGGGTGAGGATCTCGGCGAGCGTCCGCGACCGCCGTTCGACGGATCGCTGCGTGGTATGCCGAGACGCTACGACCAGCGCCGTGCGCAGGACGCGATTGCGGAGGTTATCGACGGAGAGTTCATCGAATCGGCATGCCACCCGCCCCTGCGCGAGAAGCAGTTTGGACTCGGTGCCCAGTAGGTCGATCTGGCCTCGGACCCGGGTGAGGATCGCGGACCGCTCGCGGTATTGGCGCCCGAGGTTTCGTTGCAGACGACGTTCGACGGCAACGACCAAGATCTCGGCAACCAGATCGAACAGGTCGTCCGGGTTGTCCTCGATGCTGCCGTTGCGGAGCTTCTCGTTGCGCTGGAACAACTCCGAGGCGTAGAGCATCAGCAGCCAGAGATTGCGCACCGGAATCAGGGTGCTCTTTCCACTGGCGACGACGCCCGGTGCGCTCATGGAGTGCCGATCAATGCCACGGTCTCGGCTGCCACTTTCTCCGGGTCGTCGAACCAGTACTCCGCCAGGAGCGGCCGAATCTCTTGCTCGACCACGCCTCGCACCCACGTGTCGGGGTCGTCGATCGGTGTGTCGTGCGCGGGGGTGAAGAAGCTGTGCCCGATGCAGTACTGGGCGCCGAGTGAGCGGTCGTCGGTGATCTTCTGGTTCAATACGTCGACCCGGATGCCGAGTGCCACAAGGGTTGCGTCAGGGATCCCGTTTCGGATGCCGACCAATGTCCGCCAGGCGGCGTTGAACTGTGGTGACAGGTCGGCGAAGGCGAAGCGCCTGCGTAGGGCGAAGTCGACGATGGCCAGCGACCGGTCGGCGAGGTTCATGGTCCCGATGATGTACAGGTTCTCGGGGATGAAGATGGGGTCCTCACCGTCGCGAGAGTAGGCCAGCTGCAACGCTTCCGATGGTTTGCGTTTGTCTGCCTCGAGGAGAGTCAACAGCTCCCCCATCACCTGGGCGAGATTGGCGCGGTTGATCTCTTCGATGACGAGCACGTGGTTGTTGTCGGGCTCGTTAACCGCGGCGTCGATCACGTCGAGGAACACCCCGTCGACGAGCGTCAGCTTCCCGTCGCCACTCGGCCGCCACCCGCGAACGAAGTCCTCGTAAGAGACCGTCGGATGGAACTGCAACGCATGGATCAGCTTTCGATCCTTGCGTTCGATGATGGCGTAGGCGAGTCGCTTGGCCACCCACGTCTTTCCGGTGCCCGGTGGGCCCTGCAGAATGAGATTCTTCTTGCGTTTGAGGGCTCGGAGGTAGCCGTTCAGTTCCGGTTCTGGGATGAAGCATCCATCTGTGGTGATGTCGGCGACGGTGTAGGTGGGCTCGTCCGGCACTTCCTCGTCAAGGCGCTTCGAATCGTGGTCGTCGCGCGTAGGTGCATCGGCGAGACCGTACTTCTTCTTCCAATACGGCTCCGCGAGGAAGCGTGCGTAGTCCTGTTCCGCGCCGTCAAACGCGAATGCTATGAGCGCCTTGGCTTTCCAGGTGCTTGGCCGCAGCGCCCACACGGTGCTCCGACTGGTCCAGAAATACCAGTCCTCCTCGGGCAGAGGTGTGTCGGTGTCCCAATCGACCTCGACGCTGTCACCATCACCGGGGTTGCTTGTGATGGTCCCGGTTGCCTTGATCGACATCACCGACGCCGTCTTGCCGCCAATGTCGAAAGGCAGATCCTTCTTTCGCGTGAATGCAGCCTTGATAGCGATCCGATCGCCGGGCTTCATCGTCTTGATCTGATCGCCGTAGTTGTGCGGCCGGCCCGCGCGCCACAGACGGTCGTCAAGAAATTGGGCCACATGGTCGTACGGCTCGTCTCCCTCATGGTCACCGAACACTGAGCCGACAAACCAGTACACAGGAAGGCTTTCCGAATCATCCTCGGAAACATCGGAAGAGCTGTCGAGATACTCGGGTGATGCCTCCAGGTCGGCGCGCGTCAGCTGGTCGGTGTGTTCAACCAGTAACTGATGTCCGTAGCTGGTGATCTGCGTCTGGCCCGGGCCAACGGGTGCAACAGCGCCAGCACGTTTGAGATCGTGCAGCGCCCAGCTCACCCTGGTCTCGAGCCGAGTGCCACCCGACTTGACTGTTTCGGCAAACTGGTCCGGGCTCAAGTCCAAAACGTCGGCGACGGCATCTCGCAAGGCCGCACGCGACCAGCTCTGGTCATCGCTCATCAGTTGCAGCAGTGGCCGACTGAGCTCGATCTTCGTGGGAAGCGACGAAATAGGTTGGCTCATAGTTCACCTCGAAAGGCGCGGGATTGGAGGGAGGCGAAGAGGCAATCGAGGGCGGACAAGCTGACTTCTGACTCGCTCTTCAATACGCCCAACTCATGATGCAGATCTGTGTAACGATGCTGCTCTTCGCGTGGAACCAGCGGGAACCTCATCGCGGCAAACCTTGCTGCACCCAAGTGCGCGACGCTCGATGTCTTACTACTCGTCCGAGCAAACTGTCCATTCCTCAAGTACTCCAGAAAGACAGCCAGCGCGAACTCTGGCGAACACTTCTCAGGATCAACTCGAAATCGAAGCAGCGTATTCTGGAAGCAGCAGTTGTCAATCTCGTTTCGCCACATCGCTGGCCGTCCCACAAGCTCGGTACTCTGGCCTTCGTTGAGGAGGATGTCACCGTAGTGGAGCCGGTATCGTCGAAAGTCATTAGAGTCGAAGTCCATCGACAGTGTGTCCGTTGTGTCGATCCTGTCCTCGTACACATTCGCCACACGCATGTAGGGCCGCGTATGGTTCCCGGTCTGATACTTCGGCGCCCTCTGCCGACCCAACTGGACATCGCCTATATCGTCAACGCGAACAGTTGGCCATCGAAACTTGCCGGGTTCCATCGGGCCGAAGCTCTCACGAAATACTGCTCGGCATAACGACTCAATCGCGACAACAGACGCACGGCGCTTAACGCGGAGGGCGTCGGCGTGGTCGAGGATGGCTGCGATGCGGCGTTGTTCGGGGAGGGGAGGAAGTGGGATCTGCAGTGACTGAAGGAAGTTAACCGGCACTCGACGCTGACCCCCACTGCCAGTCATCCTGCGTTCACCGTCAACCCGAACGGGCATCCGCCGCAAGAAGTGCAGTAGGTACCGCTGGTCTAGTACATCCTGATTCCCTCGCAGCACGTGAAACTCAGTCGACCCGAACCCTTGCGCGCGTGCAAGCCGCGCCTGTGCAATCTTTCCGTTCTCGAAACATGGTGTGATCTTGGCGAGCAGCACGTCGGAGTCTCGAAAACTCGTATACCCCTTTCTCACTTCCGTGTACGGTCGGTCCACACCGACCGTGGTAGTCCCGGCCTCCGAAACATCCGCCATGCCAAGGAATGACACGATCTCATCGTCCCCCAATCGCTCGTTGAGCTTTGGATTGATCTCGCACACCTCAGCCAAGTCCACCGATTGGAAACTCACTCCCCACCCCCAGCCAACATCTGCCGCAACTCCGCGAGCCCCGACTGTATGTCCAGCTCGGTCTTCTCGAGTTCGTCCAAGATCTCGGCCGGCGGCCGGTGTTCGACCTCTTCGTGCACGATCTCCTTGTAGCGGTTGAGGCTCAGGTCGTAGCCCTGCTCCTCGATCGCGTTCCGAGGAACGCAGAAGCTCTGCTCTGTGCGCTCGCGCTTGAGCTCGGACCCATCGCGTTCGGCCCAGCGACGCAGGACATCTGGGAGGTTGTTCTTGGCGTGCTCTTCGGGGGTGAGCGGAGTGGTCTCGATACGCGGCTCCTTCGTCGCCGCTACTCGACCAGCGGAAGGGGCGACTCCATCAACGGAAGAGGCGACTCGACCAGCGGACGAAGCCAGGATCGGACCGAGCTTGTCGGCGTCGAGGAGTGGGGTGCGCTTGTCATCGAGCGAAAAGCCGTCGGCCTGAACGTCGTAGAACCAGACGTTGTCGGTGCCGCCGGAGTTGGTCTTGGTGAAGAACAGGATCGCGGTCGACACCCCGGCATACGGTTTGAACACTCCCGACGGCAGTTTGACCACCGCGTCGAGCTTGTGGTCGTCGACCAGCATCTTGCGTAAGGTCTTGTGCGCCTTGGACGATCCGAACAGCACGCCGTCGGGGACGATCACCGCGGCCCGGCCACCCGGTTTCAGTAGCCGGATGAACAGAGCAAGGAACAAGAGTTCGGTCTTCTTGGTCTTGACGATCTGCTGCAGATCCCTGGCGGTGTTCTCGTAGTCGAGGCTGCCGGCGAACGGCGGGTTGGCCAACACCATCGAATAGGCCCCCGCGTCACCAGTGTTGGCCTCCGCCAGCGAATCCCGGTAACGGATGTCGGGATGCTCCACGCCGTGTAGCAGCATGTTCATCGACCCGATACGCAGCATGGTGGTGTCGAAGTCGAAACCGTGGAACATCTCATTGTGAAAGTGCTTGGCACCCTTGCCTGAGTTGATCTCGGCCGCATGATTGTCGCGCATGTACTCGGTCGCGGCGACCAGGAACCCGCAGGTGCCCGAAGCGGGATCGACTATGGTGTCGCCCGGTTCCGGTGCCATCATCTCGACCATCAGCTTGATGATGTGCCGCGGTGTACGGAACTGGCCGTTCTGGCCGGCGCTGGCGATCTTGGCGAGCATGTACTCGTAGATGTCGCCTTTGGTGTCGAGGTCATCCATCTTAATGTTGTCGAGGAGGTCGACGACCTTCACCAGCAGTGCCGGGCCGGGAATGGCTAGACGAGCGTCCTTCATAAAGTGCGCGTAGGTGGAATCCTCGTCGCGCATCGTCTGGATGAACGGGAACACCTGCTTGTCGACGATCTCGAACATCTCATCAGCAGAGCGATTCTTGAACACCGACCATCGCAACTCTTCCCGCTCCACCGGAAACGGGTTGTCCACGATCGGCTTCTTGGTGAGGTTTGCTCTGTTGAGCGCACGAGTCTGCTCGTCGTCGAGCCGCTTGATGAACAGCAAGTAGGTGATCTGTTCCATCACCGAGAGCGGGTTGGCGATCCCGCCCGACCAGAATGCGTCCCAGACCGCGTCGACCTTGCTCTTCTGCTCACCGGTAATCACTGATCGCACTCCATCACAGTCGCTGACGAACCCCGAACAGAACTGTATAGGGACGGTGTCCACGTCAACCCAGACATTGGTCGCCGACCGACGTCGTCCACATCTTCGTTGGGGAACGTGCAGGTAAATACCCATATTCGCCCTTGTGTTCGAACATATGTTCGAGTACAATGAGAGGTATGAGCATTTCGGGGGAACTCACCACAATCAGCGATGCCATCGGAGAACTACGCCCGCCAGACGACATCTCTGGGGCGCGAGACGTTCGACGCGATGCGCGCGGTGTTGACGCTGCTGAATCTGGCGCACCATCTCGCGACCGACCTGGCCGGGCACCTCGAGCGGCTCGGCGTCGCGACATCCCAGGGACGCAAGACCCGGGAGTTGTTGATCGTGATGGGGTTCGCGCCGGCGGTCGCAAGTCGACTGCTGCGGATCGCAGCTGCCGCAGAGTCACTGCCCACGCTGGTCGCGCACGCCGCCGACGGAGCCGTCTCGGGAGAGCATGTCGACGCAATTGTCAGAGGCGTCAACCACATTGCGCAGCGCTCGGCCGAGCCGGTCGACGACGAAGATCGCTACCACCAGGTCACCGACCTGCTCGGTCACTTCTTCTCTGGTGCGACTCCCGCGGAGATCAACGACCGGGCGCGTGCACTCGGCAATCAGATGGCCGCCGAGACCGAGGGTGGGTTGCCCGCGGCCGAAGATCGGTCCATCAACGAGCTCACGCACACGACGACCAGCGACGGCCGGCTGCAGGTGCGGGCCGACCTCGACTCTGAGGTCGGCGAGAAGTTCCGCGCCGCCATAGATGAACTCGCCGCGCCCAGGCCGGAACCCGATGGGTCGGCCGACGTCCGGTCGACTGAACGCAGGCAGGCCGATGCGCTGGAGGCCCTGCTCGACATCGCCGCCCGCGGCGGGGAAACAGCCTCAGCACCACGCACGCAACTGCTGGTGACAGCCCCCTTCGACACACCCGATCTGGGCACGCTGGAGCACATGGGATCGATCACCAAGGCCTCGCTGGAACGCATCTCCTGCGACTGTGAAGTTACCGTCATGATCGTCGATGGCGAGAAGGTGCCGCTGGACATCGCGGAGAACAAGCGGCTGTTCTCTGGGCCTCAACGCAAGGCGCTGTACGTGCGCGACCAGTGCTGCATCAAGTGCGGCGCACCCGCCGGCCGCACGCACGGCCACCACATCCTCCATTGGTCGCAGGGCGGTGAGACCTCCTTGTCCAACGGCTGTCTGTTGTGCCCGTCGTGTCATACCGATGTGCACCACAACGGGTGGGATGTCGTCATGGGCATGGACAAACACCCGTGGCTGATCCCGCCGGCGACTGTCGATCCTGAACGAAAGCCGTTGCCCGCCTATAATAGACGAACGATGCATCTCGACGAAGCCGCCTGAACCGACGGACTTCCCGGCTGCCGACACACACTTCCCACGCACCCGTCCGCGGGACCGCATCTGTACCTTGAGAACTCAATAGTGTTGAACGCCTTGCGGCGCAACAGATGTCGCGCACCCGACGGCCACCCGGCGATCCGGCCGAGCGGTGCGCGGTGCGCGACACCTAATCCCCCGTATGCAGCGAGTGATCGCCGGTGCCAACGCCTTTCAGGCCGCGCCAGGTGATGCCGACCAGCAGGTCGGTGGCCGTCTCCAGATCCACGTCGCCCTCGGTGATCCGGTCGGCCACCGCCTCGCCCGCACCGACCAGGGCGACGGCGGTGAGTTCGAAGTCGATGTCGCGGGCACCCTCGACGGTGGTGCCGGCGCGGATCAGGTCGGTGACCATCTCGGTCACGCGCGCACGGCTGTCGGACACGAAATGCGAGAACGACTGGGTGCCGACGGCGACGCGGTAGAGCACCTTCCACGACTGCCGATGCTCGTCGACGAACCGCAGGAACTCCTTGACCACGGTGCGAGCCTGGTCACGCTGCCGCAGCGTCGGATCGAATCCGGCGCTCATCGCGTCGATGAACTTGCCCGATTCCCGTTCGATGCAGGCGGCGAACAATTCGTCCTTGGAGCCGTAGTAGAGGTACAGCATCGGTTTGCTGATCTCCGCCTGCGCGGCGATGTTGTCCATCGATGCCTCGCGGAAACCGTTCTCGGAGAAGACCTTGACGGCCGCGTCGAGCATCTGCTGCTCCCGTACCGCGCGCGGCAACCGCTTGGTGCCACCGGCCATCACACACCTCCTCGACCCATACCCTGGCGTATGCCAGAGTGTGAGCTTACCAGTTCTTACCAGCTAGTAAGATCGTTCGAGGATCAACAGCCAGCGAGGATCAGCAGCGCACCACGCCTTTGGACCGCAGGATGCGGACCACCGAGCGATCCACCCGCTGTTGCGACAGCTTCCCGGATCGGACCTCGGCCGTCAGTGCGTCGAGCACCGGCGACACCTGGTCGGTGGCCAGCCACAGGGCGATGTCGGCGCCGGCGCGGATGGCCATCGGCACCGCCTGCGTGATCGGGTAGCGCGCGCTGATCGCGGCCATGCCGGACAGATCGTCGGTGAACACCACCCCGTTGAACGGTGGACCGCCGTAGCCGCGGCCGGTGCGCAGCATGCCGTAGGCGGCGGGACTGATGCTCGCGGGGGTCTCGGGTCCGGTCAGCCCCGGCACGATCAGATGTCCCACCATCACCGCGGCGTTCCCCGGATTCCGCAGCAGGGCGCGGTACGGGACCAGGTCGCTACCCTGCAGCGACGCCAGCGGCGGCGTGACGACGACGCCGAGATGCGAGTCGCCCGATCCGTGGCCGTGGCCGGGGAAGTGCTTGTAGACGGGCGTGATGCCGGCCGACGCGAGGCCCGCCGCGAAGGCTCCCGCGTAGGCGGTCACGACCGCCGGATCATTGCTGAACGACCGATCACCGATGACCTCGTCGTCGGGCTCGTTGCTGACGTCGACATCCGGCGCGAAGTCGACCGTGACGCCCAGGGCGCGCAGTTGCCGACCGATCGATGCGGCGAGCGCGCGCACCTGAGCCGGCGTCCGGGTCTGCGCCAGCTGCCGGGCCGACGGACTGTCGATGCCGAGCGACGACAGCCGCGACACCCGCCCACCCTCCTGGTCGACGGTGACCATCAACGGGATGGCGCTGCCGGCCGAGATCCGCCGCGCCGCGCCACTGGTCAGGATCGACTTGTCGGTCCAACTGCCGACGAAGATCCCGCCGATGCGTTCGCGCGCCACGATGGCCTGGGCGTCGTCGGCTCCCGTCACTCCGACGACGATCATCTGCGCCAGCTTCTGGCGCAGCGTCATGGTCGCGAGTTGCGGTGCGCCACAGGCCGATACAGGAACAGCGGGCACCATGCTCGACGACGACACGGCGCTCGACGGACTGGCGTAGGCCGATGTCGAACTGGTGAAGGTCGAGCCCGACTGCGGACTGGTGCAGCCTGCCGCGAGCAGCGTGGTCACCGCGGTGACGAGGGTCAGGCCGCCACGAACCCAGAGACGATGCCGAGATGAGCCCATGCCACGAGTCTGGCATGTACCCTTGGCGCATGGACGTGGGGTCCACACAGGTCTTGATGATCGCCTACGACGGTTCCCCCAATGCCGACCGCGCCATCCGCTACGCCGGCCAATTCCTGCGCGCCGAGAAAGCCGTCGTCGTCACCGCATGGGAGCCCGGCGGTATGTCACCGGCGCGACTGTCCTCGCTCACCGGTGGGATGCAGCCGTTCATCGACACCCGCCTCGAAGCCGGCGTCGACGACGAGTTGCGGGCCGAGGCCACCGAGATCAACACGCGGGGCGTCGAACTCGCCAGATCGGTCGGCCTGGATGCGCGCGGCAACCTCGTCGAGGTGGAGTCGACCGTGTGGGGGGCGCTGGTGGCGGCGGCCGACGCGCTGGAGGTCGACCTGCTGGTGACCGGAACCCGCGGCGAATCCGGCCTCAAGGCGCTGTTGCACTCGAGCGTCGCCGAGCGGGTGCTCAAGCACTGCCACCGGCCGGTGTTCATCGTTCCGGCGCGCTGCGAGAAGCAGCCGGCGGTGACCCTGTAGCGAGGATGGCCGCGGCCAGCGTGGTCGCCACCCACTCCTCGAACTCGTCGAGCGAGTACCCGCCGAACCGAACCAGCTGGTCGTAGGTGTCGGGACTCGCGATCACCCACGCCGTATCGGCCGCCGCGTCGTGACTCAGTCCGGGACGCAGCGCCTCGGCCGGGAACTGGCCGACGAGATGACGGAAGTTCGTGCGGCGAATCTCCATCAGCGTGGCCCAGTCGTCGGCCGCCTCGGGATCTATCGCCGCGGCGTCGCGATACGTACGCCAGCCGAAGGCCGATCGTTGCGCCAGCATCCGGAACTGCCGTACCAGAAACCGGAGCAACTCCTCGGGCTCGGCGGTCGGACCGGGCGGAGCCATCGGAACCGGTGGGGCGGTCGCGTCGACCCCTTTGTCGTCCGAACCGCTGACCGCCGCCTCCATCACCCCGCGCAGCAGTTCGCGCTTGCTGCCCCAGGCGGAATACAGGGTGGGCACGGTGACCCCCGCCCGTTCGGCGATCCGCGCCACCGTCGCGCGGGCGTAGCCGAGCTCCGCGAACACCTCTCGCGCGGCGACCAGCAACCGCCGCCGGGTCTCCAGCCGAGTCTGTTCGCCGGCCTCTCGCTGCCGGGTCGTCCGTGGCATCCGGTCATTCTCCCCTCTTGCCAAGTCCTACCCATCATGCCATGCTTTTAAGTGACACTTAAATTGTTTTTTGCACTACTAAAATGCTCACCTCAGCTTTGGAGTCCGCCATGCCCCAGGTATCCGGCATCGCCCCCGACCAGCGCCGCCTCAACGGCATCCAGACCACCGATCGCGAGTTCCGAAACCTCAGCGAACCGACCCACACGATGACCGAGACGGACGACGTGGCGGTGCCGATGCGCGACGGGATCGATCTGCGCGCCGACCTGTTCCGGCCGGACACCGAGAGCCCGGCCCCCGCACTCGTCTCGTTCTCCGCCTACCCACGCCAGATCCAGAACACCCGCGCCCCGCTGGGTTTCGTGGAGGCGGGCGCGAGTGACTTCTTCGTCCCGCGCGGCTACGTCCATGTGATCGCGAATGCGCGTGGCACCGGCGGCTCCGACGGCACATGGACGTTCTTCGATCAGCAGGAACGCGACGACCTGTACGACCTCATCGAGTGGGTGGCCGCACAACCGTGGTGCGACGGGAACGTCGGGATGCTGGGCATCAGCTACTTCGCGATGGTGCAGATCTCGGCCGCCGTCGAGAAGCCCCCGTCACTGAAAGCGATTCTCCCGCTTGGCACCAACGAGAACTGCTTCGACCTGGTGTCCCATCACGGACTGTTCGTGTCGTCGTTCATGGGGTCGTGGATCAGCGCGGTGGGGCTGCTCAGCCAGCGCACCGACCGACTGTGGCGCAGCAAGGCGCTCAAGCTGCTCAGCGGCGTGCTCAGCGAGAAGCACGTCCATCATCGGCTCGCGAACGTGAACGGCGAGGCGGTTGCCGCCACACTGAAGCCGGTGCTCGAGGCCCGCTACCCCGACGATCCGTTCGGACAGCTGTGGCGTGACGTGGCCGTCGAGCACCAGACGTACGACGACTTCTGGGCGGAGCGCAACTGCCGCGCGGCTCTGGCCGACGTCGACATCCCGGTCTATCTCGGCTGCGACTGGGACAACGTGATCATGCACCTGCCCGGCACCTTCACCTCGTGGGAAGCGTTGTCGCACAACCCAAATGTGCGAATGAGCCTGCTGCCCGCGGGCGGCCTGAACTGGCCGTGGGAGAGCATGCACATCGAGGCACTGGCCTGGTACGACCACTGGCTCAAGGGCGCCGACACCGGCATCATGGACGGCGACCCCATCCGGTATGCGATGCCCGGCAGCGATCAGTGGCGCACCGCGACTACCTGGCCGCCGGCCGAGTCGACGATCGTCGAGTATGCGCTGCGCGCCGACGGGATCCTCGACCCCGACGAGGGAGAGCCCGGCACGCGCACCTACTTCCACGTCCCGCTGGGCATGAGCATGCCGCGGTCCGCGGACCCGGCTCACGATCAGAACCCCGCCGACCGACTCGTCTGGGACAGCCCGGCCACCGACGCGCCACTGGACCTCGCCGGCGATTTCGAACTGCGGCTCGACGCCACCATCACCGGTGTGGACACCGCCTGGATCGCCATCCTCTACGACGTCGCCCCCGACGACACCGCCACACCCATCACCGGCGGCTGGCTTCGGGCATCGCTGCGCACCGTCGACGAGGACCGCAGTCGCCCCGGCAAGCCGGTCCTTCCGTGCACCACTCCGGTGGCCATCCCCGTCGGAGAACAGGTCACCTATCGCATCCCGGTGGTCGCCAACGCGCGTCACCTCGCGTCGGGCCATCGCCTCCGACTGGTGGTCGCCGGTTCCGACCAGGGCAAGGACGCGCCGACCATCCTCGGCTTCCGCCACGCCGACGTCGGCGAACCCAGCCGGAACACGATCGCCAGCTCGTCGCGGTTGCTGATACCCGTTCTGCCGCACTGATCTGGTCGTCCACATCGGAAAGTCCGATCGGAATGGTACGTTCGTCGCCATGACCAACAACCGTCTCGTGGCCGGAGCGATCGCCGGTGTTGCCGGTGTCCTGGTGGGTCTCGGCGCCGTGTTCCTCGGCGGCTTCCTGTCCACGGAGACGAGTCCCTCGACCGATGTCAACAGCGTCAACGCGAACAACGGATTCGTGCAGGGATCGGTGGACTACGGCACGCGTGGTGACACCGGAGCCAACAACTGACCCGAATCTCGATCGGCGACTGTCCGGTCGGGGTGTTTGTGTTGTCGCCGCCTGTGCCCTGATCGTCGCGCTGCTGCAGTCCCCGGGACGCATCGCCGCCGACACCAAGCTCGACCTCACCGCCAATCCCCTCGGCTTCCTGGCACGCGCGGCGCACCTCTGGAGCCCGAACGCGCCGCTGGGCCAGGTCCAGAACCAGGCCTATGGCTACTTCTTCCCGCACGGCACCTTCTTCGCCGCCGGGCACATCCTGCACGTCCCGCCGTGGATCACCCAGCGGTTGTGGTGGGCGTTGTTGCTGGTCATCGGTTTCGTCGGGGTGGTGCGCCTCGCCGAGGCGTTACGCCTCGGATCGCCCGGCTCCCGGGTCATCGGCGCACTGATCTTCGTCCTGAGTCCTCGCGTGCTGACCACGCTCGGATCGATCTCGTCGGAGACACTGCCGATGGTGCTCGCCCCGTGGGTGCTGCTGCCGGTGGTGTATGCACTCGATCGGCGCGACGACGCCGATCCGGTGTGGCGCCGTGCGGCACAGTCGGCTGCGGCGGTGGCGCTGATGGGCGCGGTCAATGCCGTCGCCACCCTGGCGGCGCTCGGGGTGGCGGTGGCGTGGTGGGTCCTCGCTCTGCCGCTGCGACGACGCACCGGCGAGGATCTGCGCCGCTGGTGGCGGTTCGGCGCATGGTGGGCGCTGGGCCTCGTGCTCGCCTGCGCGTGGTGGATGGTGCCGCTGCTGATCCTTTCGCGGGTGTCGCCGCCGTTCCTCGACTTCATCGAGTCGTCGCGGGTGACGACCGAATGGACGTCGCTGACCGAGGTGTTGCGCGGCACCAGTTCCTGGACGCCGTTCGTCTCCCCGGAACGGGTCGCGGGGGCGGTGCTGGTGACCCAGCCGGCCGCCGTGCTGGCGACCGGTGTCCTGGCGGCCGCCGGCCTGGCCGGTCTGTGCATGCGGCACATGCCGTTTCGGGGACGCTTCGTCACCATCCTGGTGGTCGGGCTGCTGCTCATGTGCCTCGGGTACGCCGGCCAGCTCGGTTCACCGATCGCCGAATCGGTACGCGTGTTTCTCGACGGCCCGGGCGCAGCGCTGCGCAACATCCACAAGTTCGAACCGTTCATCCGTCTCCCGCTGGTGCTCGGCGTCGCGCATCTGCTCGCGCGAGTCCCGTTGCCCGGCAGCGCGACGGTGTCGGACACGCTGCGCGGGTTCGCCCATCCGCAACGATCGCGACCGGTGGCGGCGGCGATCGTGGTGCTCGTCGCCGCGATCGGGGCGGGGTCGCTGATGTGGACCGGCCAGATCGCGCCGAACGGTACCTACCGGGCAATGCCCGACTACTGGTCGGCGACGGCGAAATGGCTGTCGGCGCATGCTCGTCCGGCCGGTGCCACGGCGCCGGTGCGCAGCATCGTCGTGCCGGGCGCGCCGTTCGCCGATCAACTCTGGGGGCTGACCCGCGACGAACCCATCCAACCCCTCGCCGACACGCCGTGGGCGGTGCGCGACGCGATCCCGCTCACGCCGCCCGGCGCGATCCGCGCCCTCGACTCCGTGCAGCGCGACATCGCCGACGGCCGCGGATCCCCCGGTCTGGCTGCCACTTTGGCGCAGCAGGGCATCGGGTATGTGGTCCTGCGCGCCGACCTCGATCCCGACACGTCACGATCCGCCCGGCCCCTGGTCGCACGGCAGGCGCTCGACACCTCCCCGGGACTCGTACGTGTCGCCGGGTTCGGGCCGGACGTCGGACCGGCCACGGTACCCGGAGTGGTGCGCGACAACGGATTACGGCCCGCGATGCAGGCCATCACGATCTATGCGGTCCGCACCGTCAACGGGTTCCCCGGGACCGGACCGGCGCTCGTAGACACGGATTCGATGCCGCGGATCGCCGGTGGGCCCGAGGCGCTGGCCTACGTTCAGGCACAACGTGGTTGGGCCGGACTCCCACCCATGGGCCCGGCAGTGCTCGACGCCGACGCACGCCGCGCAGGACTCGCCCAGCAGCCGACCATCGTCACCGACACCCCCACCGATCGGGAGACCGACTTCGGTCGGGTCGACGACCACAGTTCCGCCATCCGCGCGGCCGGCGACCCCCGGCGCACACAGAACGCCGCCGCCGACTACCCCGTCGACGGTCAGCCCCTCGTGTCCGCCCAGTGGCTGCTGAACAACCAGCCCGGCCAGGTGCGCGTCTCGGCATCCGGATCCGCCTCGGATGCAACCCAGTTGGGGCAGACGTCGCCGGCCAACGCACCGGCGGCCGCCTTCGACGGCGATCCCGGCACCGCCTGGGTCAGCAGCGGATTGGACTCCGCCGTCGGACAGTGGCTGCGTCTCGACTTCACCGAGCCCCGAAGGGATCTGGCGCTCACCATCACCACCGCGAAGGCGATCGGGGCCGACGTCACCGGAATCCTGGTGTCCACCGAAGCCGGCAGTGCCGTCACGCAGGGTGTGCGGCCCGGCCGGCCGGTCACGGTCACCGCACCGAGCGGACCCACCCGCTGGGTGCAGATCCGTGCCATCTCGGCATCGGATGGGTTGGGCGGCAACCAGTTCGCGATCGGCGAACTGTCGGTGACCGACCTCGCGACCCACAGTCCGCTGACGATCCGCCACCGCGTTGCCCTCCCCACACTCCCGGCCGGCACGAACGTCGCCGAATGGCTGCTCACACAGGAACTCTCGGGCCGGTCGGCCTGTGTGGACGACGACACCAGGGTGCGCTGTGCACCGGGGCTCGGCCTCTCTCCGGAGACGCCCGGGATCTTCACGCGCAGTCTGTCGGTGCCCGGCGCGGTCGATGTCGCGCCGACGGTGATCCTGCGACCACAACCCGGCGACGGGCTGCGCGCCCTGTTGTCGGCACCCGGTCGGATCACGGCCGACGGTTCCACTGCCGTCGACGACCCCCGCGGCAATCCCGGTGCCGTCGTCGACGGCGACGTCGCCACCACCTGGACCGCCCCCGAGTCCGTGGCGGGCAAACGAAAGTCCAACCCCGAATTGATCATTCACCTGCCCCGCGCCCAGCGCGTGGAGCGCCTCCGACTGGTGGCGCCACGCGGATATCCCGCCGCCGCGCGCCGGGTGACCGTCGATCTCGGTACCGGACGACAGGCACGCGACGTCGGGCGCGACGGTGTCGTCACCCTCGACCCCGCGGTCACCGACCGGATCACCCTGACCGTCACCAAGACCGCCGATCTCATCGACGTCAACAGTCTGGGGTTCGCGCGGCCCGCACCGGCGGGGCTCAGCGAGGTCGAGATCACGCCTGCGCCAACGACATCCGCAGCAGATCGGCCCGTCCGGATCGGCTGCGACGCGGGTATCGGCCTGACGGTGTCCGGCCAGGTGGTCGGACTGTCGGTCGACACCACCGCTGACGCGCTCCGTAGCGGCGAACCCGTGGTGGCGCATCCGTGTTCGGCAACGCCGGTCCGGCTCGGGGCCGGCGAGCAGGAACTGTCGGTCAACCCTGGCTCCGCATTCTCCGTCGAACAGGTGTCGCTGACGGCGTCGCCGACAGCGTCGTCGACCGACGCGATGACCGTGCCCGAGGTGTCCGACTGGTCGGCAACCCACCGGTCCATCGGCATCGATCCCGTTGTGCACGAACGCGTCCTGGTGGTGCCGGAAAGCACCAACCCGGGCTGGCGGGCCACCCTCGACGGTCACGATCTGCGGCCGGTGGTGGTCAACGGGTGGCAGCAGGGATGGGTGGTACCGGTCGGCGCGGGCGGAACCCTCACTCTCACCTATCGTTTCGATTCGCTGTATCGATGGTCTCTCGGTGTGGGGTTGGCGCTGGTGGCGGTTCTGTTCGCCCTGGCGTGGTGGCCGCGTCGCGCCCGCGCCGACCGGCCCGCACCGCCGGCCCCGGCCGTCGATCAGGCCCAGTTGCCGCTCGCGGCCACCGTCGGCACCGGCGTCGCCTGGCTGGCCGGATCATGGCTGTTGACCGGTTGGTGGGGACTGATGGTGTCAGTGCTGCTGGCGGCGATCGCCTGGTGGTTGCGGCCGCCGACGGTGGTGGTCGTGGTGTTCGTGGCGATGCTGTGCGCAACCGTCGGTCTGGCGAGCGGCCCGTGGCACGCGTCGGGCGGCTACCACGGGTTCGCCTGGTGGGTTCAGCTGCCCGCGTTCGTCGCGGTGTCGCTGACCGTGTGGGCGTCGACGCTCTCGGTCGTGGACCGTTCGCGGTTGCGCCGCCACCGCCGTGCCGGTTCTTCGACGAACGCATAGCTGGCCGCCGCGACGCCGATCGTGAGACCGACCGTGATGGTCCACACGAGCACGAAATCGCCGTCGAACGGGACGATGCCGAAGAGCGG
This sequence comes from Gordonia sp. NPDC003424, assembly GCF_053588655.1. Classification (NCBI taxonomy): domain Bacteria; kingdom Bacillati; phylum Actinomycetota; class Actinomycetes; order Mycobacteriales; family Gordoniaceae; genus Gordonia; species Gordonia sp. NPDC003424. The sequence continues at coordinate 363,357 of NZ_JBSFQJ010000001.1, forward strand.
GAAGACGACCGCAAGGACGGCCAGATGCCAGATGAAGATGCCGTACGACCAGCGCCCCAGGGCCAGCATCACCGGGGAGGTGAGCAGCCGGAACGGACCGTCGCCACACACGAGCGGCGCGAGGATCGCGTAGCCGCACACCGCGCCGAGCAGGATCTTGACGGCGAACTGCCACGCGGCGAGGTCACCGAGTCCGGTCGGACCGGCGAGCGGGGTGCACGCGAGGGCGTAGGCGACGACGAGGACCGCGAACATCAGCCGGCGCCGGGAACTCACGCGGGTGACCGCTCGCATCCACCGCGGGACCGGACGGTGCTCCTCGATCTCGATCGCCCCGGCGATCTCGGCGAGCAGGAGTCCGGTGATGAACCAGGGCAGGTGCCCGAACACCCAGTTCTTCGGCTCCACCCCCTCGGCGTGCGGCGCCACCACCGCGAGCCAACCCCACCCGAGACTGACCACGCCGAGGGTGCCGAGCGCCGGGATCCGCCAGCCGACCCGCAGACCACGCAGCCGCAGCAGCGCATATCCGATCAGCGGCAGCAGCGCGTAGAACGCGACCTCGACCGACAGACTCCACATCTGGGTGAGCCCCGCGGTCAGCGACAGCGGCACGAACACCTGCGTCAACGTCAGGTTGGCCAGCCACACCGTCGGGTCGGCGGTCTGTGCATCCGGCAACAGGCTGAGGACCACGACGACGACCACCGCGTACGCCGGCCAGATCCGGATGATCCGGTGCGCGAAGTAGCGGCGGACCGACGGCGCCCGACCACCGGAGTCACCGGCGCCGTGCGCGGCGGAGACCCATGGCCGCCAGAGCAGGAAACCGGAGAGCCCGAAGAACAGCGCGACGGCCAGGTCGAGGCGCCCGAGCATCGGCCCCAGCACCGGGAACTGCACCGCGCGGGTCTGGAATGCGACGTGCGTGGTGAGCACCCCGATGGCGGCGAGCGCGCGCATCCCCTCGAGTTGGGGATAGAAACGGGTGGTCATGCTGCTCGACAGCGTACCGGGGTCGGTACGCTCGCCGATTATGTCCGCACCGCGCCTGTCGACGTCCGACCTCATCGGCCCGGCGCTCATCTTTCTCGGCGGTTTCCTGCTGGCGGTGGCGATCGCGCTGCCGACGCTGTTCGTCGACACGTTGCGCACCATCCCGCTGTCCACCGACGTGACGACCACCGCGCCGAGCACCACGGTCGACGCCGCACCGGCCCGCATCCTCGACCGGTGCTCACTCAAGGAATCGTCGGCGCGGGTCGTGCAGACGGAACTGACGCGGCAGCAGCGGTTTGTCGCGGTCCAGCCGTCCGACGCCAACCGGGTGACCCTGCAGGCCGGCACGTCGGTCCGGGTCGACGGCGACGGCGCGTGCACCGATCCGACGATCAGCGCGGTCCGCGACCGCGTCACCCTCGACCGGACCACCGCGCTGCCCGCCCTCGCCGGCGGCGGGTCGGGGACACCCGGCAGTTCGGAGATCCAATACGACAGCGGGTCCCCGCCGGTCCCCGCACCCGATCGCCGCGGGTACACCTACCTGTTGCCGTTCGACACGGCGTCGTCGGATCGCCTGTTCTTCGACGTGACGACCCGCCGTACCGTGCCGCTGCGCTTCACCGGTGACACCACCGTGCACGGCCACGACGCCGCGCGATTCACCGCCGACGTCCCCGACACCGATCTGCACACGCTCGGCAACGGCGACGCGCAGACCACGCCGCCGACGATCATCACCCGTCCTGCGTCGTGGTTCGGGGTGCCCGGCGTGGACCCGGCGCGCATGCTCACGGCCACGCTGCACCACAGCGGCCGGTGGGTGTTGGCGGTGGACACCGCGACCGGCACCATCCTCGACGAACGCATCACCGTCGTCGAGGAGTACCGGTTCATCGACACCGCCCTGCCCGACCACCGCGTGACCTATCTGTCGGCCACCTTCGCCTACGACGACAAGACGCAGCGCGCCCAGGTGCGCCGCGCCACCGCGCTCGCCTCTCCGGTGACGGTGTGGGGTCGGGTGATCCCGATCATCGCAGCCGTCGCCGGAGTGGCGGCGATCGTCATCGGACTCACACCGTGGCGACGGCGACGCCGCCCGGCGCCCGGGTAGTGCCCGACGACCGGTCGGTGCGCGGCCGGTACCACGCGGCGACCGCGGCGCTGACCAGGGCCAGGCCCGCCCAGTAGGCACCGACCCACCACAGGCCACCTACCGGGAGCAGGACCAGCGCCGAGGCGATCACCGGCGTCAGGCCGGCACCGAGCGCCGAGGCACCCTGATAGCCGATCGACGCCCCGGTGTACCGCACGTCCGGCGGGAACAGTCCGACGACGTAGCCGGCGATCGGACCGTAGACCAGACCTTGCACCACACCGTTGCCCAGCATGATGGCCACCGCGTAGGGACCGAGCTCGCCGCTGCCCACGAGGAACACGAGCGGAAACGCGGAGAGCGCGGTCGCGAGACATCCGAACACCAGGGCGCGGCGCAGACCGACGCGGTCGCCCACGCGCGCGGAGACAAACGTCACCACGATCGTCAGCACGGCCGCCGCCGCCTTCCAGTTGAGGATGGCCGTCTTGTCCTCGCCGGCCGCGACGGCCACCGACACGCCCCACACCGTGACGATCGCCTGCGTCGTGTAGACGCTGATCGTCACCAGCAGCGCGGCGACCACCGCACCCATGTGACGTCGCAGCACGGCGACGATCGGCAGTCGCCGTGCGTCGCTGGCCGCCTGCATCGCCTGGAACGCCGGGGTCTCGGACACCTTGAGGCGGATCAGCAGCCCGACCACGATCAGCAGCGCCGACAGCAGGAACGGGACGCGCCAGCCCCACACGAGGAACCCGGGGCCGGTGAGCACGGTCATCAACGAGAGCACCAGGGTGGCGAGCACCGCACCGGCGGGTCCACCCGCATTGGCGAATGCCGCGGCAAATCCTCGGCGGTTCTTGGGTGCGTGTTCGACCGCCATCAGCGCGGCGCCACCCCATTCACCGCCGACCGCGATGCCCTGGATCACGCGCAGCAGAAGCAGTGCGATCGGCGCGATGATCCCGATCTGCGCGGTGGTCGGCATCAGACCGATCGCGACGGTGACCGCGCCCATCACGACCATGGACACCACCAGGGCCTTCTTGCGGCCGTAGCGATCGCCGAAATGGCCGAACAGCACGCCGCCGAGCGGGCGGGCGAAGTAGCCGGCGGCGAGCGTCGCGAACGCCGCGACGACGGAAAGGCCGGGTCCCAGACCGGCGAAATAGAGCTTCGGGAACACGATCGACGACGCGGTCGCGTACAGCATGAAGTCGTAGAACTAGATGGCCGAGCCGATGAAGCTCGACGCCAGGATGCGGCGCATCTCCGACGTGTTCAGTGATGTCTGGCGGGCAGGTTGGGTGGAATCGGTGGTGGTCATGGTGTCCCCTCCTCAGCTCGCGAGCATGTCGTCGGCCAGCGGAATCCGGCTGCCATGAGGACGTGCCTCGATGACGTCGAGATCTTCGGGCACGAGGAAGCGTCCGGGCATCAGTCGTTCACCACGCGCCCACACCGTTTCGTCGGCCGAGCCCGGAACGAGGTGATGCAGCGCGAGCCGGCGGGCCCCCGCACGCTCGGCGATGCGGCACGCACCTTCCACCGAGGTGTGGGACTTGTAGTGGTGATCCCGGGATGCGCGGCCCGCCTCGTCGGTCGTGCCGGCGTATTGCGATTCGACCCATGCGAAGTCGATCGCCTCGTGCAGCAGCAGGTCCGTGTCGCGGGCGAGCGTCACCATGTTGTCGGTCTCGCAGGTATCGCCGGAGATGGTCACCGACCCGCCGTCGGTGTCGAACCGGAACGCGAACGCCGGGGCGATCGGCGGGTGCTCGACCAGGATGGCGGTCACCCGTACCCGGTCGTCCTCGTGTACGACGAAGGGTTCCATCGCGGGCGTGGTGTTGGTGTTCGGGTGGTAGCCGACGCCCTCGGGGATCACGATGTCACGGGCGTCGAACAGGTCGAGCGGTGACGTGCGCAGCGAATCGAGCACGCGGTCGTTGATGTCGGTGGCGAAGGCCCGCACGATCGCCTCGAACATCTCCGATGTGCCCGGGGTCGGGTTGTCCGGGGCCACGGGTTGCGGAGCGACGGTCGCGTGCGGCGACACGGCCGGCAGCATGCCGCGGTTCCCCGGCCCGTACAGCCTCACCGGATCGGACACCCGGTTCTGCAGTTCGAGCATCCCGACGACGGCGAGCGACGGGAGGTCGATGGTGTGATCCGAGTGCAGGTGGGTGAGGAAGATGCCGCCCAGATCGGCCAGCTCGAGGCCGGCCTGACGGATCCGCCGTCCGACACCGTGTCCGGCGTCCACCAGGTAGAACCGGTCACCGACGGCCACCGCGGTGGCGATCCCGGCGCGGTCCTTGCGGTCGCCCTTCCACCAGCGGGGTCCGCCGGCGGTACCGAGTGCGATAACCCGGGTACCGGTGATCGTGGGGCTGGACGAGAGCATGTGGGTCCTCCTCTGTGACCTGAATCAACAATCGCCCACGAGTGTGCTCCGAGCTATAAAGACAGGAAAAGCAAGAATAATTGTCGAAGAACATAGTCTGTAACTATGAAAGACGTCACGCTCCGTCAGATGGAGTACCTGATCGCCGTGCTCGACCACGGCTCGGTCAGCGCCGGAGCGGCGGCGGTGCACGTCTCGCAGGCGACCGTCTCGGCGGCGCTGTCCCAGCTCGAGAAGAGCCTCGGTGTGGCGCTCCTGTCCCGTGGTCCCGCCCGCCGGGCGCGTCCGACCCCGGCGGGCGAAGAGTTCGCCACGCGGGCCCGGGCGATCCTGGCGGCGGTCGACGACGCCGTCGAGACGGCCGACGAGAGTGCCGCGGAACTGCGTGGTCCGCTCGCCGTCGGCTGTCTGCACACGGCCAGTCCGCGGATGCTCCCCGGGCTGGTCACCCACTTCGAGCACCGGTGGCCGCGGGTCGATCTGCACCTCGTCGAGGACACGTCCCCGCGCCTGCAGGACCTCGTCGCGACCGGCCGCCTCGACGTCGCGATGGTGTACACCCGCCAGCTCGTGCGGCATGAGCTCGTGACGCATCGTCTCGGCGATGTCCGTCTGCATGCCGTGCTGCCGGCGGATTCCCCGTTGGCCGCGCAGCCCGAGGTCGCCATGGCCGATCTGGTCAGGCTGCCGGCGATCCTGCTCGACATCCCCCCGGTCGCCGACCTGCTCCTCGAACGAATCCGCGCGCACGGGCTCGACGTCGAGGTGCGGTGGCGGTCGTCGAGCGCGGAGACGATTCGGTCCCTGGTGGCGCGCGGATTGGGGTTTTCCCTGGTCAACGCCGTCCCGCATCCGTCTGTGCGGACATTCGAAGGTCTCGAGGTGGTCCATCGGCCGGTCGCCGACGACGTGAACAACCCGGCGATAGCCATCACGCTCGGCGGCCGGGCGAGATCGGCGAAGGTCGCCGAGGCGATCACCACACTGCGCGCGATACAGGATCAGACAGACCCGGAACGCTGGGCACGGGCCGCGCCGTAGCCCGACATGCACAGCCACCCGGTACCCGTAGCGGCGACGACGGCGGTCACCGCGGCGGTGACCGCCAAACCGATGATCGAGTGCACCACGGTCACGATCACCGTCGCCTCCACCGAGATCAGCAGCCACGTGGCCAGCGCCACCCGGGTCCGGTCGCGGGCAATCGCCGACAACAGAACGACCTGCAGGACGGCGAGGGCCGAGCCGGTCGCGGCGAAGATCCACAGAATCGGGACCAGCGCGCGGTACTGATCGCCGATGACGACCGGAACCAACGGACCGCACAGACCCGCGACGGCGGTGAGTACGACCCCGATACCCGTCACCACACGCACCGCCTGTCGCAGAGCTGTGGCCGATTCCGCGGGGTCGGCGAGCCTCGGGTAGACGACGACGCCGACGGCCTGCGGCAGCCAGAACGCGACCTTGGTCGCGATCGCGCCGAGCGCGTAGATCCCCGCGTCGTCGGCCGGGAGAACCGTCCGCGCCAACAGCAGATCGATCGACGAGGCGACGATGAGCACCATCTGCACACCCGACGCGCGGAGCACCTCGAGGACGTCGAGTCCGGCGTACTGCGATCGCGGTGTCGCGCTGTCACGTGACCACCGCAGCACCACGCCCACCAGCGCCGCCGCCAGGGCGGTGCCGATCACCGCGGCGAACAACGCGCCGGTGGGTCCCGCCCCCGCCGCGAGCGCCGCGATCACCGGCACGGTCCGCAACACGCCAACCGCCGCCAGCACCCAGGCCAGCAGGCGGAAGGCGGACCGCCCCTGCAGCACCCCCTGACCGGCGCCGACCAGGACCAGCAGCGGTGCCGATGCCAGCGCCGCCAGCGCGGTGCCCACGCCGATCGAGGTGACCCAGGCGACCAGCGGCGCGGCGAGCACCGCGATCCCCGCCACGAGACCCGTTGTCTGGCAGGTCACCCGGAGAATCCGGGCGGGATCGACATGGCGCACCACCGACCGCGCGACCACCGCCTGCACCGCCAACGAGGTCACGCCGAGCACGAGCATCACGGAGAGCCCCACCGCGAGCTCCCCGTACTCGGCGGTGTCCAACCACCATCGGGTCGCCGTCAGGTGGATGGCGTAGGAACAGATGTTGGCGATCATCGATCCCGCCGCCACGGCGCCGAGCGAGACGCCCACGCGTTCGTGCGCGCCGCTCTCCGCCCGTGCCATGCGATCAAGTGTGCACGTCATCGAGCCGGGAACCCGGGAGGGTCGCTTTGCACCGCCCCGAGCCGATAGGCGACGATGGACAGGCCCATCACCGAAGACCCCGAAGAAAGCCGCATGTACGACCACGACAGCCCAGAAGAATCCGACGGCATCGTCGGGTTCCGCATCGACCCGGTGCTCGCCCGCAGCTGGCTGCTGGTCAACGGTGCGCAGCGCAACAAGTTCGACGCGGCGTCCCGATCGCGCGCCGACATCGTCGTCTTCGACATCGAGGATGCCGTCGCCCCGAAGGACAAGCTCGCGGCCCGCGACAACGTGGTGAGCTGGCTGACCGCCGGGAGCGCGGCGAGCGGACCGGATGGCGCGGACGGACACAGGGACTGGGTGCGGGTCAACGGGTTCGGGACACCGTGGTGGGCCGACGACCTCGACGCGCTCGCCGAAACGCCGGTGGGTGGCGTGATGCTGGCGATGGTGGAGTCGGTCGATCACGTCACCGAGACGGCGAAGCGTCTGCGCGACGTACCGATCGTGGCGCTGGTGGAGACCGCGCGGGGCCTGGAACGGATCAGTGAGATCGCTTCGGCCAAGGGCACTTTCCGTCTCGCGTTCGGTATCGGCGACTTCCGGCGGGACACCGGCTTCGGTGACAACCCGGCGACGCTGGCCTACGCCCGCTCCCGATTCACCATCGCGGCCAAGGCCGCTCATCTGCCGAGCGCCATCGACGGCCCGACGGTCGGATCCAGTGCGCTCAAACTGTCGGAGGCGACCGCGGTGAGCGCGGAGTTCGGGATGACGGGCAAGATCTGCCTCACCCCCGACCAATGCCATCCGGTCAACGAGGGACTGTCGCCGTCGCAGGACGAGATCAGTTGGGCCAAGGAGTTCTTCGCCGAGTTCGAACGTGATGGCGGCGAGATCCGCAACGGTTCGGATCTGCCCCGCATCGCCCGCGCGACCAAGATCCTGGATCTGGCACGGGCGTACGGGATCGTGGCGTCCGATTACGAAGACGACCCGGTCCACGCGCAGGCGCCGTCGGACACCTATCACTACTGAGCCGAGCCGACAGTTGCCGACCCGGGGTGAAGACGCCGATGTCGGCGAATCCCGTGTCCGGCTGCTCGTCGTGGCCGTGGTGTCGGCCGGCTTGGCGGCGCTGATTCTCGCCACGATCCTGCGGCCCGGGTATCTGCTGTATCGGGACGCGGTGTCGACGCCGCGGTCGTTCGTGACCGATCCCGCACTCGGCCTCGGGGACGTGGCACCCCGTGCGGTGCCCCAGGATTGGGTGATCGCGGTCCTCAGCCGGTGGGTCGACGGCGGATGGCTCGTCGCGGTTGTCCTGTTCGGCGCACTGACCCTGACTGGTGTCGGATACGGCCGGCTGGCCGCACGGCTGGTGCCCGGCGCCGGCACCAGCGGGGCGGTTGCCGCAGCGACCGTGTCCATCTGGAATCCGTATGTGGCAGAACGCCTCCTGCAGGGTCACTGGAGTCTCCTCGTGTCCTGCGCCGCGCTCGGCTGGGTCGCGGTGGCCGCACTCGACCTGCGTGACGATCCCGCCCCTCGACGATGGGCGCCCCTGGTGGCGGCGGTCTGTGCGGCCGGATTCACCCCGACCGGTTCCCTGCTGGCGGCCGCGGTGATGGTGACCTGCCTACTGCCACCGTTGATCCTGTCGCGCCGCGTGCGTGACATCGGAGTCGTCGTCGGCGTCTGGATCCTGGGCGCCCTGCCCTGGCTCACCGCGGCACTCCTCGGTTCCGCGGCCGCGACGAGCGGGGAGTCCGGATTCACGGTGTTCGGGCTACGCGCCGAACCGTGGCTGGGCACTCTCGGCACCGCACTCGGCCTCGGTGGCATCTGGAACGCCGACGCCGTGCCGTCGAGCCGCACCATCGGGTGGGCGGCGGTCGCCACCGCGGCACTGCTGCTGCTGGTCGCGATCGGGACGTGGTGGTTGGCCCGGCAACGGTCCGCGCTGGACCCGATGGTCGGATCGCTGGCCGCGCTCGCGGTGCTCACGGTCGTCGCGGTGACGGTGGCCGCGATCCCGCCGGTCGCCGTCGGGCTCTCCGACATCGCGCAGTCCGTTCCCGGCGTGGGTCTGTTCCGCGACACCCAGAAATATCTGGTGCTGCTGCTCCCGGCGTTCACGATGGCCGCCGCGGCCGCTGTCGTGGCGATGCGGCGTTGGGTACCGGCGGGTTTCGCCGTTGCCGCGGTCGCACTCCTTGTGATCGCGCCGCTGCCCGACCTCGCGTGGGGTGTCGGCGGAAAGATCCGCACGGTGGACTATCCCGCGGACTGGGCGGCGGTGGCCGGGCGTATCCCGCCCGATCAGGGGTCCGTCGCCGTCTGGCCGGTCGGCACGGTACGCCAGTACCGATTCACCGACTCCCCCTCGCTGAATCCGTTGCCCCGCATGGTGCGCGCCACCGTCACCGATTCGGGCCGGCTGACCGTCGACGGCGTCGAGGTCGACCCGCCCGCCGGCCGGGGAGCACAGGTCGACGACGTTCTCACCGCGGGCGGCGTACCGTCGGATCTCGCCCGGCTCGGCGTGGGCTGGGTGGTCGTCGAAAATTATTCGCCGCCAACGCAACTGGCTCGCGCCGCGACCGTTGCCTATCGCGGCCCGGATCTGACCCTCTACCGGATTCCCGGAATCATCGCGGCCGAACCGTCGTCGACCACGGTGCGGGTGACGGTGATCGCGGCGCACGCGGCGTGGGCGGCCGCGCTGGCCGCCGGCGTACTCATCGCCCTGATCGGCGCACGTCGTCGAACACGTCGATGAAGCCGGCGGCGGTTGCCGACCACGAATATCCGGCGGCCTTGCGCTGCGCGTTGCGTCCCAGCCGCGCCGCCTCGTCCGGGTTGTCGACGAGTTTCCTGGTCGCACTGACCAATTCGTCGAGCCCGTCGACCAACAGACCGGTCTCGCCGTGTTCGACCGATTCGACGAGGCCAACCGAGCTGCGGTAGCCGATGGTCGGCACCTGATGCTGGCCGGCCTCCATCACCGCGAGGCCCCACCCCTCTTTTCGCGACGGCATCAGGTGCACGTGTGCACGCGCGAGCAGTCGGTGTTTCTCCGTCTCGTCGACGTGCCCGTGGAAGGTGACGTGCTCGGAGACCCCGAGTTCGGTTGCACGACGACGCAATTCGTCCGACCACCAGCCGCCCCCGATGACGTCGAGATGGATGTCGGGGCGAGCGTGCCGGAGTTCGGCGACCACCGCCAGTGCGTCGTCGACCTGCTTGTGCGGCACCAACCGCGACAGCACGCACAGCCGGGTCGCGGTCTGGTCGGTGTGCCCGGCGTCCACGATGCCCGCCGGCAACGCGTCGACACCGTTGCGGATCACCGTGACGGCCCGGGCGTCGACGCCGAGGCCGACGAGTTCGGTGGCCGACGGCCCGGACACCGTGACATAGCGGTTACGCCGATGAATCCACGGCGACACCCGCGATTCCAGGAACCAGCCGAGGCGGCCCAGCGTCCGTCCGGCCACCGGCCATTGCTCGCGGTGACAGTGGTGCACGAGGATCACCACCGGAGCCGACGACACGAGCGTCGCGAAGAACGGGATGCCGTTCTGCGTGTCCACCACGACGTCGGGCCGGAAGCCGGCCAGGCGGCCGCGGCCCATGCGCGCGGCGAGGATCGTGGCCAGTGCACGCGGGTAGACCGAGAAACGGCCGCCGGCGCGCAGCACGCGGATACCGTCGCGAGTTTCGGTGCCGAGTGCGTCGGGGTAGTCGGCGGTGAGCATGACGACCTGCATGCCGTGGCGCGCCAACTCGGCACCGACTCGCTCCAGATAGCGTTCACTGCCACCACCTTGCGGGTGGTCGGTGTCGCGCCAGCACAGCAGCAGGACTCGGGTGGGGTGGCTCGGTGTCGAGGGCATCGCCAGATCAGGGTAGGCGATGACAGAAGAAAGGTCCCCGGATTTCCTACGTGGTATCCCCTCCATACCGCGTCTGACCTCCGGAGACCTCTCCGTATCCGGGAAACCCCGTTGCAGCTACACTGTAGCCGTAAATAACCCGGATGTCTACAACGATAGTTGTATCATTCAGAATTTACAACGTGAGTTGTAAATGGCGTGAGGATGGCCGACGAACACCATGACCGACACCGACCGGCCACGTAACCCGCGAGGCCGTCCACGACTGCCGCTCGAGGAGATCAGCGCGGCGTCGATGGCGCTGCTCGCCGAGGGCGGCCTCGAGGGACTCGGCATTCGGGCACTGGCCCGGCGCCTGCACAGCTCGACCTCCACCCTGTACCGCCAACTTCCGGGCGGCATGGACGAACTGCGCACGCTGCTCGCCGAGCAGATCATGCGCGAGGTCGTCGAGGCCATCGGCGAGGCCGACGTGACCCGCGACGACGCCGACTGGGCCCTTGTCCTCGAACGCTCCGCAGTCATCGCGCTCGACGTCCTCGGTCGGCACCCCAACGCGGCCGCGCTCTTCGTCGGGCAGGTCTCGCTCGGTCCCATGGGGCTGGTTCGTTATCGACGCTCGCTCCGGATCATGGAGGATGCCGGGCTGTCGCCGAGCGATGCGATCGCCGCCGACCACGCGCTGGCCCGGCTCATCGTCGGGTACGCGCTCCAGATACCGGTGGATGCCGCCACGGAGGACCCCTCGGACCTGCGGAACGAGTTCGACTTCGCCGTGCGCACGTTCATTCGCGGACTCCGGGCGATGGTGACGAACTGAGATGTCGGCCCGATCCCGCCACCCGTTCGCCCGTCACGCCACCCTGGCCCGAGCAGCCAAGCTGCTCAACGACTTTCGTTATGAGCAAAGTGATCCGGCGCGCTTCTACGGCGCCATCGCCGACGACACCGCCCGCCTGGTGGCCGACTGGTATCCGTCGCGGATCGACGGCGCCGTCATCCTCGACGTCGGGGGCGGCCCGGGTTACTTCGCCGACGCCTTCGACGACCTAGGGGCCCACTACATCTCGGTCGAGCCGGACGCGACCGAGATGCACGCCGGCGGACTCGAGCATCGCGCCACGGTCCGCGGCTCCGGACAGCACCTGCCGTTTGCCGACGGGTCGATGGACGTGACCTTCTCGTCGAACGTCGTCGAACACACCGCAGCGCCCTGGGACATGGCCGACGAGATGTTGCGGGTGACCCGGCCCGGCGGCGTGGTGATCCTCAGCTACACGCTGTGGTGGGGCCCGTTCGGCGGACACGAGATGGGATTGACCCACTACCTCGGAGGTCGCCGGGCGGCGCGGTGGTACGAACGGCGGCACGGTCACCCACCGAAGAACCTGTTCGGGACGTCCCTTTTCCCGGTCACCGCGGCCGCCGGCCTCCGGTGGGCGCATTCGGTCTCCGGTCGAGCGAGGCTGGTCGCGGCATTCCCCCGCTATCTCCCGCACCGACTGTGGTGGGTGATGCGGGTGCCCGGCCTGCGTGAGGTTCTCGGCACCAATCTCTTGATGGTGCTGCAGGTCGTGGGCCCCGGGTAGCGGGCGAGCGCCCGTTCCCAGGGTGCGAGGCGCCAGCGAACTCTCGCCCCCTGAGGCGCCAGCCGAGTCACGAAGGGTCCGGTTGGCGGCCGTGCGTGACGCCCGCTCCCTGAGGAGCGAGCAAGGAACGCCCTTCGGTGCGCTCGCGGGCTCACTTACTCAGGGAACCGCGAACGTCTCGTCCTGCTCCCGGAGGAGCGAGCGAGCGTAGCGCCCCTATGACACGCCCGCAGGGCCGCTTGCTCAGCAACCGCGTGCGACGCGAAGGGTCACCCCAGCTCGACGACGTTCACGGACCACCCCGAGGCGATCAGCCAGCCGACTCGCCGGCGTTCCTCAGGGTGGCCGGGCGGTCCGGTCGGGGTTTTGGGTTGGGTTGCGCCCGAACGGTTCTGGGGCGGCCGCAGCCGGTCGGGGTGGCGGCGGGCGAGGGCTTCAGCGACCTCCCTGGTGCGGTCGACGCGGACCCGCGGCCGACCCTTCCCACGTCGGCCATTACGCGTCCAGGCGGGCCGGCCGGCGTCAGGCCCGTCGGTGATGATGTGGGTGGACCACTGGCCCGGCCGGTCGCCGACCATCCGATTGTGGGTCGGGCACGCGGCAGCCAGATCCTGGATGTCGGTGAACCCGCCGTCGACCCAATCTTGTTCGGCGTGATGCGCTTCGGTGCGGGTGAACGGCTGACTACAACCCGGGCAGGTGCAGGTGGCGCCGTCACGGGCCAGCAACATCATCCGCTGGGCCTGACTGGCGAACCGATTGGCCCGCCCCAGATACAACGGTTGGGCACTGTGGTCGGCAAACACCGCCAGATGCTCCTGCGCCTCGGCCGCCAACTCGATCACATCGGCGATCGGCAGGAGGGCCCCACCGGCGGTAGTCGCCACCCCGGCACGCTCGCGCAGTTCGGTTTCGCTGATGGTGATGATCAGATGCGGCGGCAGGCCGCGGTGACTCTTGCCCAACAGCCCGCCGTCGGCGACCGTCTGCAGCAGGGCATGCAGAGCGTCGTGGTTACGTTGCCCCGGCGTGCGGATATCCCGCTCGGCCGCCTGCTTGAGCACGTCGAGGTCGGCATCGTCCTTGCTGCCCCGCGGTGACAGTTCGTCGGCCGGGTTGTTCATGCCGGGGGCCGCCCATGCGTCGAGCACCACATCCAACAGGGCGCGTGTCACCGGATCGAGCTGCCCTTCGAGGGTGCTCATCAGTTGGGCGTCCTGCTTGGACAGGTGCAGGCTGCGTCGCCGGGCTCGATCCTTCTCGTCGGTCAGGGCGCCGTCGGGGTCGAGGTGGGCCAGCAGGCGGGCACCCAGGGTGGTCAATTCTTTCGGGGTGTGCACGCGGGCGTAGTCGGCCATCAACTCTTCGGCTGCGGTGCGTTGCTCGGCGTCGAGTGTGGTGGGGAGTTTGTCGAGCACGGTGATCACCGTGACCGCGTGATCGACACCGATCGCCCCCTCGGCGTACGCCTCGGCCAGGGTCGGGCATGGTGGGTCGAGCTTCTCGCCGCTCAGGGAGTGCAGGGCCAGCAGGGCGGCCATCTGCTTACGGCGCCGGCCGGGGTCGGTGATCCGCAACCGGTCCACCATGAAATCACCGAGGGAGCGGTAGCCTTCCTCGGCAACCACGTTGCGGTCCGAACACTCCAGCAGCCGCTGCAACCCGAAGAAACTCATCCGCCGCGCCGAACGCTCATGGGTTTCGGCGACCGCCACGATGTCGTCGGCGGAGGCCGGGGTGGCATCGACGGCGGCGATCCGATCGAGCAGATCGTCGAGTTCGCGGTAGAGCCCGACAATCTCCGAGTCGCGAGTTGCGGTGTCGCTGGCATCGAGCCCCCTCCCCAAGTCACTCGAACTGATGTTCGATAGTCTATCGGGTGCGCTGGCCAGAGGCAAGGGCTGGATGGGTTCGGGCCTTCACAGGTCGGCTAAAGCCCCGCACCTCAGCGAACATGGCTCGGCCGCCGCGCACCTCCGAAAGCACCGCTCGGCCGGCGCCCCGCACCTCCGAAAGCGTGCGTCGACTATCCCCCCGCCACCTCGTGGAGGAGCCAGCGAGCCTCGGGCGAACACCCCTGACCAGCCGACGAGCCCGCAAACGAGCGCGTGTCACCAGGGGCCACCGAAACTCCGCAACAGCTCAGCTACCCGCCCCGCCCCCAGCGCCGAGTCAGCCGATCCCTCCAGCCGCGATCAGGGCACCGACGCGCTGCAACTCAACGGCCCGCCGTTGCTGGTCGACGACGCCAGCAACTGTTCGCCGTGCAGGATGTTGCAGGTGACCGGACCGCGGAGGACGATCGCGGTCATCTCGGCGGTGCCGCCGGTCACGGTGGTCGCCTGCGACCACGGCGATCCCGCCGCCGCGACAAGCGTGAACGAGTCGCCGCTGCGGTACCGGATACCGACGATGTCGCCGTTGCCGGTCAACTGGTAGACCACCGCGCCTGAGGGCACCGTCGGTGTCGTCGTGGTGGGCGTCTCCTCGGTGGTGGTCGTGGTGGTCGGGCTGGGCCTCGTCGTGGTGGTCGCGGCCGATGTCGCCGACGATGCTCCGGCAGCGGTGCCATTGTCGTCGTTGCCGTTGCCGCGGGCGATCAGGACCCCGACCAGTGCCAACACGACGAGCGCGGCCAGGGCGGTGAGCGCCAGCGCGATCGTGCGACCGTTGTTGGAAGGCGGCCGCGGCGGCTCCCCGTAGGCGGGGTCACCGTACGCCGGCTGCCCGTAGGAGGTCTGGCCGTAGGAGGTTTGACCGTAGTCGGCTTGGCCGCGTTGTGCCTCGGTATAGGCCTGCGGGGCGTCATAGGGACCCGGGTAGGCGGCCGTGGGCGGCGGGTCGCCGGCAGCCGGTGGGTGGGCTGCCGGCGGCTCCTGCGAGGACTGGTAGGTCGTGTCGTCGGCCGGATCGAAACGGCGGGTCTCCGGGTTCTCGCGGTTCGGGTCCCAGCGGTCGTCAGGAGGTCGGGTCATGGGACCGATTGTGTCATCCGCCCATCTCACGCCTCCGCAATCGCCTCCAGCGGGCGAGTGCGGGCCGCTCGGACCGCTGGCCACAGCGCGGCGAGGACACCGACGACGGCCGACGCGATCAGCGTGATGACGATCAGGTTCCACGGCAACACCGCTTCGCCGAGCCCCCACTTCGCCAGCGTCCGCACCAGTGCCCAGCCGATCAGACAGCCGAGGACGACGCCGATGATGGCGCCGAAGATCGCGATCAGCACCGACTCCAGATAGATGCTGCGCCGCACCTGTGACCGCAGCATGCCGACCGCGCGCAACATCCCGATCTCGCGGGTGCGCTCGACCACCGACAGCGCGAGCGTGTTCACGATCCCGAGCACGGCGATCAGCAACGCGAGACCCAGCATCGCGTACAGGGTGGCCAACATCTGGTCGATCTGACTGGACGCCGAGTTCTTGAACTGCTGGCGGTCCTGCACCTGCACCGTCAGATACGAGTCGGTAGCGCCCTCCAGGCTGCGCCGCAGGTCGTCGGCGGCGACGCCGGACTTGGGTGTCACGAAGATGCCGACGCTGACCCGCGCCGCCGGCGGAATGAGCTTGTCGTAGACGGACGGACCCACCAACCACGGTTGCAGGGCCTCGTTGTCGGCGTAGACCCCCGCCACCGTCACCGGGACCTGTTCACCGGTCGCGCCGGTGAAGGTGACGACGTCGCCGCGATGCCAGCCCCGGTTTGTGCTCGCGCGTTCGCTCACCAGCATGCCGTCTGCCGGAAGCTGGTCGGACGCGCCGTCTTTCATCGTCAGGACGGCGACCTCCGATGGTTGACCACCGACCGCCGCGTAGCCGGTGACGTCGTCGTCACCGACCTTGGCGGCCACCATGCCCAGGCTCACCGCCGTTCCGACGCCGTCCGCCTTGGCCACCGAGTCGTAGACCGAGGCGGGGATCGGCAGGTTGTTGCTGCCGGCGACGATGAAGTCGGCCTTCAGTCCGGCGTCGATCGTGGAGTCGATGGTCCCCTTGAACGAGGTGCCGAGCGTCCCGATAACCGCGACCAGCATCAACCCCAGGGTCAGGGCGAAGGCCGTGGCAGACGTGCGGCGGGGGTTGCGCACGGCGTTGGTGCGGGCGAGTCGCCCGATCTTGCCGAACGGCGCGCCGATCGCGGTGCCCAACGCCCCGACGACCGGCCGGGACAGGGCGGGACCGGCGAGGACGACCGCAATGATGCAGGCCGCGGCACCGACGCCGACGGCGACCGCGGGTCCCACTCCCACCCCCATCGCGGCGACGACGATGATCACCACGCCCGCGACACCGATGACCGCTCCGGCGACGGTCCGGGGCACCAGCGACGCCGATCCCTCGGCCATGCCGGCGCGCATCGCCTCGACCGGCGGAACCCGGGACGCGCGGACGGCCGGCACCCAGGCGCTGATCATGGTGACCACCACACCGACGAACAGCGCGGCCAGCACGGCGGAGCCACCCACCTGCAGCGGGGCCTGCGGCAATCCCGACGACGAAGCGGTGATGGCTTTGAGCGCGGCGGCCAGACCGATGCCGATACCCAATCCGACGACGCCGCCGATCAGTCCGACGACGAGCGCCTCGAACAACACCGACCGCGAGACCTGCCGCCTGCTCGCCCCGACCGCACGCAGCAGCGCCAACTCGCGATTGCGTTGCGCGACGATCATCGAGAAGGTGTTGTAGATGATGAAGGTCCCGACGATCAGCCCGATTGCCGCGAACGCCAACAGGATTCCGGTGAAGATGGTGAGGAACTGGTTGACCTGATCCTTCTGATCCTGGCGGACCTGATCGCCGGTCCGCACCTTGTAGGTACCGGCGGGCAGGACCTTCTCGACCCGGCTCTGCAGTTCCTCCGGACTGACCCCGGACACCGCGGACATGTCGACCTGTGCGACATGTGTTCCGTCCGAGAACAATTCGCGCGCCGTGGCCTGATCGAACTGCACATTGACGTACCCGCCGGTGGACCCCGGAAGATCGAGCAGACCGACCACCGTGACGTCACGCGGCCGCGCCGACCCTTGCCCGAGAACGACTTTCGTCGGCGAGCCCACCTTCAGGCCGGCTTTCTCGGCGGCCGACGAATTGAGCACGATCTCGGTGGCGCTCTCCGGTCCGCGACCGCCGGGCAGCAATTTGCTGGTGTCGGGGGACAGCGCCTTGTCCGGTGGCAGGTATGCGGTTCCGATACTCGGGGCGCCACCGGTCTGCAGCGCCTTGCCGTCGGCGGTGGCGACGGTGACGAGTCCGGAGTAGTCGCTGGTGATGCGATCTATGCCCAGTTCGGTTTTGCGCGTGGTGAGTTCGTCGACGACGCTCTGTGGCACGCCGGGCGACTGCCGGTCCGCCGGCGTGACTTCGACCGCGACTCCGGGCGCCGCACTGGAGAAGATGTCGTTGAACGCCTTGGAGATGGTCGTGGTGAAGACGATCGACCCGGCCACGAACGCGGTGCCGAGGACGATCGAGAAGACGGTGAGGAACAGTCGGAGTTTGTGTGCCCGCAGGTTACGCAGCGAGACACGCCGCATCACAGAGGAGGCCATGACCTCACCGCACCTCGTAGGGATTCTCGTCGAGTGGCTCGGCACCCACCTGCACGCCGCGCACCGGTTCGCCGCGCACCGGCTCGGCACCCACCTGCTCGCCGCGCACCTGCTCGGCACCAACCTGCTCGCCGCGCACCGGCTCGGCCTCCGCCGGCTGGTCGAGGGTGCGCATCACCTCGAAGACGTCGTCGGCACTCGGATGTGCGAGTTCCCGGACGATCTGCCCGTCGGCGAGGAAGATGACCCGGTCGGCGTAGGACGCGGCCCGCGGATCGTGCGTCACGATCACCACGGTCTGTCCGAATTCGTCTGTGGCCGCACGCAGAATCGCCAGCACCTCGCCCGACGACCGGGAGTCCAGGTTTCCGGTGGGTTCGTCACCGAAGATGATGTCGGGCTTGCCGACGAGCGCGCGGGCGCACGCCACCCGCTGTTGCTGACCACCGGAGAGCTCGCTCGGCAGGTGATTGAGCCGGTCCGCGATGCCGAGGCGCGCGATGACCGTGTCGAACCACTCGCGGTCGATGTCGCGACCGGCGATGTCGACCGGCAGGGTGATGTTCTCGGCGGCGGTCAGGGTGGGGACCAGATTGAACGACTGGAAGACGAAGCCGATCCGGTCGCGCCGGAGCAGCGTCATCGCTTTGTCCGACAGCCCGGTGAGATCGACGTCGCCGATGTGCACACTTCCCCCGGTGGCGACGTCGAGACCGGCCAGACAGTGCATCAGCGTCGATTTGCCGGAACCGGAGGGTCCCATGATCGCGGTGAACTCTCCGGCGTGGAAATCGACGGTGACGCCCCGAAGGGCGTGCACGACCGTGTCGCCGGTGCCGTAGGTCTTGATGAGGTTCTCCGCCCCGGCTGCGATCGCCGTCGCGGGAGGCAGGCTGTCTGTCTGAGCCGATGTCATGGTGTCAACGGTGCCAAAAACACGGCGGGTTCGCCATCGGGATTGTCCCTGACACCACCCTGATCACGGGTCAGTGCTTCGGGAAGCGGATCTCGATCGCGTGGATGCGGGTGGGACCGGCAAACGCGTTGTTGCTCACGATGAACAGCACCCGGGATCGGTAGTTCAGCCACGGCAGGTCGGCCAGCCAGTTGCCCCAGGACAGTCCGGACATGTTGCCGGTCGGCAGGTCGACGAGTGGGTCGGTGGAAAAGATGAGCCGCTTGGGCATGGCGGTCTCGGTGCCACGGAGCTTCATCGCGCCGGTCACCGGCTGCGCCCCACGTGTGGTCGTCCAATAGATGCGTGTCACCCGACCCCGGCCCCGTTCGAGAACCAGATAGTCGGTGTTGTTCACCGACAACACATCTGCGGCAACCTTGTCTCCGTCGGTGCGGTACACGTACTCCGACGTGCCGCGTCCCGCCCAGGTGAGCAGTCGTGCGGAATGCGGCGGATCCTGTTTGAGGCCACCGGCGGTCAGCGTGCTGATCCGGTCACCGGCCGCGACGGCGACACCGGTCAGCCCGAGCTGGCCGGACAGACCGGTCTTCGCGGCGGGGACGTAGGCCCGGGGCAGCGGCAGATCGCGTACCTGGTTGCCGAGATCACCGATGACCCGTACGAACTCGTGCGCACCGCAACTGGCCACCACGTATCCGGAGCTGAGTCGACGGATGCCCTCGAACTGGGCCGAGCCGGGAAGCATCGGCAGGATCCCGGGCCCCAACACGGTGCCACCACCGGTGATCGACGGTTGTCCCAGGAAACCGACCGCCGAGTTGAACGGCACCGTGCCGGTGAAGAACCGTGCGGGACCGTACCGGCCGACATCGGTGGAGAGAAAGACGTACGTACCATTCGCCATGCGATCCATGCCGGAGATACCACCGAAGGTGGGTACCGCACCGACCACGGTGCTGTCGAGGTATCGAGACTGCACCTGCTGCGACTCAGCGGGATTGGCTGCCGGCGCAGCAACCGCGCCACCTGCGTTCGCTCCGGAAAGTCCTACGGCGCAAGCGGACACGAGCGCCGCCCCCCACAAGCGAAGTCTCATAGGCCACAACAATACCGCACGCCCCGGCAAGTGCCGGGGCGTGCGGTATTGTCCTGCAGCGAGATCGAGACCGCTCCGAGACGATCAGCCGAGACGCTGCTTGAGGATTGCCAGTTCGTCCTGCAGTCCGCTGGGCAGCCGGTCACCGACGAACTCGAAGAGCTCCTCGATCGACGGGATCTCGGTGCGCCACTCCTCTTCGTTGACGGCAAGGGCGGCGGCGACGTCGTCGGCCGGGACGTCGAGCCCGTCGACATCGATCTCCTCGGGCTTCGCGACGATACCGATCGGGGTGTCGATGCCCTCGTTCTTCCCTTCGATCCGGCCGACGATCCACTCGAGCACCCGGCTGTTCTCGCCGAAGCCCGGCCACAGGAAGCGGCCGTCGTCGCCACGGCGGAACCAGTTGACGTAGAACACCTTCGGCAGCTTCGTCGCGTCCGCGTTCTTGCCCAGGTTGATCCAGTGGGCGAAATAGTCACCGACGTGGTAGCCGAGGAAGGGCAGCATCGCCATCGGGTCGCGGCGCACGGTGCCGACCTTGCCCTCGGCGGCGGCGGTCTGCTCGGAGCCGACGGTGGCGCCCATGAACACGCCGTGCTGCCAGTCGCGGGCCTCGGTGACCAGCGGGACGGTGGTCTTGCGGCGCCCGCCGAAGAGGATCGCCGAGATCGGCACGCCCTGCGGGTTGTCCCACTCGTCGGCCAGCGACGGGCACTGCGAGATGGGGGTGCAGTAGCGCGAATTCGGGTGTGCCGCCTTGTGATCGGACTCGGGGGTCCATTCGTTGCCGAGCCAGTCGGTGAGGTGCGCCGGGGTTTCGCCGCCGATGCCCTCCCACCAGATGTCGCCGTCGTCGGTCAGTGCGACGTTCGTGTACAGCGTGTTGCCGGCCTCGATGGTGCGCATGGCGTTCGGGTTCGACTCGTCACTGGTGCCGGGTGCGACACCGAAGAAGCCGAACTCGGGGTTGATCGCGTACAGGCGGCCGTCCTGGCCGAACCGCATCCAGGCGATGTCGTCACCGACGGTCTCGGCCTTCCAGCCCTCGATCGTCGGCTGGATCATCGCGAGATTGGTCTTGCCGCAAGCGCTCGGGAACGCGGCCGCGATGTAGTAGACCTTCTGTTCGGGGCTGGTGAGCTTGAGGATGAGCATGTGCTCGGCCATCCATCCCTCGTCACGCGCCAGCACGGAAGCGATGCGCAGGGCATAGCACTTCTTGCCGAGCAGTGCGTTGCCGCCGTACCCCGAGCCGTAGGACCAGATCTCGCGGTCCTCGGGGAAGTGGGTGATGTATTTGTCCGGGTTGCACGGCCACGGCACATCCGCCTGACCGGGCTCCAGCGGCGCACCGACCGAGTGCAATGCCTTGACGAAGAAGCCGTCGTCGCCGAGGAGTTCGAGAACCTTGGGGCCGACGCGGGTCATGATCTTCATGGACAGGACGACGTATTCGGAGTCGGTGATCTCGACGCCCAGCTTCGGGTCATCGGAGCCGAGGGGACCCATGCAGAACGGGATGACGAACATCGTGCGGCCCCGCATGCTGCCGCGATAGAGCTCGGTCATCGTGGCCCGCATCTCGGCGGGATCGACCCAGTTGTTGGTGGGGCCGGCATCGGCCTCGTTCTTCGAGCAGATGTAGGTCCGGGACTCCACGCGGGCGACATCGGCGGGATCCGAGCTGGCCAGGAACGAGTTCGGTTTCTTCTCCTCGTTCAGCTTGACCAGGGTTCCGGCCTCGACGAGCTCATCGGTGAGCCGGCTCCACTCCTCGTCACTGCCGTCCGACCACACCACTCGATCCGGCTGTGTCAGTTCCGCGACCTCGGCCACCCAGGCGAGCAGCGCGGCATGTTTGGTGGGTGCGGTGTTCGGGTCGAGTCCAGGAATGGCGGCAGCGGTCATGTGGGTATCTCCTCCGAGGTGACGGCCGGGTCAAAGCCGTCGGCGATGTCGTCGTCACCACAGGATACTTTCACCGTGCACGCATGAGGTAGCCAGGTGATCGAGATGCGGTATATCCCACACTCGGTGAAGATGCAACCTAGGACCCTGGTGTGCGCGGCGACGATGCGCTTACGGTGAGCGGGCTCAGCCGAGGCGTCCGGAATCGGTGGGCACCCAGGTACCGCTGAGCGGGTCGAGCGAGCGCGAGGAGAATGCTCCGTGCGCGTCGATCTCGGTGATCTTGTCCACCTGACCGTCGTGGTCGGAATCGGTGTAGACGGTCAGTCCGTCGGGTCCGCTGCGGGTCAGCGAGTCGCGGACACCGTCGTTGTCGGTGTCCACATCGGCCGGGCCGAGGTCCCACACCCGCCCGTCGGTGTGCATCCAGAGGTGATCGGCCGGTGACGTGTCCCCGGACGCGTCGTCGGGAGTGATGTAGGCGGCGTCGATCGAGATCCGGTCGTCGGGGCCGAACGAATCGTCACCCGAGTGACCATCGAGCGCCTCGCCACCGAGAAACGACATGTCCACCTGCTCTCCCCACGTCCTGGTCACTACCGTCCCGGTCACCTGCGTCCCGGCCACCTGCTCGCGCACGTCGGATGACCCACGCTCGCGTCACACGTCGCCGTGACTGTTAGACGCACGACGAACCCCGACGGTTCCGTTCAATCCTCCCCCATCAGTGCCGTGGACAGGGCGGCGAGCTCTCGATGGGCCGCACGCACCTTCGCCAGTCGGTCGCGGGTGTCATCGGCGCCGGATCCGCGCAGCTTGCGCAACCGATTGTCGATGTCGGCGACATCGGCGGCCGCCTGCCGGGCCCTGCGCTCGTAGAAACGGGTGATCTGGCCGGCCAGACGCGGTTCCGCGGCCGCCAACCGCAGCCCGACCCGCTGATCGAGCAGGCCTCGGGTCTCGCCGAGCACTTCGGTGGTCCAGCCTCGCATCTCGCCGCGCAGCGCCGCGGTCCGCCGCACCCGGATGACCAGGGCGGCGACCGCCACCCCGAGCAGCAGGGTCAGCGGCATGCTCACCCACTGCAGGGTCTGCACCGACGCCATCGGGGCCACGATCAGCCGCCCGATACCCAGGCCGGTGGATGCACCGATCACGACGAGCAGCGCGTCCTCGGCACCGCGCCGACCGGTGGGGACGGGTCGACGCAAGGCCTGGACCGAGTCGGCGTCGGCGGGCTGCGGCGGCAGCTCGGCGTCCGCCGGGGAACCGTCGACGCCGACCGTCGTCACGGATCGGACCTCGTCGATGCGGTCGTCGACGGCACGGTCGGTCCGCTGACGCAGGCCGACGGTCTCATCGGTGAGCCACCGGACGTACTCGTCGACCCCGCCCGCGGTGAGTGCCGCACAGCGCGTCGTCGCCGCGGCGGCGAGCGCCCGGCAGCCCGCGGCGACCTCGGCGAGCGACTGGCTGCGCGCGCGGGCGAGTCCGGTCCGGGCCACCGACAGACGATCGGCGCGGCCGCGGTCCCGGGACTCGAGCAGGATGCGTCGCCGTCCGCTCAGGCGGTCGATGGTGTCCGCGGTGACGTCGGGGTCGGCGGCGTCGAGGATCCGGCGCTCGGTGTGTTCGACGGCACCGAGGGCCGCGGCGATCCGGGCCCGTTGGACGCGCAGGTCGGTCGGGGCGGCGAGATGCTCACGGATCCAGTCGAGAATCGCCGGCACCCCGGATTCGTCGGGCGCACCGGACAGCGCCGCCACCGACGAGACCGCGAAGATCGGCAACTGTTCCCGCGGGTCGAGCACCCCACGATGGGCCCGCAGGATGCGCGGCCATTCCCAGAAGGCGTCGATCTTGGTGCAGACCAGCGCGACGATGCCGTAGCGCGACCGCAGATCCTCGACCGCCTGGCGTTCCTCCTCGCCGATCGACGACGACGGGTCGAGCACCATCAGCGCGATCCCCAGCGGATCTCGCCGTCCCCAGTGCCCCTCCACGATGGGCACGGACGGGTCGACGACGTGGCACGCCTCGACGAGGCTCGTGACGCCCGTGCCGCCGATCCCGAACACCGCGACCCCGGTGGCGGTGCCGTCGACGGCGCGTGCGTCGAATCCGGTCAGTGCGGCCACCCGGGTCACCATGTCGGTGCCCGCCGCCGTGGCGGTCATCGCGCTGCCTCGCTCATCGGGTCTCGCTCACTGGGCCTCGCTCTGCAGGAGGTGCTCGATGGCGTCCCGCTCGGCGCCGCGGGCGGCGATCCGCGTCACCTGGGCGTGCAGTTCCACCGCACGCCAATGCCGTACCACCTCGATCCGGTCGCGGACCGGGGCGACGAGCGCGTCGAGCCCACCACGCGCACGCAGCGCACGGTTCACGCCGGCCACATCGGCGCCGGCGGGATGTCCGTCGGCGATCAGCGCGAGCGCGTGTTCCACACCGGACCGGTCGACGCGGCGCAACAACGCCGCCCGCAGCGCCCGTTCGTCACCCAGAAATGGTTCGGCACCGGACGGGGCGGGCCGCCCGGCGAGGCTGCCGGTGAGGAAATGTCCCGCCATCGACGGCATCTCTTCACCGGCCGCGACGAGCCGGCGCAGGAAGTCGAACTCGTCGTCACGCAGGTCGGCGCACGCCAGCAACGGCGAGACCGGGTACACCGGCCGCCCGAGACGGGCCGCGCAGCCGGCGGCGATCTCGGCCGCCACCCCCGGGTCGTCGTGGATGTCGGCCTTGCCGAGCACGGCGATCGTCCGATCGTTCGGCAGATCCACGAGCGCCCGGTGATCGTCGGCGCGCGGTGGGCCGGTCAACAGATACACCCACAGGTCGGCGTCGGCGCGGCCCTCGGCGGCCTCGCCGGGGCCGATCGCGGTCACCGCCAGATGTTCCCGCAGCGCTCGGGCGAGCGTGTCGCGACCGGTTCCCGGCCGCCCGCACACCTGCACGTGCAGCGGCCGGGCGTAGCGCCGCGCGGCCGCCTCCAGGTCGACGCGGGCGGGCGACGACTCGGCGACGACCTCACCGAGCCGACCGTCGTCGGCGGCCCGGATCAGCACGCTCGGCGGAGCGCTGGCGAGGGCGTGCGACATAGAGGGCAATGTAGCGTTCGGGGTGCCGTGTCGTCGCTCTGACCGGCGGAAAACCCGTGTCGCCTGTCATTCAGTCGGTGTCATGAGGAACGATGGGTCAAGTGAGCGAGAGTGTCGATCAGTCACGCCTGTACCCGCGGGTGACGAGTTTCCGGTTCCGGCGGGGCACGCTGACCACCGGCCAGGAGCGCAACTGGGAGACCTTGTGGCCCCGGCTCGGACGCGATCTGGTCGGCTCGGCCGAACAGGAACCGCCCCTGGATCTCGACGGCTGGTTCGGTCGGCGGGCGCCGCGCGTGCTGGAGATCGGCAGCGGCACCGGGGTGTCGACGGCGGCGATGGCAGAGGCCGAGCCCGGCGTCGACGTGGTCGCCGTCGAGGTCTACCGCCCGGGACTCGCGCAGCTTCTCGGCCTCGTCGACCGCAACGGGCTCACCAACGTGCGGATGGTCCGCGGCGATGCCGTGGTGGTGCTGCGCGAGCTGCTCGGTCCGGAGAGCCTGACCGGCATCCGCGTGTTCTTCCCCGATCCGTGGCCCAAGACCCGCCATCACAAGCGCCGGCTGCTGCAGAGCGGCACCATTGAGTTGATGGCCGATCGTCTGGTCCCCGGCGGCGTGCTGCACATCGCCACCGACCACGCCGGATACGCCGAGTGGGTCGCCGAGCGGCTGGCCACGCAGCGTCCCGACCGGCCACATGTCATCCAGGCGACCGGCGACGCACCGATCCTGCTCGATCGTCCGACGACGAAGTTCGAGGGCCGCGCCGAACGCGAGGGCCGCGGGGTGAACGAGTTCGTCTACGTGAAACCCGACCGGGTCAAACCGGATGGGCCGGAGAACGAAGGGGGCGACGCGTGAGCGACGCGAACGGACGATTCGGCGAGGTCGTGTCCGGGCAGAGCAGTGCCAAGCGGGTCCTGCTGGTGTGGGACGCCCCGAACATGGACATGGGTCTGGGCGCACTGCTCGGAGGCCGCCCCACGGCCGCGCACCGGCCCCGATTCGACGCTTTGGGGCACTGGTTGTTGCAGCTCACGACGGCCGTCGAACGTGACGCGGATCCCGGGGTCTCCATCGAGCCGGAAGCCACCGTGTTCACCAACATCGTGCCTGGTAGCGCCGATGTCGTGCGTCCGTGGGTGGATGCGCTCCGTAACGTCGGGTACGCCGTGTTCGCGAAGCCGAAACTGGCCGAGGACAGCGACGTCGACGCCGACATGCTCGACCACATCGAACTTCGCAGGCACACTGTTGGACTGGCGGGACTCATCGTCGCGTCCGCGGACGGGCAGGCGTTCCGGGAGCCCCTGATCGAGGTGGCACGCGAAGGGACGCCGGTCACCGTGATCGGTTTCCGGGAGCATGCCAGCTGGGCCCTGTCCACCGAGGAACTGCAGTTCATCGATCTCGAGGACATCGCCGGAGTGTTCCGGGAGCCGCTGCCGCGGATCAGCCTCGACTCGCTGCCCGACGACGGCGCGTGGCTGACACCGTTCCGGCCACTGCGGGCATTGCTGGACTGACCCGCAACCGGGGGCTACCTGGTCTTTGACTTAGGGATCCCTCAGGACGGGCTGTAAGAATCAACCGTCGCCCGCCGACCGAGGAAGGAACAGGCGTGTTCGGAGCAATCGGCACATTCGTCTATCGAATGCGCTTTGCCGTCATCGCAGTGCTCGTGGCACTGATGGCCGGCCTGGGACTGTACGGGCTGGACCTCGGCAAGCACCTGAGTCAGAGCGGTTGGTTCGACCCGACCTCGCAGTCGTCGAAGGGATCGGTGGTCGCCGACACCGCGCTCGGCCGCGATCACAAGTCCGACGTGATCCTGCTCGTCACACCGCCGGCCGGCACCACCGTCGACGACACCGAGTTCGGCGCCAAGGTCGAGAACTTCATGGACGCCCTGCTCTCCGAGCACGGCGATGTCGTGAACCGCGCGGACCCGGGCATCATCGATCCGTTCTACGCGAGCGACACCTCACCGGCCGGGAAGGCCGCCCTGGACACGATCCGCGCGCGCACGTTCAGCCCGGACAAGAAACACGCGTTCATCAGTATCGGCATCAAGGGCGACGACGACACGACCGTCCTCAACAACTACAAGACCATCGAACCGTTCTTCGACGACATACCCGGACGCTTCGACCTGCAGGGCACGACATTCGAGCTGGCCGGACTGCAACCGGTCGCGGGGGCGATGGCCCGCGGCATGGAGGACGACATCCGGCGCGCCGAGGTGATCGCGCTCCCGCTCGTGGCGATCATGCTGTTCTTCATCTTCGGCGGGGTGGTGGCCGCCTGCCTCCCCGTGTTCATCGGCGGTCTGACCATCGCCGGGTCGCTGGGCATCATGAAGATCCTGGCGCAGGTCACCGAACTCAACATCTTCGCCCAGTCGGTGGTCACGCTGATCGGCCTCGGCATCGCGATCGACTACGGCCTGTTCATCGTCAGCCGGTTCCGCGAAGAGCTCGCCGAGGGCTACTCGACGAAGGCCGCGGTCCGAAGATCGGTGATGACGTCGGGACAGACCGTCGTCTTCTCGGCGACCATCATCGTCGCCGCGCTCGCCTGTCTGCTGATCATGCCGCAGGGCTTCCTCAAGTCGGTGGCCTACGGCGCGATCGCGTCGGTGTCGCTGGCCGCGCTGCTGTCGATCACCGTCCTGCCGGCCGTGCTGTCCATCCTCGGTCCCCGCGTGGACGCCCTGGGCTTCAAGTTCCTGCGCCGCACCCGCACGCGCGAGGAGATCGAGAGCGGTTTCTGGGGCCGCCTGTCGGGCTGGGTGATGAAGCACCCGGTGGCCACCGCGGTCCCGACCGTCGGGTTGCTGCTCGTCCTGACCATCCCCTTCGGCGGCATCAAGTTCGGCGGCATCAGCGAGGCATACCTGCCCCCGAACAACGCCAGCCGCATCGCGCAGGAGAACTTCGACACGATCTTCCCGGCCGAGCGCACCGAAGAGGTCAAGCTCGTCATCGCCTACGACCCCAACGACAACAACAGCGGCGACAAACTGCAGGCCATCGCCGACGAGGCGAACAAGATCCCCGGCTTCACCAAGAAGTTCAGCACGTCGTCCGACGACGGGGCGCTGGGCGGCCAGTACGGCGACAACGGCCCGCAGATCATGCAGATGTCGGCCGGCCTGGTCGACCGCGACACCGCCGGTGAGGCGATCAAGGACCTCCGCGCGATCAACACGCAGGGCCTGACCATGTGGGTGGCCGGCACCCCCGCGCTCGTGCAGGACTCCATCGACGGACTGATGTCGCGACTGCCGCTGATGGCGGTGATGCTGGTGCTGATCACCGGATTCCTCATGTTCCTGGCATTCGGCTCGGTGGTGCTGCCGATCAAGGCGGCGTTGATGTCGGCGCTGGGTCTGGGCGCCACCCTGGGCATCCTCACCTGGGTCTTCGTCGACGGCCACGGAGCGGGCATCGCCAACTTCACCCCCGGACCGTTGTTCGCGGCGGTGCTGGTCCTGATCATCGCGATCGTGTTCGGTCTGTCGACCGACTACGAGATATTCCTGCTGTCCCGCATGGTCGAAGCGCGGCAGAAGGGCGCGAGCACCACCGACGCCATCCGGATCGGCACCGCACACACCGGCCGGATCATCACCGCGGCCGCGGCGATCCTGGTGGTGGTGACCGGCGCGTTCGGTCTGTCCGAGATCGTGATGATGAAGTACATCGCGTACGGCATGATCGCCGCCCTCATCCTCGACGCCACCATCATCCGCATGTTGTTGGTGCCGTCGGTGATGAAACTCCTCGGCGACGACTGCTGGTGGGCCCCTCGCTGGGCGCAGCGACTGCAGCGCAAGATCGGCCTGGGCGAGACGGTGCTCGACGACGAACCCGACGAACTCCGCGACGCCTCGCGCGCACACGCCGCCCGATCTGCCGGCAGCCTGGCCGCCGACGCCCCGACATTGGCGATGGCGGCGATGCCGGGTGCGGCACGTCCCGGGCTGCGCCCGGACGCCGATCGCGGCCCGTCCCGCATGGCCCAACGCACCGGACCGATCCCAACCCGAACCTCCGAACCGCCTGCGCCGCAACCGATGTCGCCACAGCCGAGGTCGCCGCAACCGAGGTCGCCACAGCCCCCGGCGCCGCCCCAACCGGCCGCCACGCGCGCCCCGAATCCTCCGGTCACGAACCCCGGACGCCCGCAACAGAATCCGCCTCGGCAGGCGCCGCGTCCGCCCACCGGGCGCCGTAGCCGGTCCGACGGCCCCGACACCGGCGGCTGGAAGCTCGGTGCCAGCGGAATCCGTTTGGGCACAAGCAATTCCGAACGCCAGACGCAGCGACCGGCGCCCGACGCCGCCCCCCTGATGGGGCGTCGCCCGGCACTGGACACCACCGGGAAGCGGCCGCTGGCCGCCTCGCTGGCCCCGGAGGCGCAGCCGACCAGACCGCCGGAAGCGCCCCGCCCGGAGGCATCTCCGAAGGACAACGGGCCTGGCGACGGAGGACCGTCGGGCGCGCCCACTCCCCCGAACTCGGCCGCGCCCGCATCACCGCCCGCGCCCGCGCCCACCGCCCCGAACTCGGACGCACCCGCCGCCCCGAACTCGGACGCACCCGCACCCCCGGCCGACCCCGATCCGGCACCGCGGACCCGGTCGCGCTCGGACCGCCACGCGCGGACGGATGCCGATGGTGAGCGTGCCCAGATCAGCGTGCAGGAGTTGCTGCGCCGCAGCCGCAGCGACCACTGACGGCCTGACCACACGACGGCCGCGATCAATCCGGACATTCCGGATATCAATGGCGGCTTGGTCAACACTGGGCAAAGCCCCGATGTGATCACCCGCACAGTGCCGCAGGATTGTCATCCACACCGCAAATGTCGGAATTGTCGGAAGGCAGCCCCTATGAGCAACCCGTCCACCTGGGCCGGACCCGAGCACCGCGCAAGTGTGCTCTGGATCGTCACCCTCGCCACCATCGCCATCGTCTTCGACGGATACGACCTCGTCGTCTACGGCACGGTCCTGCCGACCTTGCTGGCCGACCCGACCCAGCTGGGCCACCTGACGCCCGGCACGGCCGGGGCGCTGGGATCGTATGCGCTGGTCGGGATGATGATCGGCGCGTTCATCGCCGGATCGTTCGGCGATCGGGTGGGACGTCGACGGATGATGTTGTTCAACATCGTGTGGTTCTCGGTCGGCATGGGTGCCACGGCGCTGGCCCACAACCTGCTCACCTTCGGCATCCTCCGCTGTGTCACCGGGATCGGCATCGGCGGCCTGGTCGCCACCGCCGGCGCGATGGTCGCGGAGTTCGCCCCGTCGGCCAAGCGCAACCTGTTCAACGCCATCGTCTACAGCGGCGTGCCCGCCGGCGGTGTTCTCGCCGCGGTGTTGGCGATGGTGCTGGCCGATCACATCGGCTGGCGCGGCATGTTCTGGATCGGCGCCCTGCCGCTGGTCGTCCTGCTGCCGTTGGCGCTGGCGAAGATGCCCGAGTCGCCGCAGTGGCTGGTCTCGCGCGGCCGGATCGACGAGGCCCGCGCGATCAGCGACCGCACCGGCATCCCGGTCGACCTGCATCCGGTTTACCCGCAGACGGTCCTCGACGCCGACGACGCCGCGGAGAAGGTCGGGTTCGCCGCGCTCGCCTCCAAGCGGTTCCTGGTGCCGACCCTGCTCCTGGGCATGATGAGTTTCGCCGGCCTGCTCCTCACCTACGGCCTGAACACCTGGCTGCCGCAGATCATGAAGTCCGCGGGCTTCAACGCCAAGGGCTCGCTCGCGTTCCTGCTGGTGCTCAACGGCGGCGCGATCGTCGGTGGTCTGATCGCCGCCCGCCTGGCCGACCGCCGCGGACCGCAGCGCATCGTCGCGACCTCGTTCTGCCTGGCCGCGTTCGCGCTGCTGCTGCTGACCTTCGGGTTCCCCCTCCCGGTGCTGCTGGTCGCGGTGGCGGTGGCCGGCACCGGCACCATCGGCACGCAGGTCCTCATCTACGGCTACACCTCGAACTACTACCCCACCACCGCCCGGGCAGCCGGTGTGGCCTGGTGCGCCGGGTTCGGCCGCCTCGGTGGCATCGTCGGACCGATGATCGGTGGACTGCTGATCGGTGCCGGGATCTCCTCGTCGGCGGCGTTCTACATCTTCGCGGCCATCGCAGTGGCCGGCGCGACGGCCACCATGCTGGTCCCGTCGCGACAGGCGACGCCGGTGAGCGGCCCGGTCGCCACCGGAGCGCTGGCCGCCGCGGAGTAAAACCCGGCCGACGGATTCGCCCCCACCGCTTCGCCCCCACCGCTTCGCCGAGGAGCGGTGGGGGCGAATCCGTCATCGCGGGTGGGTCAGTCGTCGAGGCCGTGCTCGATGGCGTACCGGGTCAGTTCCACCCGGTTGCCGAGTTGCAGTTTCCGCAGCGTCGCCTGCACATGGTTCTCGACGGTGCGGTGACTGAGCGACAGCCGCGACGCGATCTGCTTGGCGCTCAATCCTTTTGCCACGTAGCGCAACACCTCGGTCTCGCGTTCGGTGAGTTTGGGCAGATCCGCACCGGAGTCGGGCTCGGCGGACATGCGGCGGTATTCGCCCAGGATCAGTCCGGCCAGACCGGGCGTGAACACCGCCTGACCGTCCGCGGTGGAACGCACCGCGGCCACCAGCTCGGCCTTCGACGAACTCTTCACCAGATACCCGGAGGCGCCGGCCTTCACCGCCTGCAGCACGTCGTCGCGTTCGTCGGAGGCCGACAGCACCAACACCTTTGACGACGGCGACGCCGCGAGGACGGTCGCGGTGGCCTCGGCGCCGGTGCCGTCGGGCAGTTGCATGTCCATCAGCACCACGTCGGGCAACACCGCTGCGGCCCGCCGCCCCGCACTGCCGACGCCGTCGGCGGTGGCGACCACCTCGAACCCCGATTCCTCGAGGTCGCGTGCGACTCCGTCACGCCACATCGGATGGTCGTCGACCACCATCACCCGGAGTCCGCGGGTCGTCGCCTCGTCGCTGGTCATGATCCCTCCCCGTTTCACCGGCACCCTCAGCTCCCATTCTGTCCCCAACCCGGGCCCGGAATCGAGCACCGCGGTCCCGCCGAGGTCCTCGATCCGACCGCGAATCGATTTCGAAATGCCCATCCGCCCCTGCCGTTCCGCCTGCGTGAGCCGGCCGGGCGGGATGCCGACACCGTCGTCGCGGATGCTCACCACCACCGTGTCGTCGAGGTCCTCGAGGAGCACGAATGCCTGCGCCTCGGGACCCGCGTGCTGGGTGACGTTGTCGAGGACGTTGCCGACGGCAGAGCGGATCTCCTGCGCGACAATCGAATCGACGACGACCGGGGTGGCGGGGGCGCTCACCGATACCTGGTCGCCCGCGCAGGCGAGCAGTAATGCGCCGAGGTCCGTGGTCGCTCCCCCGACCTCGATGTCGGTCCCCGAATCGGCGATCAGGCGGCGCAGCGCGCGTTCCTGTTCTCCGGCCAACTCGGCGAGTTCGGTGGTGGGGCCACCGATCTCGCGTCCGCGCTTGGCGATCATCGAAAGCACCTGCAGCACACCGTCGTGCACCTCACGGGAGAGGCGTTCGCGTTCCTCGGTGGCCGCGGCGATCCGGGCCGCCCGGGTCAGTGCGACGTGTGCGCGACGAGCGATGGTGGCGGCCAGGCCCACCGCCATGCCCGTCGCGACGACGACGATGATCGTCGCGTTGCGTCCGAAGTCGAGATTCAGGGCGCCTTTCACGAAGGTGCTTGTGCCACCGATCAACACACCGATGGCGCCGCCCCACACCGGGCCGGCCAGGATCGCCGCCGAGATGACGGCGTTGGTCGCCCACAGGGTGGTGGGCCAGGACTGATTGTTCACCGCCCAGGACGTGCTGGCGACATACGACGTCGACAGCATGAGGGCGCACGCGATCACGATCTCGGCGCCCACCCACCATCGGTTACGACCGAAGCCGACGTAGTAGGCGACACCGCAGGCCAGCGTCCACGCCGAGAGGAATCCGAAGAGCGCCCAGGTGATCTCGGGGTGCACCAGGTCGTTGTTGACCGCGATCTGAAAACCCAAGGCGTACAGGTAAGACAGCAACCGCAGTACCTGGGCGCCGCGCCACAGCGGCCCGACCGGGTCGGTGTCGGCCTCGCGGGCGAGTTCGGTGGCGCCGCTCGGTGCGGTGCGATCGGTCATGGGTTCTCGTGGTCGTCCGGTTCTGTGCGCGCCTCGCCGTCGTGATCGGAATCCGCTTGCGCGGCATCCTCGTCCGTATCGGGTTCACGCTGCGCGTCGTCGACCGCCTCGAGCCGGTCCCAACGCGGCTCGTCGGGATCGGCGGGATACATGCGGGTGTCGGTCCGTGCCGCGTGCCGGCGCGCGCTGCCCGACAGGTGCCGTATCGCGGTGTTGCCGAAGGCGATCAACGGAACAGCGAGCAGGCCGCCGACGATGCCGGCGGTCACGATCCCCGCCGCAATGCCCAAAACCACGGCCACGGGGTGCAGACGCACCGACCGTCCGAGCAGAAATGGCTGCAGCACATGGCTTTCCAGCTGCATGACACCGATGACGATGGCCAGCGCGATGACTGCGGCGAGCCATCCCTGGGTCACCAGCGCCACCAGCACCGCCAGTGTCCCGGTCACCAGCGCTCCGACGATCGGGATGAACGCACCGAGAAACACCAACGACGCCAACGGAAGCGCGAGTGGCACACCGAGGATCGCCAGGCCGATGCCGATGCCGGCGGCGTCGACGAAGGCGACCGCGACGGTGGCCCGCACATAGCCGACGAGCGTGCCGAACCCGGCGGTGCCCGCGGCCCGCACCCGGCCCCGCGTGTGGTGCGGGATCACCTTGGTGACGAACGTCCAGATCTGTCCGCCGCCGTACAGGAAGAAGATCAGCAGGAAGAGGGTCAGCAGTGCGCCGGTGATGATCTCGGTGGCGGTCGTCGCGGTGGCCAGCGCCCCGCTGGTCACCTTGTCCTGGTTGTGTTGCAGGAAGTCGGTGATGTCGTTGCCGAGGTTGCTGACCGAGCCTTTGTCGATGCCGAACGGACCGTTGACGAGCCAGTCGCGCGTGATGTCGACGGTGACCGTGATCTGTCTGGTCAATTCCGGGAATCCGCGGATGAACTCCTGCACGACGAACGTCATGACCAAGGCCAGTAATCCGAGCGCGACGATGATGGTGATCAACACGGCCAACGAGCGGGGAATCCGGTTGCGATCCATGAAGTCGACCACCGGCACCAGCATCGCCGCCGCCAGAATGGCCAGCGCCACGGGCACCAGCACTTCCTCGAAGTGGCGAAACGCCGTCAGCAGGACGTAGGCGCCGGCAGCGATGACCAAGAGACGCCAGGTCCATTCGGCGGCCGCACGAATCAACGGATGGACTTTTTCCCGGTCGAGGGTGGCCAGGTCCGTGTCGGCATCGCTCACGGCAGCCAGAGTAATCGCCGTTAGGGTATGGGCTATGTCGTCGGACGAGCCCAACGTCCAGCGCGCGGCCACCCGGCCCCGCTTCTGGTGGGTTCGCTGGGTGCTGCTCGCCGTCGTGGTGGTCGTCCTGACCGTCGAGGTGATCCTGATCGCGCCGAGCCTGGAGGAGGCGTGGCACCGGATCGGCGATCTCGACTGGGTGTGGGTGGTGGCCAGTATCGTCGCGGCGCTGCTGTCGATGGACAGTTTCGCGCAGGTACAGCGCACCTTGTTGCGGTCGGCCGGTGTCCCGGTCAGCCAATGGCAGTCCCTGTCGGTGGTTCTCGCGTCCAATGCGGTCAGCCAGACCATGCCCGGCGGTCCGGTGCTGTCACCGGCGTTCGTCTACCGGGAGACCCGGCGATGGGGCGCGACCCCCGTGGTGGCCTCCTGGCAGCTGGTGATGTCCGGGCTCCTCGCCGGAATCGGTCTGGCGGTGCTGGGGTTCGGTGGTGCGGTGCTCGCCGGCGCGAAGACCAGCCCGTTCTCGGTGATCTTCTCGGTGGTCGGGTTCATCGCGGTCGTCGTCGTGTTCCAGTACCTGGCCGGTCACCCCGAGGTCCTGCAGCGCAGCCTGCTACGAATGTTGTCCTGGTACAACCAGATTCGCAACAAGGCCGAGGACACCGGCCGCGACCGGGTGCTCTCGACGCTGGAACAGTTGCGAGCGGTGCAGATGCGTCAGCGCGACCTGACCGTGTCGTTTCTGTGGAGCATGTGGAACTGGGTCGCCGACGTCGCATGCCTGGCGTTCGCCTGCTGGGCCGTCGGGGCCCACCCCGGCATCGCCGGACTGATGGTGGCCTACGCCGCCGGCAAGGCGGTCGGCACAGCACTGCCGTTGTTGCCGGGCGGGATCGGTGTCGTCGACGCGGTGCTCGTGCCCGCGCTCACCAGCGCCGGCATGCCGGCCGCGGACGCGATCACCGCCGTGCTGCTCTACCGGTTGATCAGTTACGTGCTGATCTCGACGATCGGTTGGGTGGTGGTCGCCACCAGGTTCCGCCACCGCATCAAGCGCCACGACACCCTCGAGGCCGAACGCGAGGCGGATGCGCGGACCGAAAATACCCCGGACACGGGTGGCGTCGACGGCCGATCTCGCGACGACCCGCTACCGTGAAGGTCATGGCGAGGTCTCAAACGCTTGATGTCACCGGCGTCCCGACGTCGCAGACCCGGATTCCGACAGCTGTCACCGGGCTGATCGATGTGATCGCGGTCACGGTTTTCGTGCTCATCGGTCGGTCGAGTCACGACGAGGGTTTCGCGATCTTCGGCGTCCTGCAGACGCTGTGGCCGTTTCTGGTGGGGACGGCCGCCGGATGGTCGATCGCCTACGTCTTCTCCCACGTCCGGTCCAGCGACTGGCTACGCAACGATTTCGCCCCCGAGGCCATCGTGCCCGCGGGTCTCGCGATCTGGTTCTGCACGGTGGTCGTCGCGATGATCTTGCGCATCCTGCTGCACCAGGGTGTCGCGGTCAGCTTCGTCATCGTCGCGAGCGTGGTCCTGGCGGTGTTCCTGCTGGGCTGGCGCGCGCTGGCCACCACCGTCATCCGGCGTCGCGCCGCACGCTGAACCCGCCGCTACTTGATGGTGAAGTACTTCTGCGCCACCTGTAGCGCCGCGGTGCCGGACTTCTCACCCTCGCAGTAGACGACGAGGACCTTGCCGCCCTGCAGTCCGATGAACCATCCCGGTCCCTTCGGACCGTTCGTGCCGACCAGCGCCTTCAGCCCCGGCGCGCGCGTGAGGTCGCTGGCATCGCCGGTCTTGGCGGTCACGGCCATCGCCTTCAGGATCGGTCCGGTGGTCGCGGCGTCGAGCTCCCCGAGTTTGCCCCCGCTGATGGTGGTGGGCACGCCCTGGATCACGAACGGCGCAACCGACGTCATCTGTCCCGCGGCGGCCCGCGCCATGGCCACGCCGAGCGCGCCCATGTTCATCATCGACGCGGTGGTCTGGTTCGGCTGGAAGTCGACCGTCGCCACACCGGGCTGATCGGCGGTCGGGGCGCTCGCGCCGGGCACGGTGAACTGCACGCCGAGGCCGAGTCGGTCCAGGATGTCGCCGCTGGCCTCCTGGTTGGCGTTGGCGGTCTGCTCCACGGCGGTCAGCACCGGGTTCAGCGCGGCACCCACCGGGTAGACGTCGTCGACGTTGATGCCGCGGTCGAGGGCGGCACTGTTCTGCGCCATGCCGAGCACCGCGCCGGAGACGGCGTCGAGGGCGAGGATGGTCGCCGGCTGAGCCACCTCGACGGCGGCGTCACCCAGAGTGAGCTGTAGGTTCTGGTCGACCGTGGTGTTCACGCTGGGTCCGGGCGGGCCCTGCTCACCGGTCAGCTTCCGCGGTTTGATGCCCGGCCCGACCATCTGCACCTGCCAGCCGGCGGTGGCGTCGCGGATCGCCTGCCAGTAGTTGGTCAGACCGTCCTCCAGCGGCGAGGACAGCCGTCGATCGGCCATCACCAGCATGCCCGCCTTGCGGATGGTGACCCCCGGCACGGCCTTGGGATCGGACTGGAGCACCTGCATGTCCGGGTCCCGGAGGGTCACGGCGGTGATCGGCTTGCCCTGCGCTTCGGCGAGCTTGTCGCCGAGCACCCGGGAGGTGATCAGCGGGGCGATCGGCGCCAGCGTGCGCGCCAGGGCCCGCAGCGACGAGTTGACGTCCTTGGCCTGAGCCGGATCGAAGATGATGTCGTTGACCGGCTGGAGGTACATGAAGGTCTTGCCGCTGCGGCTTCGCACCGTCGGCGTCGGGGTCGCATCGGTCCGGATCTCCCGGAGCGTGCCACCGGCCGGCAGGCCCGGATAGATGATCGACGGGTCCCAGGTGATCTTCCAGCCGGTGGAGAGGTGACGGGCGGTGCCCGACGTCGTCGTGTCGAAGCTGCGGTTCTTGGGCCACTTGTAGGTGGTCTTGAGCGAGAAGGAGGCGGTGCCGTCGCTGTACTCGACCGGCTTCTCCACCGTCATCTGCACGTTCTGCGCGTTCATCGCCTGCAGGGTCTGGGTCAGCGCCTCGCCGGCCCGGCCGGGGGCTGTGGTGAACTTCGCGGCGCCGCCGGCATCCTGTCGGCCCATGGCTTCGGCGAACTGGCGAACCGCCCCGGCAGCCGAGGTGTCGGTGCTGCCGGTGAGACCGCACGCAGCCACCGCGACACTGCATGCAACCGTCGCGCAGGCCAGTACCGGCGCGCGCTTCACCCAGATCCTCATAGTCTCAATTTTCACTCGTGTAACAACGGATATCGAGTTCGACGGCTTCCATTCGGGGATCCGACAGGTCACGATCGGATCTCGGGAGGTGTCCGCGACCACATCTGCATGATGCAACAGGTCGAATCGCGAATTCATTATGGGTCCCCCCTTCCCGTCCCGCTCGCTCAATCGAGGCGATACTGGAGTGCATGACCTTCCGTGTGATCCCCGGCCGAGATCGCGCGGTTTCCGTCACCGATTGGTTGACCTCCCACCACAGTTTCTCCTTCGGCGATCACTACGACCCATCCAACACCCACCACGGCGTCCTGTTGGTGAATAACCATGATGTGGTCACTCCGTTACAGGGCTTTGATACACATCCCCATCGGGAGTCCGAGATCGTCACCTGGGTGACCACCGGATCGCTGGTCCACCAGGACTCCGAAGGCCATTCGGGAATCGTGTATCCCGGTCTGGCGCAACGGATGAGCGCCGGCACCGGAGTACAGCACGCCGAACGCAACGACACCTGGCCCCAGCGCCCTGACGCCGGCTCGACACCCGTCCGCTTCGTCCAGATGTGGATCATGCCCGACGAGCCCGGGCTGGCGCCGTCTTACGCTCAACAGGAGGTGGAGACCGAGCTGATCGACGGTCGGCTGGTCGCGATCGCATCCGGCGATCCCCGGCACGATTCGGCCATCCGGATAGCGAACAGATCGGCCACCCTGCATGCCGCACGTCTCGCACCGGGGTCGGCGGTGACGTTGCCCACCGCCCGGTTCACGCACGTCTACGTGACGCGTGGACGGCTCGGTTTCGCCGACGAGACCGTCGGCGAGGGCGATGCCATCCGAGCCACCGACGTGGGTGGCGAACCGCTGGTCGCGACCACCGACGCCGAGGTGCTCATCTGGTCGATGGACGCCGAACTGCGCGATCTCCTGGGGTGACGTCCCCGTATCCGTGATGCGGGGCGGCCGAGTCGCCGATCCCTCAGGTGCCGGGGCCGGCCCAGCCCGATCCCCGGGGTACGAGGCGCCGGCAACCCGTCGATGCGCTCGCAGGCTCACCTGCTCAGGACCCGCCACCAAGCGTTACCCCCGCAAGCTCTCCAGCAACCGCAACCACACCTCGCTGACCGTCGGATACGACGGCACGGCATGCCACAGCCGCTCCACCGGCACTTCTCCGACCACCGCGACCGTCGCCGAATGCAGGAGTTCGGCGGTCTCGGGTCCGACGAAGGTGGCGCCGAGGACGACGCCCCGATCCCGGTCGATCACGAGCTTCGCGTGGCCGGCGTAATGCGGGTCGACGAGATACGCGCCGGCGACGTTGATGTCGGTCTCCGCGATCAGCACGTCGATCCCGTCGGCCGTCGCCTGCGACTCCGTCCGGCCGACCCACGCCAGCGCAGGCCGCGTGAAGACGACCTGCGGGATGGCTGCGCGGTCCGCGGTCGCGGAGAATCGGGTGCCGTCGAGCGGCCGTCCCTCGGCGCGCGCCGCGATCACGTCCCCGGCCACTCTCGCCTGGTACTTGCCCATGTGGGTCAGCGCGACCCGACCGTTCACATCGCCGACCGCGTAGAGCCATGGATGTCCGGGCACCGTCATCCGGTCGTCGACCCGGATCGGCCCTTTGCCGGAGAGGCCCACGACATCGAGTCCGAGGTCACCGGTGGCCGGCGCCCGTCCGGCGGCGACGAGGATTTCGTCCACCACGATGTCCTGGTCGGCGGAGGCCCCGGCCAGGGTGACCCGCGCGGGGCCGCCGTGCAGGTGGCCGTAGCCGCTGTCGCGGACATCGGGTCGGTCGACGGCGCTGATCTGCGTACCGAACCGGATGTCCACCCCACGCGCGGTCAGTGCGTCGGCGACCGCCGCGGCGGCGAAGGGCTCCGCCTTCGGCAGCAGGGTGGCGCCGCGCACCGCCATGGTGACCTCGCCGACGCCGAGATCGGTCAACCAGGTGGCCGCCTCGCACGCGACCACACCGCCGCCCAGGATGATCATCCGGTCCGGGATGTCGACGATGCCGGTGGCGTCGCGAGAGGTCCACGGCCGGGATTCCCGCAGCCCACCGATCGGCGGCACCGACGCCTCGCTGCCGGTGGCGAGCACCACCGCGTGCCGCGCCCGGATCACCCGGTCACCGACCGCGATCGCCCGCTCTCCGACGAGCCGAGCGTGCCCCCGGACGACGTCGATGCCGGCGCCCCGCGCCCAGTCGACCTGTGACCTGTCGTCGCGGCGGTGGGTGATCCGGTCCCGCCAGGCGCGCGCGGCGGCCGGGTCGGGGGTCGGCGACGTCAGTCGTTCGGCCGCGCCGGGCAGCACCCGCGCCGCGGCCAGCGCGGCACCCGGACCGAGCAGGGCCTTGCTCGGCATACACGCCCAGTAGGAGCATTCACCGCCGAGCAGCTCGTGCTCGACGATCGCCGCGGTGCGGGTGCTGTTGCGGATCGCGTAGTCGGCGGCATTCTCCCCCACCGGCCCACCGCCGATGACAACGACGTCGTATATGTCGGAATCGGTCGCACCGGTCATGTGACCACGGTAGGCCGCGTATCGATCGGGTTCAGCCGAGAGCGGACACCACGCGGCTGACGGATCCCCCGATGCAATGCCAGGATGGATCGCGTGACCGCTTCACAGACCGACACCACTCCCGAGTCCGGCATCGACCTCAGCTGGGTCGACGACGACGTCCGCGTCCAGGACGACCTCTTCACGCACGTGAACGGCAAGTGGCTGGCAACGCATGTGATCCCCGACGATCGGTCGGTGGACGGCTCCTTCCACGTTCTGCGCGATCGCGCCGAGGAGAACGTCCGCGACATCATCACCGACTGCGCGGCATCGGATCCCGAGAGTGGCACCGACGCCCAGAAGATCGGTGACCTGTACGCCTCGTTCATGGACACCGACCACGTCGATGCGCTCGGCATCGGCCCCATCCGCGGCGACCTCGATGCGATCGCCGCGATCAGCTCCACCGACGACCTGGCCGCCCGCATCGGCCGTTTGCAGCGGCGCGGCATCGGCGGGCTCTTCGGGTTCTATGTCGACACCGACGCCAAGCAGTCCGACCGTTGCCTGGTGCACGTCATGCAGTCGGGTCTCGGGCTGCCGGACGAGTCGTACTACCGCGAGGACAAGCACGGACAGACCCGAGAGGCCTACGTCGCGCACGTCGGGCGCATGTTCGCCCTCGCCGGGTTCGACGATGCCACCGCGCGCGCCCAGGTCATCCTCGACCTGGAGACCGCACTCGCCGCCCACCACTGGGATGTGGTCCGCCGACGCGACGCCGACCTCACCTACAACCTGATGACGCTTGCCGAGCTTGCCGACACGGCAAACGGTTTCGACCTGTACGGCTGGCTGGGTGGCCTGGGCACCACGGGCGAGGCGACCTTCTCGGAGGTCGTCGTGGGTCAGCCGTCGTTCGTGTCGGGTGCGGCGGAGCTCATCACCGCCCGGCCACTCGACGAGTGGAAGACCTGGCTGACCTGGCGTCTGTTGCGTTCGGC
The DNA here is from genome assembly GCF_053588655.1 of Gordonia sp. NPDC003424. NCBI lineage: Bacteria > Bacillati > Actinomycetota > Actinomycetes > Mycobacteriales > Gordoniaceae > Gordonia > Gordonia sp. NPDC003424. The sequence continues at coordinate 404,423 of NZ_JBSFQJ010000001.1, forward strand.
GGCACCGTATCTCTCGGCCGACTTCGTCGACGAGAACTTCGACTTCTACGGCCGCACCCTCACCGGCGCCGAGGCGAACCGCGACCGATGGAAGCGCGGCGTGGCCTTCGTCGAGGACGCCATGGGATTCGCCGTCGGAAAGTTGTACGTGGACAAGCATTTTCCACCCGAGGCCAAGGCCCGGATGGACGAGCTCATCGAGAATCTGGTGGCCGCCTACCGCCGGAACATCTCCGACCTGGAATGGATGACCCCGGCGACCCGCGAGAAGGCACTGGCCAAGCTGGAGAAGTTCACCCCGAAGATCGGGTACCCCGCAGCCTGGCGGGATTACGGCACCCTGGTCGTCGACCGCAATGACCTGATCGGAAACGTCGCCCGCGCATCGGCTTTCGAACAGGATCGGGAGTTCGCGAAGATCGGCAAACCGGTCGATCACGACGAATGGTTCATGACCCCGCAGACGGTCAACGCCTACTACAACCCCGGCATGAACGAGATCGTCTTCCCCGCCGCGATCCTGCAGCCACCGTTCTTCGATCCGGACGCCGACGACGCCGCCAACTACGGGGGGATCGGCGCGGTCATCGGCCACGAGATCGGTCACGGCTTCGACGATCAGGGCGCGAAGTACGACGGGGACGGCAATCTCGTCGACTGGTGGACCGACGACGACCGCACCGAGTTTGCCACCCGCACACGCAAACTCATCGATCAATACAGCGAGTTCACCCCCGGGGGGCTCGACGAGGAGTACAAGGTCAACGGCGAGTTCACCATCGGCGAGAACATCGGCGACCTGGGTGGCCTGTCGATCGCTCTGGTCGCCTATCAACTGGCGACCGACGGGGCCGAGCCCCCGTCGATCGACGGACTCTCCGGCGTGCAGCGGGTGTTCTACAGCTGGGCGCAGATCTGGCGCACCAAAACCCGTGATGCCGAAGCCATCCGACGCCTGTCGATCGATCCGCACTCGCCGCCGGAGTTCCGCTGCAACGGTGTCGTGCGCAACATCGATGCGTTCTACAAAGCCTTCGATGTGACCACCGGCGACGAGTTGTTCCTCGACGCCGCCGAACGCGTGCGGATCTGGTAGCACCGACGATGACAGAGGGCGCGGATTCGCCCAGCGACCGGCTCAAGAGTCCGGGGCGAAAGCAGGTCGCGACGGCCATCATCCGGCCGATCGCTGTGGCGGCAATCCTGCTGGCCGGCTACTTCTTGTTGCCGATCAACAAGGATTCCAATGCGAATGTCGGCGGCCTCATCGTCGGCGGGGTGCTGTTCGCCGCGTTTTGCCTCTGGGAGGTCAGGCATTTCGTCCGCTCACAGTATCCGGTGGCGACGGCCATCGAGATGCTGGTGGCGATCGCCGCGTTCTACATCGTCGTGTTCGCGACCACCTATTACCTGTTCTCGGAGTACGCCACCGGTAGTTTCAACACGGGCCTGACCCGGGTGGACTCCTTGTACTTCTGCCTGACCGTATTCACCACAACGGGTTTCGGCGACATCGTCGCCACGTCCCAGGGCGCTCGGGTGGCCGTGTCGATCCAGATGGTCAGCACACTGGCGTTGTTGGGCTTGGGGATTCGCTTCCTCAACCTCATGGTCAACTCGCGGATGACGCAGATGGGTACCGCCGGCGACCGCGCACCCGAACCGTAGGATCCCCGACACGGCTGCGGCGGGCTCCCACCGGAACCCGCCGCAGCCGCGATGCCCGCCGACCGATCAGTAGTCGTCGTCGGTGTAGACGACCATGCCGCGAATGTTGTTGCCCTCCAACATGTCGTCGTAGGCCTCGTTGATCTGGTCCAGGCGGTAGGTCTGGGTGACGAGATCATCGAGGTTGAGGTTCCCGGCGCGGTACTCGTTGAGCAACGTGGGCACCTGGGTCCGCGGGCTGGCACCACCGAAGATGGCTCCCTGCACGCGTTTCTGCAGCAGCGTGAGCTCGAACAGGTTCATCTGCGCGTCGGACTCGGCGAAATTGCCCATTCCGGTCACGATGACCTGCCCGCCCTTGCCCGTCAGGCTCAACGCCGGCTGGATCATCGACCCGTCGATCCGGCCGACGGTCAGGATGGTGGTGTTGGCCATCCGGCCCCAGCTGATCTCCCCGAGGACGGGTAGCGCCTGCTCCATCGACTCGAAAGTGTGGGTGGCGCCGAGCTTTTCGGCCATCTGCCGTTTGAAGGGCACCGGATCGACGGCCGCGACGATCCGCGCGCCGGCCGCCTTGGCGCCCTGCACCGCGTTGATGCCGACACCGCCGACACCGACCACCACGACGACGTCACCCGCATGGGTGCCACCGATCTCGACGGCCGAGCCCCAACCCGTGGCCACACCACAGCCGAGCAGCGCCGCCTGCTGCAGTGGGATGTCGTCCTCGATCTTGACCAGCGACGCCTGGTTGACCGTGATGTACGGCGCGAAGGTGCCGAGCAGACACATCTGGACGATGCCCTGCCCGTCGAGGGTGTGCGCGCGGTGGGTGTCGTCGGCGATCGCCTGGCCGGTGAGCAGTCGAGCACCCTCGTCGCAGTAGTTCTGATCGCCGCGCGAACACGGCTCGCACACGCCGCACGCGGGGATGAACGCCGTGACGACGTGGTCACCCTCCTTGAGCCGCGTGACACCCGGCCCCACCTTGTGCACCACCCCGGCACCCTCATGCCCGCCGAGCACCGGGAACGGTGCCGGACTCTCGCCGGTGCGCAGGTGATGGTCGGAGTGGCACAGGCCGGAACTGGTCAGCTTGACCTGGACCTCACCGGCGACCGGGTCGCCGAGTTCGAACTCCTCGATCTGCCATTTCTCGCCCGGCGCATGGAGAATTGCCCCCTTGGTCTTCATATGGCTCGATACCCTTTCGTGTCGACTGAGACTGACTTCGGATTCATCTTTATCGCTTATGCACACATGTGCATATGGAATCGCCAGTCACGTTGCGGTGCTTCGCGTTTGGTCGGGTTACCGGTGGGGCCGGAGGACATAGCCGGTGTAGCCGTACTCGTCGCCATGCGTCGCCCGCAGGTCGATCTCGGCCACGGCCTCCGCCAACAGATCGACGGGGATGCCGTCGCCGCGGAGTTCGTCGACGCGTTCGGCCAATGGACCGTAGTAGGCGTCCCAGTCCGAATCCGGCAGCACGTACACCGCCCGCACGTCCCAGCCGGCCCGCTGTGCGGCCGCAACGTTGTCGGCAGTCGTCCGCATCGCCGGATACCCGGCCGCCCAGAATTCCCGCGCCGCCGGCGACGGTGTGGATGTCAGCCACTCGACCTCGGTGACCACCAGCGCGCCACCCGGCGAGAGCAACGGGCGCCACGCGGCCAGGGCCGCATCGAATCCCATGATGTACGCCGAGCCCTCGGACCACAGGAGGTCCACCGACCCGGCGGCAAACGGCAGCGCGGTCATCGACACCGCGGACACGTCGACCCGGTCGGCGACGCCCGCGTCCCCCGCCTTCCGGAGCACCTCGGCCAGGAACGGCTCGTGCAGGTCGACGCCCGTCACGTGCCCACCGGTGAGCTGCGCGAGCAGAATCGTCGCGGGACCCGGCCCGCAGCCGACGTCGATCACTCGTGGCCTCTCCGGCAGTTCGCCCACCAGGCGCAGCAACAGCTCGGTGGTCGCCGCAGATCCCGGCGCCTCGCGCGGCAATCCGTCGTGGGTTCGCCAGAACACCTCGGTCGCATCGGTCATGAGCCGATCCTGACATGTCGGTGCGCCATGTAAGGATGGCTTCATGGCGACGCCCGAAGCATCCGATTCGAGCACCACCTCCCCCCGCTCCCGCGCTCGCTGGCTCATCCCCGCGCTGCTGCTCCTCACATGGATCGTGATCGGTGGGCTCACCGGCCCGTTCGCCGGGAAGCTCGCGAGTGTCTCGACGAACGATGCCAGTGCCTTCCTGCCGGCATCCGCCGAGTCCACGCAGGTCAACGACATACTCGGCGACTTCTCCGACACCTCGACGGTCCCGGCCATCGTGATCGCCGAGCGACCGTCGGGAATCACCCCGGCCGACCTCGACTACCTGTCGACCGCCACCCGGCCGCTGGCGGGGACCGAGGGATTCGGCCCGGCGTTCTCTCCACCCATTCCGTCGAAGGACGGGAAGGCCGCGGAGATGTTCATCCCCATCTCGACGTCGGGCGAACCCGCCGACACCGTGGAGAAACTCAAGGACGCCCTCGCGTCACCGCCCGATGGCCTGACGGTCAAGGTCACCGGACCGGCCGGGCAGATCGCCGACCTCAGTGAGGCCTTCGCCGGCATCGACGGCCTGCTCCTGCTGGTCGCGGGCGCCGTGGTGATCCTGATCCTCATCGTCGTCTACCGCAGCCCGATCCTCCCCTTCGTGGTGCTGATCTCGGCGATCTTCGCTCTGGGGCTCGCGTCGGGCATCGTCTATCTGCTGGCCAAGACCGACGTCCTCGAACTCAACGGGCAGAGCCAGGGCATTCTGTTCATCCTGGTGTTCGGCGCGGCCACCGACTACGCCCTGCTGCTGGTGTCCCGGTTCCGCGAAGAGCTGACCCGGACCTCGGACAAGTACACGGCCATCCGCACCGCGTGGCGCGCGACCATCGAGCCGGTCGCGGCGTCGGCGGGCACCGTGATCCTCGGTGTGTTGTGTCTGCTGCTGTCGGATCTGAACTCCAATCGCAGCCTCGGGCCGGTCGCCGCGATCGGCATCGCGGCATCCTTCCTCGCGTCGATGACCTTCCTGCCGGCCGCCCTCGCGCTGTTGGGGAGCACCGCATTCTGGCCTTTGCGGCCCAAACGTGCCGCGCCGGCAGGTGAGCGAGCGGGCGGTGCGAGTTCCGACGACGAGAGCCCCGGCACCACCCACCGGTTCTGGAGCGCGATCGCCGAGCGGGTGGCGGCGCGCCCACGCCTGATCTGGATCGTCACCCTGGTGGTGCTGCTCATCGGCGCGGCCTTCGCCCCCATGTTCAAGTCGGACGGCATCGCCCAGACCGATTACTTCGTGAACACCGTGGATTCCGTCGAGGGCGCACAGATCCAGGCGGCGCATTTCGACGCCGGCAGCGGATCGCCGACCTGGGTGATCGCCGATCAGTCGCAGGCCACGCAGGTGCTCGAGGCGGTCCGGGCCGTCGACGGGGTCGCGTCGGCCGACATCGTCGAGAAGTCGGGGACGCCGGTGGTGTCCGACGGCCACGTCGCCGTGCAGGCGACGCTGACCGACAACGCCGATTCGCTCGCCGCACAGGACACCGTGGAGCGAATCCGGGAGAGCGTGCACGCCATCGAGGGCGCGGACGCCAAGGTCGGTGGCACGACCGCCATCGCCCTGGACACCCGCACGACGGCCATCCACGACCGCAATCTGATCATCCCGGTCGTGCTGCTCGTGGTGCTGATCGTCCTGATGCTGCTGCTGCGGGCCGTCGTCGCGCCGCTCATCCTGTTGTCGACCACGGTGCTGTCCTTCGCGACGACCCTCGGCGTGGCGGCCCTGCTGTTCAACGGCCCGTTCGGCTTCCCCGGCGCCGACCCGGTGGTGCCGCTGTTCGCATTCGTCTTCCTCGTGGCCCTGGGTATCGACTACAACATCTTCCTGATGACCCGCGTCCGGGAGGAGACCAAGACCTGCGGCACGCGCGACGGCATGATCCGCGGACTCACCGCAACGGGCGGTGTCATCACGTCCGCGGGTGTCGTCCTTGCCGCGACCTTCGCCGCGCTCGCCGTCATCCCGCTGCTGTTCCTGGTGCAGGTGGCGTTCCTCGTCGCGTTCGGCGTGCTCGTGGACACCCTTGTCGTCCGCACGCTGCTCGTTCCGGCGCTCACGATCGACATCGGCAAACGCGTGTGGTGGCCGAGTTCGCTGTCCCGATCGGACGCCGATCCCGGCGAAGACGGTGTTCACAGCCCCGCGGCATCATCTGGCAAATCGTGATCTTGAGAGATGCGAAAACTCGGTACGACCGGTTGATACGCGAGATAGCGTTCGAGAGGTCGCACCCCCTCTGAAGATCGTTAGCTGGTGATCGAAGATGACCCTTGCCGAACACAAGGCACCCGGCCGCGAGGATTTCGCGTCGCTCCGGTCCGGGGGGCTGCATTGGGATTCGTTTCCGCTCCGCCTGTTCGTCAAGGGCAACGGGAGGTTCTGGGATCCCACCGCGATCGACTTCAGCCGCGACGGCCAGGACTGGCTCGACCTCACCGACGAACAACGCCGCAGCACCACGTACCTCGTGAGCCAATTCGTCGCAGGCGAGGAAGCGGTCACCCACGACATCCAGCCGTTCATCAAGGCGATGGCGGCCGAGGGCCGATTCGGTGACGAGATGTATCTGACGCAGTTCTGCTTCGAGGAGGCCAAGCACACGCAGGTGTTCCGGATGTGGATGGACGCCGTCGGTCTCACCGGCGATCTACAGGCATTCGTCGCCGAGAATCCCTTCTATCGGCAGCTGTTCTACGAGGAGTTGCCCGCCTCCCTGCAGCAACTCGACACCGACCCGTCGCCGCTGAACCAGATCCGCGCCAGCGTCACCTACAACCACGTCGTCGAGGGCAGCCTCGCCCTCACCGGATATCACGCCTGGCAGACGGTGTGCTCCCGGCACGGGATCTTCCCCGGCATGCAGACCCTCATCCGGTTCATCGCCACCGACGAACGCCGGCACATGGCGTGGGGCACCTTCACCTGCCGTCGTCACGTCGCCGCCGACGACTCCCTCTGGGATGCCGTCACCGAGCGGATGAACGAACTCATGCCACTCGCGCTGGGCATGATCAATTGGGTCAACGAACAATTCGAGGAGCAGCCCTTCGGCCTCGACAACAACGAGTTCATCGCCTACGCCGCCGACCGCGCACAGCGTCGACTGTCCGCGATCGAATCCGCCCGCGGCCGCTCCGTCGCCGACATCGACCTCGACTACTCCCCCGAAACCCTCGAGGAGCAATTCGGCGAAGAGGATGCCGCCGGCGGAACCTGAGCAAGGCGACCACCGCCCCGCCGACGCACGCGCCACCGCCGCCCCCGCCGACACCCGCACCACACCGCCCCCGCCGACGCACGCGCCACACCACCCCCGCCGACACACGCGCCACACCACCGCTCCCGCCGGTCGAGTAAGCGACCGAGCGCAAGCGAGGGAGCGCATCGAGACCCGCATCGACACACGCGCCACACCACCCCCGTGACACCGAACTAGAACACGTTCTACCCTTGACCCGTGGATGTCACCTACGACGCAACCAAGCGCGAACTGACCACCGACCAGGGCACCCTGCGATACCACGAGGCCGGCGATCCGGACGCTCCACCGCTCGTCCTGCTCCATGGCTCGGGCCCGGGCGTGACCGGCTGGCGCAACTACCGCGGCAACCTGGACTTCTTCGCCCTGACCCACCACTGCTACGTGCTGGAGTTCCCCGGTTTCGGTGTGAGCGATCCCGTCGAAGGCCATCCGGTGCTGACCGCCGGGTCGTCGGTGATCCGATTCATGGACGCCCTCGGGATCGAGAAGTCCCCGATGATCGGCAATTCGATGGGCGGGGTCGTCGGCATCAACCTCGCCATCAAGAAGCCGGACCGCGTCGAAAAGCTGGTCACCATCGGCGGAGTCGGCCCGAACGTCTTCAGCCCCAGCCCGAGCGAGGGACTTCGTCTGCTGCAGGAGTTCACCGACGCCCCGGACAGGGACAAACTCGTCCGGTGGCTGAACTCGATGGTCTACGACAAGAGCCTCGTCACCGACGAGCTCATCACCGAACGCTGGGAAGCCGCGATCAATCCCGACGCCCAGAAGACCGCCGCGATGATGTACGGGTCGGCCGCCTTCGAGATGCAGCAGCAGTTCATGGCCGCATCCGACAACCCGCCGTATTGGGCGATGATGCACAAGGTCTCCTGCCCCACCCTGCTGACCTGGGGGCGCGACGACCGGGTGAGCCCGCCCGATATGGCGATGGTGCCGATGCGACTGATCCCCGACGCCGAGCTGCACATCTTCCCCAAGTGCGGACACTGGGTGATGATCGAGGCCAAGGAGGCATTCGAGTCGACGGTCGCGGCGTTCCTCGCGCGCTGACCCCGTCGGCCGATCCCGGTCAGCGCCGATCCCGGTCAGCCGACCCCGGTCAGCGCTGATCTCGCTCATCCGCTCCCGCATTCCGAGTCCGCTCCTTCGATCGAGGGAGCGGATTCGGAACCGAGGAGCGAATAGCGTTACGCGGCAATGAGTCCGAATCGAAGGAGCCACGGACGCAGAAGATCTGCCAGCCCGTGTCGTTCGAGAACCGCCCACGTCCAGCGAATCACCATGAGTCCCATGGCGCGGAGCGCGTCCTCCCGGATCTTCTCGCGGATCACGGCATCCTCCACGCTCTCGCCGGGTCTGCGCAGTCGGCCGTATTTCTTCCGGCCGTCGAACTCTCCGACCAGCAAATCGAGCCAACCGAAGTCCGCCCTGTACGTCTTTGCCTCACAACGATACTCACACTGCAACTGCGGGAACGGCAGGCCGGCCTCGATGATCTGTGCGCGACTCCACGATTCGCCAACACTCTCCGCGAGCGGATCGGCAAGGTCGAGCGCCCGCCGCGCGGAACCGACGCCGCGCCGTCCCGCCTGAAGCATGTCCGCCATCACGGTGCGCGACACGCCCATGCGCAGTGCACCGTCGAACGCTGTCAGACCTTGGGCGAAGTCTCCGTCGAGGGCGTTGTCGACGGCGGTTCGTTCCAGGCTGGTGACGGCGATCCCGTCGATCTCGACCCGCTCGTGAGGTTCGAGAACTCCGGCATGGATGTGGCGGTACGTCCGGATCGATCCCCCGGAGTTCCGTCCATTGGTCACATGGACGCGCGCACGGTTGGGTTTGAGCAGTGGGAGGCCGTGCAGTGCGGCGGCCGAGGCGTGGCTCAGCGGCGGTGGGCGCTCACCCGTGAGTTCGGAAGTGGCAATGGCGATGCACCGCAGTCGGTAGAGCGCGTCGGCGCCGTCGGATCCCGCGAAGTCATCGTCGTTCTCGACGAAGACGCCGGGGATCAGACGACGAAGGTCGGCGGCGCGGACCGCGGCGCGCCTGTGATCGTCGGTGATGCCTCGGGCCAGGGCGGTCTCTCGCCGGATGAGGCCATACCGGTCTTTGGGATATCCCGTCATGGCAATTGGACGCGATGGGCCGGCTTCCGGTTCCACGCGGATCATCCGCTCCCTCGATCCCAATCCGCTCCCTCGATCGAAGGAGCGGACACACAATCGAGGAGCGAATCGAGGTGGACGATAAATTGCTTGCGGCCGACGCTCGTCGAGTGGCAGAGTGTTCCGTCGGCGACGGAAGAGCAGACGAGATCGGGTTACCGTGATCGTTTCTGCGCGTTCGACTTTCGCCGCCTGCTTCCAAGGCAAGGACTACTGGTTCCGAGGTTCGACTCCTCAACATCGGCGGCACCCCCGGGGTTCCGGGCGGTCTCGGTCCAGCGATCACCGCATCGGCACGAGCACGGATGATCCCACCGAACCACTCGCCCGCGGGTGACGTCTTGCCTTGCTGCACAACAGAATAACCACCACAACGACATGCCCTGCACGGCAACGGAAAGGAGGCTCGTCATGTCCCTGTTCAACCGATTCTCGATCGACCCCGGCCAGATCGTCCTGGAGTACCGCAACGGAAAGCTGACGCGAGAACTCTTGCCCGGCAAGCACATCGCGTGGTCGGATGCGCGTTACGTCGCCGTCGAGATGCGTGAGCGACTGGTACCGGTGGCACTGCAGGAGGTGCTCACCGCCGACGCGATGGCGGTCCGTGTGTCGATGGCCCTACGGGTCATCGTCGTCGACGCGGTGGCGTTCACCGAGCGTGCGGTCGATCCGGTCGCGGCGGTCTACCTGGCCGCGCAGATCGCGCTGCGCGAGGTGTGCGCGACGGTCGCCTCCGACCAGCTGATCCGCCGCGGCGACTCCCTGGATGTCGCGCCCATCCGGGCTGCTGCCGCACGGGCCGCGAGCACCGTGGGTATCGAGGTGCGCGATGCCGTGGTGAAGGATGTCGTTGTCCCGCAGGAGGTCCGGTTGGCGGCGCTCCAAGTGATCACCGCGAAGGCACGCGGCCAAGCCCAGTTGGAGGCCGCTCGCGCGGAGACCGCGTCGCTGCGTGCATTGGCCAACGCGGGTCGGCTGTTGGATGCGCACCCGGCGCTCGCGCAGCTGCGCCTGGTGCAGGCGGCGCCCTACGGTTCGCGTCTCGTCTTGGCCGTCGGCGGTGCAGACGCATCGGCACTCGACGACGATTAGCCGGTCGGTGCGCCTCCATTCGGAATCCGCGCCCTCGATGGGCGGAGCGGATTGGCAACGGGGCAGCGGATTCGCAAGGAGAAGGCGGATTCGCAACGAGAGAGGGACAGGCCCCGACCAGATATCTGGTCGGGGCCTGTCCCTCTCGGCTCAGCGCGAGATCAGAACTTCTCGCCCTTGGCAGCCATGTCCACCAGGCTCTGCGGCGGCTCGAAGTGCTTGCCGTACTTCGACGCCAGGTCGCGGGCGCGGTCGACGAAGCCCGCCACGCCACCCTCGTACTGGTTGATGTACTGGATGACGCCACCGGTCCACGCCGGGAAGCCGATCCCGAAGATCGAACCGATGTTGGCGTCCGGCACCGAGGTGAGCACACCCTCGTCGAAGCACTTCACGGTCTCGAGTGCCTCGGCGAAGAGCATCCGCTCCTGCATGTCCTCGAACGGGATCTGCTTGCTGCCCGACTTGAAGTGCTCACGCATGCCCGGCCACAGGCCGGTGCGCTTGCCGTTCTCGTCGTAGTCGTAGAAGCCCTTGCCGTCCTTCTTGGCGGTGCGGCCGTTCTCGACCATCCAGTCGACGACGGCATTGCTGCCGTGCTCGGGGATCTGCTTGCCCTCGGCCGCCAATGCCGCCTCGGTCTCCTTACGGATCTTCTGCGGCAGGGTCAGCGTCAGCTCGTCCATCAGCTGCAGCGGCGCGGCCGGGTAACCGGCCTGGGTGCCCGCGTGCTCGATGAAGACGGGGTCGACGCCCTCACCGACGGCCGCGATGGCCTCGTTGACGAAGGTGCCGATCACGCGGCTGGTGAAGAAGCCGCGGCTGTCATTGACGACGATCGGGGTCTTGCGGATCTGCAGCGTGTAGTCGATGACCTTGGCGAGCACCTCGTCCGAGGTCTTCTCACCACGGATGATCTCCACGAGCGGCATCTTGTCGACCGGCGAGAAGAAGTGGATGCCGATGAAGTCCTCCTGGCGCTTGACGCCCTGGGCGAGGATGGTGATCGGCAGCGTCGAGGTGTTCGAACCCAGGACGGCGTTCGGCTCGACGATGTCCTCGATCTCGGCGAAGACCTTGTGCTTCACCTCGACCGACTCGAACGCGGCCTCGATCACGAGATCCACACCGGCGAAGTCGGCGGCGTCGGTGGTCGGATGAATCCGGCCGAGCAGCGCGTCACTCTTCTCCTGGGTCGTCTTACCCCTGGCGAGCGCCTTCTCCTCGAGCTTCTCGGAGTAGCCCTTGCCACGCTTGGCGGCCTCGATGTCGATGTCCTTGAGCACGACCTCCATGCCGGCCTTCGCCGACACGTACGCGATCGCGGCGCCCATCATGCCCGCACCGATCACGCCCACCTTCTGCGCGGTGTACGTCGGGATGCCCTCGGGACGCGAACCACCGTTGTTGATGTGCTGCAGGTCGAAGAAGAACGCCTTGATCATGTTCTGCGCGACCTGGCCGGTGAGCAGCGAGACGAAGTAGCGGGTCTCGACGATGTCGGCGGTGTCGACGTCGACGTAGGCACCCTCGACGGCGGCGGCCAGGATGGCACGCGGAGCCGGCATGTTGGCGCCCTTGATCTGCTTGCGCAGGATGGCCGGCAGCGCCGGGAGGTTGGCGGCGAAGGCCGGGTTGGTCGGTGCGCCGCCCGGGATCTTGTAGCCCTTCTTGTCCCACGGCTGCGCCGCGTCGGGGTTGGCGGCGATCCAGGCCTTGGCGGCCGGGAACAGTTCCTCGACGGAGCCGACGACCTCGTCGACCAGGCCGACTTCCTTGGCCTTGGACGGGTTGTACCGCTGGCCCTGCAGCAGCGCGTTCATCAGGGCGTTCTGGATACCGAGGAGGCGCACCGTGCGGACGACGCCACCGCCACCGGGGAGCAGACCGAGGGTGACCTCGGGGAAGCCGATCTGCACGCCCTTGACGTCGGCGACGACGCGGTAGTGGGTGTGCTGGGCGATCTCCAGGCCACCGCCCAGAGCGGCGCCGTTGATGGCGGCGACGACGGGCTTGCCCAGGGTCTCGAGTCGGCGCATGACCTTCTTCATGCCCAGGGTGCGTTCGGTGATCGCGGTGGCGATCTCTTCCTTGGACTGCGAGCCACGATCACTGCTCATGTCCTTGAGGTCACCGCCGGCGAAGAACGTCTTCTTGGCCGAGGTGAGCACGACACCGGTGATGTCGTCCTTCTCGGCCTCGAGACGCTCCACGATCTCCGGCAGCGAGGTCATGAACAGTTCGTTCATGGTGTTGGCGCCCTGGTTGGGGTCGTCCATGGTCAGGATGACGACGCCGTCGGCATCCTTCTCCCAATTGAACATGTTGTCACTCATGGTGTTTGAAAGATTCTTTCTGTGAAGTGGCGGGTCAGAGACGCTCGATGATGGTCGCGACGCCCATGCCGCCGCCGATGCACAGGGTGACCAGGCCGTAGCGGCCGCCGGTGCGCTCGAGTTCGTCGAGGCAGGTGCCGAAGATCATCGCGCCGGTCGCGCCGAGCGGGTGGCCCATCGCGATGGCACCGCCGTTGACGTTGACCTTCTCGTGCGGGATCTTCAGATCCTTCATCCACTTCATGACGACGGACGCGAACGCCTCGTTGAGCTCGAAGACGTCGATGTCGTCGACGGTCAGGCCGGCCTTGCGCAGCGCCAGTTCGGTCGCCGGGGTGGGTCCGGTCAGCATGATGGTCGGCTCCGAGCCGATCTCGGCGAAGGTGACGACGCGGCCGCGCGGGGTCAGACCGTTGCGCTTGCCGGCCGCTTCACTGCCGATCAGCACCAGGCCGGAGCCGTCGACGATGCCGGAGCTGTTGCCACCGGTGTGGACGTGGTTGATCTTCTCCACCGAGTGGTACTTCTGCAGCGCCACGTCGTCGAAGCCGGCCATGTCGGCCATCGCCTGGAAGGCGGGCTTGAGCTTGCCGAGTGACTCGACGGTCGAACCCGGACGACGGTGCTCGTCGTGGTCGAGCACGATCACGCCGTTGATGTCCCGGACGGGAACCACGGACTTGGCGAAGTAACCTGCGCTCCAAGCCTTCTCGGCACGATCCTGAGACTCGGCGGCAAACGCGTCGACGTCCTCGCGGGAGAAGCCCTCCATGGTGGCGATCAGGTCGGCACCGATGCCCTGCGGAACGATGTAGTTGTCGTACGCGGTGGCGGGGTCGGTGAACAGTGCGCCGCCGTCGCTACCCATCGGGACGCGCGACATCGACTCGACACCACCGGCGAGCACCAGATCGTCGAAGCCGGAGGCGACCTTGGCCGCGGCGAGGTTGGTGGCCTCGAGACCGGAGGCGCAGAAACGGTTGATCTGGGTACCGGGGACGCTCTCGGGCAGCCCGCTGTTCAGCGCGGCGGTACGCGAGATGACCGCACCCTGCTCACCCACCGGCGACACCACACCGAGGACGACGTCGTTGACCTCGGCCGGATCGAGGGAGCCGTGACGGGCGAGAACCTCGTTGATCAGCCCGGAAACCAGATCGACCGGTTTGACGCTGTGCAGCGCGCCGCCGCGCTGCTTGCCACGGGGCGTACGGATCGCCTCGTAGATGAATGCTTGATCAGCCACGTTGAGTGCTTCCTTTCGCATGAACCATGTGTGGTTACCCGCCAAGGCTAACGCGGAATAACTTATTTGGCCATACCGGGTGGTCATCAAGGCTTTACGACCGCGAAAGATGCGCTATGGTCGATTAACCATGCCATCGTCGAAACCGTCCCGCCGCGCACGCCCGGCCGATCGTAAGAGGCAGCTCGCCGAGCTCGCGGCCACGCTGTTCGCCGAACGCGGATATCCGCAGGTCTCCGTCGCCGACATCGCCCGCGCGGCAGGTGTGACGGCGCCGTCGGTGTACCGGCATTTCGACGACAAGCAGGCGCTGCTGGAGGCAGCGGTGATGGCGGGTGTCGACGACCTGGAGTCGTGTACCGACCGCGCACTGTCGAGCGGCGGAGATCCGACCGCCGCGCTGATCGCCGCCGTCTGCAAACTCGGTGTGCAGCGACCCCAGTCGACGACGCTGTGGCGCTGGGCGAGCCAGCACCTGACCGACGATCAGAACCGTGAGGTCGTGCTCCGCACGCGAGAGATCATGCACCGGTGGGGCGGCGCGCTCGCGACGGACTCCGACATGACCGACCGCGAGGCCGTCGAGCTCGCCTGGGCGGTCGTCAGCGTCGCGGGCAGCATGGCGGTGCACAACACCCGCATGCCGACGGCCCGCGGGCTCGCCGAGATCGACACGCTCGTCCGCAGAATCGTCGCGCTGCGCCCGGACTCGGCACCGCCGCTCCCCCCGCTTCCCCCGGCCGGGGGCGGTCTCGCCACCCGTCGGGACGAAATACTCGACGCTGCAGCGCAACTCTTCGCCGAACGCGGATACGCGGGCGTCGGCGTCGACGACATAGGTGCCGCGGTGGGCATCACCGGTCCGAGTGTGTACAAGCACTTCAGCTCCAAGCTGGCGATCCTGCTCGGCATTGGGCAACGCAGTGCCGCACGCCTGGAGGCCGGCGTGATGGCCGCGTATGCCACCACCGCAGATCCAGCGAAACTCCTTGCACTGCTCGTTGATTCATATGTCAACGTGATCGCCTCCACCCCCGACCTGTCGGTGGGCTTCAACAACGCCTACGCCCTGGCCGGCCAGGCGACGGCGTCGGATCTGCTCGACATCCAACGCCGTTACGTCGGTCGGTGGATGGATCTGCTGATGGCCGCCGACCCCGAGATCACGCGCGAACAAGCGGGGGTGGCGGTTCACGCCGCGCTGTCGATCGTCAACGACGCCATCCGGATGCGCCGCGGGACGTCGCGCCCCGAGTTCGGTGCCCGGATGGCGTATCTGATGAAGGGGGTGTTGGGGCTGTGAACGAGCCTCATTTCACCCGCGACGAGGTGGTCGCGGAGCTGGGTCTCTCCGAACGTTTCGCGGAAAAGATCTGGAACGCTTTCGGTTTCGCCCGCTCGTCGGGGACCGACAAGATCTTCACCAAGGAGGAGTTGGACGCCCTGCGACTGTTCGCCGAGTCCGAGCGCACCATGCCGCTCGAGGCGCAGATCGCCACCGCCCGCGCAATCGGCCAGACGATGGCGCGCCTGGCCGACTGGCAGGCCGACCAGATCCGCGAGTTCGACCAGAACCCGGACGTCCCGTGGTCGATCGATCAGATGAGCGCCGCACTCGGGCAGGTGCAGCAGTTGATCTGGCGGCGGCATCTGTCACTGGCGCTCGAACAGCACATCGAGCGGGCCACCGACGAGCACCTCGACCTGGTGGTGGGTTTCGCCGACATCGTCGGCTACACCAGCCTCTCACGGCGGATCGCCCTCGACGAGTTGGAGCGACTGCTCGAGTACTTCGAGGAGCGGGCCTACGAGGTCGTGCACGAGCACGGCGGCCAGGTCGTCAAAACCCTTGGTGATGCAGTCCTGTTCACCTTCGCCGATCCCGGCTCGGCCGCTCTCACCGCGCTATCGGCGCACACGCTGTCCACCGACCGGGAGATTCCGCCCCTGCGGGTCGGATTGGCACGCGGAAACGTGCTGCGCCGACTCGGCGACGTCTTCGGCGAACCGGTGAACATCGCCGCCCGCCTGACCGGATCCGCCTATCCCGGAACGACACTCGTCGACGATGCGATGGCGGCCACTCTGGCCGACGACGACCGCTTCTATCTCAAGTCGGTACCGACGCTCAGTGTCCGCGGCTACAAGAGACTGAAAGCCAAAGCGCTGGAACCCAACCGCCACATCGGCGGCTGACAGCCTGCCGGGCGAGTCGCGGGACCTCGGATCGAGGTCGGATGCGACGTCACCTCGACGGTGCCACCTCGGCTCCGTACGCACGACTGAATGAGTTCGCATGCGACTCTGTCGATACACCCGCACCGTCACTACCACGCGCAACCGTCAGTACACCCGCACCGCGGTGGCCTTCACCGCGAGGTAGACGTCTCGCCCCACCACCAGCCCGAGATCGGCGAGGGCGGCGCCGGTCACCTCGGCACTCATCACGTTGCCGGCCACGTCTGCGCGCACCAGCATCCGGTCACCGTTCGGCACGATCTGGGAGATGCGGCAGCCGAACACATTCCGGAAACTGGCATCGGTGGGTGGTGAGGTGAATACCGCGACCGCGTCCGGCGCGAACACCGCTGTCGCATGTCCGCCGTCGGCGATCGGCTCGGCGATCACGCCGGCGACATGCACCCCGTCAAAGGCGACGCCTGTCCCATCCCACACTCCCGCAACCAGATTGAGGCCGGCGAGCCGGGCGACGAAGGAATTGACGGGCGAGCTCAGCACCTCACGTACCGGCCCACGGTCCACGGCGCGGCCGGTGTCGATGACGAGCGCGTGATCGGCGAGGGTGACGACGTCGACGACGTCGTGGGTGACCATGATCGTCGTTCGGGTGTGATCGGCGAGGACATCGCGCAGCAACGCCCGCAGACGTCCCGCGACATCGACATCGAGGGCACGAAAAGGTTCGTCCAACAACAGAATCCGGGGCTCCGCGGCGAGCGCCCGGGCGAGCGCCACCCGTTGCGCCTGACCCCCGGACA
Source organism: Gordonia sp. NPDC003424 (assembly GCF_053588655.1). Taxonomy (NCBI): domain Bacteria; kingdom Bacillati; phylum Actinomycetota; class Actinomycetes; order Mycobacteriales; family Gordoniaceae; genus Gordonia; species Gordonia sp. NPDC003424. The sequence continues at coordinate 421,307 of NZ_JBSFQJ010000001.1, forward strand.
GCTGGGCGGGTTTACGGTCGGCGAGTTCGGTCACCTCCGTCACGGCCAGCCAGCGGTCGACCCGCTCGGTCACCTCCGATCGCGAGAGATGCTGCGCGGCCGGCGCAAACGCGACATTCGCACGGACCGAGAGATGCGGGAAGAGTCGCGCCTCCTGCGAGAGCAACGACACCCCGCGGCGGTGTGCCGGGACGCGAGTATGCCTGTCGCACAACACCTCGTCGCCGACGGTGACCCGGGTGCGACCACCGGAGTGGAGCAGACCGGCAATCAGCCGCAGGAGCGTGCTCTTTCCCGCACCGTTGGGTCCCACCACGGCGGTCGTGGTACCCGGCGAGAAGCTCTCGTCGAGATCCAGCAACGGAATCCGGCTGTCGGCCACCACCTGCAGACTCACAGCGCCGCCTGTCGCCGGCCACCGGGGCGCGCATGCACCCCGACCACCACGAAGAGTGACACGAACACCAACACCAGCGACAGCGGGATCGCGGCGGTGGGATCGTCGATCTCGGCAACGTAGATCGCGAGCGGCGCAGTCTGCGTGACCCCCGGAGAGTTTCCGGCGAACGTGATGGTGGCACCGAATTCGCCCATGGCGCGGGCGAAGGCCAGCACCACACCGGCCAGCAGCGACGGAACGATGAGCGGTATCGTCACCCGCCACAGCGTCCGCGACGGTCCGGCACCCAACGTCGCGGCGACCTCCTCGTAGCGTGTCCCCGCCACGCGGAGGGCGCCCTCCACGCTGATGACCAGAAACGGCAGCGCCACAAAGGTTTGCGCCAGGATCACCGCCGTCGTGGTGAAGGCGATGTCGATGCCGATCGCTCGCAGGTGTGCGCCGACGAGCCCGAGGCGGCCGAAGGTGTACAGCAGTGCGATGCCGCCCACCACGGGCGGCAGCACGAGCGGCAGCAACACCAGCGATCGCAGGACACGCGTCGCGAACCCGTCGTGGCGCGCGAACACCACCGCCATCGGGACACCCAATGCCACGCACATCAGGGTGCTCATGCCGGCGGTCTTGAGCGACAACAGCAATGCCTGTCGCGACGATTCAGACGTGACCTGCTCGAGAAAGGTGTCCCACGGGGTCTTGGCCAGCAGGGCGATCGGCGGCAGGACGATGAGCGCGATCCCGAACGCGGCCGGTACGTACAGCCACGCCGGCACTCCGCTCGCGCCGGATCGCCGTGGGATCAAGGCTTCCCGAAGCCCGCGTCCGCGAGGATCTGTTGCCCGGCGGGGCTGAGAACCGCCTCGACGAACTCCTTGCCGACCGCCTCATTGGCCGATCCCTGCACCGTCGCGATCGGATACTTGTTGACCACCTCGGCGAACGCCGGATCGGTGACGGTGGTGACCTTGTCGCCTGCTCCCTTCGCGTCGGTGACGTAGACGACCCCGGCGTCCGCCTGTCCGGTGGTCACTTTGGTCAGCACCGCTGTGACCGACTGCTCCTCGGATGCCGGATTCAACGTCACCCCGGTGTTCTTCTCGACAGTGGCGGTGGCGTTGCCGCACGGTTGCGCGGGCTGGCACACCACCGTGGTCACACCGGGCTTGTTCAGATCGGCAAACGAGTTGACACCCTTCGGGTTGCCGGGAGCGGTGACGATCACCAGGGTGTTGGTCGCGAAGATCTTCGGGTCCACGGCCTGATCGCCGAGCTTCGTCATGTTGTTCTCGTCGGCGCTGGCGAACACATCCGCGGGCGCACCCTGCTTGATCTGTGTCACCAGCGTCGACGACCCGTCGAACGAAGTCTTGACCGTCACCCCGGGATGACCCTTCTCGAACTCGTCCGCGATGGCGGTGAACGTCTTCTTCAGTGACGCCGCGGCGAACACGTTGAGAGTGGTCGCGGGCGCGGCAGACGACGACGTGGCCGTCGTCGAGTCATCCGACGACGAGCACCCCGCGGCCGCGGCAACGAGCGCCGAGACACCGACCACCAACAGAATTCTCTTCACTATCCGTCTCGCTTCTTCTCGACGATCACGGTGGTGGCCTTCACCACCGCTGTGGCCACCGACCCCGGCTCCAGACCGAGTTCGCGTGCCGATTGCGCACTCATCAACGAGGTGACCTCGAACGGGCCGCACTGCAGCGTCACCTGAGCCATGACTCCGTCGGCGATCACCTCGGTGACCAGTCCCGGGAAGTTGTTGCGTGCGGAGCGGAGCACCCCCGAGCCGTCGTCGGGTTGATCGCCGGCCCGATCTCGGGCCAGCCCGGCGAGTTGCGCTCCATCCACCGTCATCACGCCTCGGTCGTCGGTCGTGGCATCGAGCACCCCGGCGGTCGTCCATCGCCGAACCGTGTCGTCGCTGACACCGAGCAACGTGGCTGCCTCCCGAATCCGGATCTCTCCCACCAGGCTCACAATATCCGCAATCTCGTGGTTTCTGCCCCAGAATGTCCGCGCCTGCGGTCCACGGATGGCCGGTTGACTTCAAGGCGTGTTGAGCTTCTACGGTGGTCGATGAGAAAATCGGACAATTCGCCGAAACCGGCCGATGAGTTCCGGCGGTCACCCCGGTCTACCGGTACGTCGGCGGCCTCGCGGCGGCCGGGGCGAAAATCGTTCGCCAATTGTCCGACCCCATCGATAGCGTGGAGAAACATGAGCTCAGATATCGCCATCGAAGCCATCGACCTGGTCAAGAGATTCGGTGATTTCACCGCCGTCGACGGGGTGAGCTTCACCGTGCCCGAGGGCTCGGTCCTCGGACTGCTCGGCCCCAACGGCGCCGGGAAGACGACCATCGTCCGGATGATGACGACGCTGTCGCCGCCCACCAGCGGTACCGCCCGCATCGCCGGCTACGACGTGTCCGAGAACCCGGAGATGGTGCGGCGCAACATGGGCCTCACCGGACAGGCGGCCACGGTCGACGAGATCCTCACGGGCCGGGAGAACCTTCGGATGATCGGCGGCCTCTACGGCATCGGCCGACGGGAACTCAATCGCCGCGGCGACGAACTGCTGGACCAGTTCTCGCTGACCGACGCCGCCAACCGGCAGGTCAAGTCCTACTCCGGCGGCATGCGTCGACGGCTGGACCTCGCCGTGAGCCTGCTCGCGGCACCACCGGTCCTGTTCCTCGACGAGCCGACCACCGGCCTCGATCCACGCAGCCGCTCCGAGTTGTGGGTGGTGTTGCGCGATCTGGTCTCCGGCGGCACGACATTGCTGCTGACCACCCAGTATCTGGAAGAGGCCGATCAACTCGCTGACGACATCGTCGTCATCGACAAGGGCACCATCATCGCGCACGGCACCCCGCTCCAGCTGAAAGAGCAGGCGGGTGCGGCAAGCCTGGTGCTGACCGTGTCCGACGCCGATGACATCCCGGAGGCCGAAGCCCTGCTCCGCAAGACCGGCACCGAGGTGTTCGTCGATCACGGCGCACGACGGCTGACCTCCCCGGCCAATGGCCTGCACGACCTGAACCGCGTCGCCGCCTGGTTCGACGAGAGCGGCATCGCCATCGACGACCTCGGGCTCGCCCGCCCCAGCCTCGACGACGTCTTCCTGTCCCTGACCGGCCATCGCGCCGAGGACACCACGATCACCGATGAGGAGAAGTCCGCATGACCACCACGGTCCGCAGCGACGACACGGTGTCGCAACGCCCCGCAATCCACCAGACCTCGGTTCTTCAGCAGTCCTGGATCATGGTGAAACGCAACATGATCCACACCAAGCGCATGCCCGAGATGCTCTCGGACGTGACGATCCAGCCGATCATGTTCGTGCTGCTGTTCGCCTACGTGTTCGGCGCGTCGATCACCAACACCGGCGACGTGTCGTACAAGGAGTTCCTGCTGCCCGGCATCATGGGGCAGACCATCGTGTTCACCGCGTTCATCGTGGCCACCGGCATCACCGCCGACCTGGAGAAGGGCATCATCGACCGTTTCCGGTCGCTACCTATCTCCCGTTCGTCGGTGTTGATCGGGCGCAGCATCGCGAGCCTGCTGCATTCGTCCATCGGCATCGTGGTGATGGCGCTGACGGGTCTGGCCATCGGGTGGCGCATCCACAACGGGTTCTGGGACGCGGTGCTGGCGTTCGCGCTGGTGCTGCTGTTCGGCTTCGGGATGATCTGGTTCGGCATCCTCATCGGCTCGTGGCTGCGGTCGGTGGAGGCGGTCAACGGGTTCATGTTCAGCACCCTGTTCCCCATCACGTTCCTGTCGAACGCGTTCGTGCCCACCGCACCGATGCCCACCTGGCTGCGCATGATCGCCGAGTGGAATCCGGTGTCGGCGCTGGTGCAGGCGATGCGCGTGCTCTGGGGCAACGGCCCCGCCGCCCCGCCCGGTTCGCCGTGGCCGCTGCTGCACCCGGTGATCGCCACGCTGATCTGGGCGGTCGCGCTCACGGTCATCTTCGCGCCGTTCGCGTTGCGCGCCTACACCAAGCGCACGACGGACTGAGACCCCAGCCCGCCCCGTCACGCCGTGAACGACAACGCTTCCAGCGGGTCTGAGTAGATGGCGTCCAACGACACCGCACCGGCCGCCTGCTGCTGCACCGTGGTTCCCGAATGCGATACGCGCACATCGCGATTGGGCACCACCGAGGTCGCCTTGACGGCCTTCGCGACGGTGGGCAGGGTGGCCGGGAAGTCGGTGAACGCCTGACCTCCCAGCACTATGTGATCGGGGTTGAAGATGTCGGCGATGAGCCCGACGGTGCGGCCGAGCACCTCGGCGCGCTCCTCGAGCAACGCCCGTGCCGTCGCGTCGCCGGCGCGGGCACGGTCGTGCACACCTTCGATATCGGTGACCGAAAGGCCGAGCGCCGAGGCGGCTTCCACCACGCCCGTGTCGCTCGTGGCCGCCTCGAGCCGACCCGTCCGTTGCGGGTCGAGCAGGGTCGTCACACCGGTCGGGAAGTGTCCGATCACCGGCGGGCCGGCGCTCGGCGTGTGCACCATGCCGTCGACGCTGAAGGCGATGCCCACCATTTCACGCGCGTAGAAGTAGAGGAAGCTGGACTTCTTCTGGTCCGGGTTCACCACCAGTTCGGCGGCGGCCATCGCCTCCACGTGCGAGGCCACGGACACCGGCAGGCCGACGGTCTCGGCGATGACGCGCCCCACCGGGGCCGCCTTCCAGCCGAGCCGCGGATGGTCGACGTGCCCGCCGGGCGCGACCCGCCCACCGACGGCGACGCCGGCCCACAGGACGCGGCGCCCGGCCCAGCGACCGGCGAAACGCCTGGCGCTCACGCCGATCGCGGAAAGGGTCTGCTCCGGGGAGTCGCCCTCGGGGGTGGGGATCTGGATGGCCCCCACGACCCGATGCAGGAGGTCGTGCGTGGTGATCGAGGTGACCTTGTAGCCGATGTGGATGCCGAGGGTCAGGAAATCGGTGACGTTCAGTTCGAACGGCAGTCGCGGACGGCCGATGGCGCCGGCCGGCGCCAGGTCGGCGCGCTCACGGATCAACCCGGCCTTGAGCAGGGCACCGACCTGGCGGTTGACGGTGGAGATACTCAGCCCGGTGTGTTCGGCGGCGTCGTCGCGGAACACCGGCCCGGACAGTCGGGCCGTCCGCAGAACCAGGGCGGCAGGCTTGGTGGACAGCTGCAGCTGCGGAGTGGCGACGTGAATCGTGGTTGCTCCCTTCCGCGGCGTGCCGTAGACGAGTGGGCGACGGGCACGCGCACCGACGGGTCGGCGCGCCTGCGGTCGAACGGGTGCAGGAGAGGTGATCTGGTGGTCGAGCGTGGCGGTCATGTGTGTCCTCGTCGAATGTGCCACATCCGCGACAAGTCCGCGTCTCAACACGCGTGCTCACCGCAGACGACAGCGGGGCTGGACCGGAAGCGGTCCGGGGCGAAGGGCTGTTCAGCGCATTCGGCGACAACACAGAACGCGAGCAAACGGCAGCCGACAGCCCAGCGCGGTCATCACATAGGTGACCTCTGGGACGTAGGGCTCCGAGCTCGTCATGGCGAACAACCTAGCAACGCGCGATCGGTGACCGCAACCCTTTCGGGAGCGGCGTCACACCGTCGCTCATCGCCCTGATATGGGCGCTCACCGGCGAGAATAGGTCGCCGACCGGATTTCCGAACGGGTTGGACGCAGCGTGATTCAAACCGGCTGCGGAGCCTCGGCGCAAGGAGTCTGGGAGTCGGGAGCCCCGGGCGGCTCGAGCCGAGCGTCTCGAGCCCCGGCGCGTGGAGCGCGGCGCGTGGCGCGTGGAGCCCCGGCGCGTGGAGCCCCGGCACGTGGAGCCGGGCGCTTGGAGCCGGGCGCGTGGAGCCCGGTAGTCGGGTCAGTGCCGGGCTCGGCGGTCCGGAAACCGATCCCGGACCGCCGAGTCCGCCCCCGTCTCACCGATGCCCCGCCGACGCGGCCGGCGTCAACCCGGCGATACCCCTCAGAATCGCGGGTCGACGTCCGCCTCGCTCATTCGGTGGCGGGTCGGATACTGATCTGACGCAGCCACCGCCCGTTAGGTTCCGCCGCCCACGCGATGGGGTTCACGACTCATTCGACCGACCGACGGCGGCGCGCCACAACCCCATTTCGAGGGGCTGATCGTGTCGGTGAGGTCCAGTAACCTGGAACACATGACGGCCACCACCTCCACAGCCGATGCCGAGTTTCTCGAAGTCGCCGAGCCGTATCGACGCGAACTCCTCGCCCACTGTTATCGGATGATGGGCTCGCACCACGACGCCGAAGATCTGTTGCAGGAGACCTACCTTCGTGCGTGGCGCGGGTACGCCGGTTTCGATCGACGGGCATCGATGCGCACGTGGCTGCACAAGATCGCCACCAACACGTGCCTCACCGCGCTGCAGAGTCGTCAGCGGCGGCCGTTGCCGTCCGGGCTCGGCGGCGACGCGTTCGACCCGACCGACGATCTGCTGCAGAATCACGAAGTCCCTTGGCTCGAGCCGTTTTCCGGCACCGTCGACGAGATCGCACCGGGTGACGACGCGGACCCCGCCTACGTGGTGGGGGCGCGCGAGTCGATCCGGCTCGCCTTCATCGCCGCGCTGCAGTATCTGCCCGAGCGCCAGCGCGCGGTATTGATCCTGCGTGATGTGCTGCAGTGGAAGGCCGCCGAGGTCGCCGACACTCTCGGGGTGACGACCGCCACCGTCAACAGCCTGTTGCAGCGCGCCCGAGAACAACTGAAGAACGCTGCACCGCAGGAGAATTCCGCGACGCAACTGGACGACGAGGCACAGCGGGAACTACTCGCGCGGTACGTGTCGGCATTCGAACGCTACGACGTCGACGCCATCGTCGACCTGTTCACCGACAAGGCCATCTGGGAGATGCCGCCGTTCACCGGTTGGTATCAGGGCCCGGAATCGATCGGCACGTTGATCCGTGGCAACTGCCCCGCCGAGAAGGACGGCGATCAGATCCTGCTCCCCACCGTCGCCAACGGCCAGCCCGCATTCGGCCTCTACATGCGCGAGCCCTCCGACGGCGTGCACCGCCCCTTCCAACTCCAGGTGCTCGACCTCGATCCGTCCGGCGTCGCACACGTCGTCGCGTTCTTCAGCGCCACGATGGAGGAGGATTTCGCTCGCTTCGGGCTGCCCGCCACCCCGTACGACGCGCCTGCCCGGACCGCGCCGAGCCCTTATCACTGATCTGCCGACCGGTCACCGATCGTTGCAGCGACCCCCGAGGAGTGCCGCGGGGTCCATCCAGACCACCTCCCAGGCGTGGCCGTCGAGGTCGGAGAAGCTGCGGCAGTAGGCGAAGCCGAGATCCTCTGGATCGCGCAGCGGGGTCGCACCCAACGCCAGCGCGGCGTCGGTACGTTGGTCCACCTCGGCTCGCGAGGACGCGGACACCGCGACGACCGTTTCGCGTCCGTGTGCCGGATCGGCGACGGTAGCCGCCGCGTATCCGGCGAACCGCGTCGCCCGGTGCAGCATCACCCGGCAGCCGTCGTTGACGGTCATGCACAGCGTCCCCGAATCGCAGAACAGCGGGTCGAACCGAAACCCCAGTTGCACGAAGAAGTCCCGGGACCTGGCCACGTCGGCGACGGGCAGGTTGACGAACATCATCATCGACACCTCGGGCACTCCTCCTCCTCCTCCTGCGCTGCACCCCTCGGCAATACCGACCGCGCGCACGGCCCGAACTCATCGCCGGCCGTACGGACCCATAGGCTGGCAGCCATGGGTGTGATCTATCTGGTCCGGCACGGACAAGCCGACCCCAATGCGTATGGCATCAACGACGACACGGTGTCGGCACCGAACGGTCCCGGCGGCCTCACCGACACGGGCGTCATGCAGGCCAAACTCACCGGCGCGCTGCTCTCGAGCCTGACCGGTACCGTGACGGCCGCCCTCAGCGGGGATCTGCCCCGGCAGACGCAGACGTTGGCGGCCGTTCTCGGACAGATCGAGGGCGCGCCCGCACCGACGGTGGACCCCGACTGGAACGAGTACGCGCTTCCCGCACTGGTCGGGAACGCGACCGTCGACCAGTATCGCGACGGCCGCAGCTATCAGCAGCTTCTCGATGCGGGCATCGGCGAATGGATCGCGGACACCGCGGCGCACCACGAGGCGGGCGGCGAAACCTACCGGGGATTCGCCGATCGGGTGAGCGCTGCGGCACAGCGCGCCCGGCAACTCGCGGGCTCCGGCGAAACCGTCGTGGTGGTCTCGTCGGCCGGCACCATCACCCAGTGGCTCGCGCAGCTGTGGGACATCCCCGACCAGCGTTGGCCCGCACTCTCCCGCACGATGGTCAACGCGTCGGTCTCCAAACTGGTGGTCGGACGCAGCGGCGTGTCGGTGGTCTCGTTCAACGAGCACGCACACCTCGCCGACCGAGAAGGCGGCCTGGCCACCTATCGCTGACTCTCGGGCCGCCCCCGCCCCCGCCCTCGCCGCCAGGCGAGGGCGAGTCGAAACCCCTCAGGCCCGGTGCAGGTTGCTACCGGGTCGGGTGAGCACCACATTCGGCAGCACCGCATACCGCGACAGCTGCGTCACCGAGTGCACGATCGTCGCCACGTCGGAGACCCGGATCATCTCGTCGCCGGGGATCTGATCCTTCAGCCAGTCGGACATGTCGGTGTCGACGTATCCCGGCGCGATCGTCGTCGCGCTGACCCCGCCTTCGGACTCCTCCAGGTTGAACGTCTCGCACAACGAGATCAGCGCGGCCTTGGTGGCGCCGTAGGCGGCCAGCTCGGGCTCCGGATAGACGCCGGTGATCGAGGCGATCGCGATGACCTTGGCGGCGCCCGCCTCGGCGGCCGTGGACCGCAGAACCGGCAGCAGCGATTGCAGAAGCACATACGGTGCACGGACATTCACGTGATACAGACGGTCGAAGCGACGTACCGGAAGGTCGGCGATCGCCCCCTTCTGCCCCATCCCGGCATTGATGACGAGTGCGTCGCATCGGCCGAACGCTTCTGTGTGGGCGGCACCGAGGTCGGCGACGGCGTCGGTGTCGGTCATGTCGGCCGGGATCACCTCCACCCGGCCGGCGCCGAGGTCACGCAGCTCGGTCGCCCGCTGCTCGAGGGCCTCCCGTCCGCGTGAGCTCAGTGTGAGATCCCAGCCATCGGCGGCGAACCGAGCGGCGATCGCCGCACCGATACCGCGCGAGGCGCCCGTGACGAGCGCAACCTTGTTATCCGACATGGTGTTTGTCCCCCTTGAGTTGAGTAAGTCCGGCGGCGATGAATTCGGCCGTCGCCTCGGCGGCGCGCTCGGACCCGTCGGAGGTCGCACCGGACCGTGCCCGGTGGGCGATCCCCTCGGCGATCACGCCGAGCTTCAGGTTGGCCAACGCGAGATAGAAGTCCCAGTCGCCTAGGTCCGCCTCGGCGCGCGTCGCGTACCGCTGTGCGAGATCGTCGGCCGACGGGTAGCGATCGCTGGTCCATGCGGCGTCGAAGCCGACGACGGTGTCGAACCCCGGACTGCGGTACACGCACATCAGCGCGACGTCGGTGAGTGGGTCACCCAGGGTGGACAGTTCCCAATCCACCACGGCCCGAACAACTCCGGCGTCGTCGGCGGAGATGATCGTGTTGTCCACGCGGTAGTCGCCGTGCACGATGGTGTTGCGCGAGTGAGTCGGCACACGGTCACTCAATGCGGCCACCAGCCGGTCGACGTCATCGAGTTCGCGGGACTTGACCAGCCCCCACTGCCGTGCCCAGAGCTTCACCTGCCGCGCCGCGAAGCCATCCGGCCGGCCGAACTCTCCCAGCCCGACCGCGTCGTAGTCGACGGCGTGCAGCCGGGTGAGGGTGTCGATCAGGCCATCGACGTTCCGCTCGATCTCGTTGTCTGACAACATATTCAGGTCATCACGAGTGCGGATCACCCGGCCGTCGACGAAGTCGACGACGGTGAACGGGGCGCCGAGCACCTCGCCGTCGGGGTCGATCGCGACCGTCGTCGCGACCGGCACGTCGGTCTTCTGCAGTCCGCTGGTGACCGCCCACTCGCGGTTCATGTCATGCGCCGACGGGGTGAGGCCGCTGGTCGGGGGCCGTCGAACCACCCAGTGCGACTTGTCATCTCGGACACTGAATGTCAGGTTGGACTTGCCACCGCTGATCAGGTCGATCCGGAGGTCGCCGGCCACGGCAACCCCGTTGTCCACCAGGAACTTCCGCAGCACATCGGTGGGCAGCGCGGGATGCCCGGTCATCCGTTGGCCTTTGCCGCGAGCGCCTTGGTCGCGCGGCCGATCGCTCGGCGGGCGATCGCCCAGCGATGCACCTCGGACGGACCGTCGTAGATCCGGAACGGCCGCAGTTCGCGCTGCAGTCTCGCCAGGGGCAGGTCGTCGGACACCCCCAGGCCGCCGCACATCTGGATGCTGCGGTCGGCGATGCGCGTGTAGGCCTCGGCAGCAAAGGTTTTCGCGATGGAGGTCTCGTTGGAGGCGTGATTGCCCTGATCGAGTTCGTAACAGGCCTTCACCAGCAGCGCCATACTCGCCGCGAGGTCGATCTCGTTGTCGGCGACCATCTGCTGGATCATGCCGAGGTCACCGAGCTTGCCGCCGAAGCCTTCCCGCTGGGCGACATAGTCGACGGCGACGTCGTGGCACCGTTGCGCGGAGCCGAACCAGCGCATCACGTGCGTCATCCGGGCCGGTCCGAGTCGCACCTGCGCATACCGATAGCCCTGGTCGACTTCGCCCAGGATGTCCTCGTCGGGCACGAACACGTCGGTGAAGCTGACCTCGCAGTGCCCGCCGATCATCGCGCGGTCGGTGGTGGCGATGTGCCGGTCCACCGAGATGCCGGGCGTGTCCGCGGGTGCGAGGAACATCGTCGCGCCACCACGGTCGCCGGGTGCGCCGGCGGTGCGGGCCATGATGATGTAGAAACCGGCCCCATCGGCACCGGTGATGAATCGCTTCTGCCCGTTGATCTTCCATCCGCCGTCGACCTTGGCGGCCATCGTGTTGAGCGCATTCGGGTCGGAACCGGCGCCGGGCGACGGTTCGGTCATCGCGAATGCCGAGCGCACGTCGCCTGCCGCGAGCGGGGCGAGGTACTTGTGTTTCTGTTCGTCACTGGCGATGTGGGCCAGCATGTGGACGTTGCCCTCGTCGGGCGCACCGATGTGCAGGGCGATCGGACCGAAGGTGGAGTACCCGGCGGCCGCGAACACCGGCGCGCGGTCGGACATGTTCAGGCCCAGGCCGCCGAACTCGACAGGCGCGTGCGGCGCGAAGATACCCTCGGCCTTGGCCTTGGCGTTCAGTTCACGCCGGAGGTCGTCGCCACCGGCCGCGGTGATGTCGCCGAGGTGTTCGTTCTCCACCGGCAGCACCTGGTCGCGGACAAACTGACGCGTCTTCTCGACGAGGTCGTCGACCTCGGGGGCGTATCGCAGGTCCACGGGCATCGGCATCTCCTCAGTCATCGGGCCGACCGAGCGATCGCTCGGCAGGCGTCACAATGCCAGAGGTGCGCCACGCGGTCAAGTCACCCGAGGCTCCTGCACGTGCACATCGGCCGAGCCATGCGCGGGGTCAGGTCATGCCGACGTGCTGCGATACCCCACGATGTCCCGCGCGAACTGCAGGTTGCGGGAGATCAATTCGTCGGCGTCGAGTTCGCCGTCGAGCTTGTACCAGGTGGACACGCCGACGCACATCGTGGCGACGGCCCGCGCGGCGTCCTTGGGATAGCGCGTGGTGAAATCGCCCGCCTCGACGCCGGCGAACACGATCTCGTCGACCATGTGCTGCTGTCGGTCACGATGCCCGATGTAGGTCTGCCGGTACCCGTCGTCGAGGCTGCGTATCTCGGTCGACCCGACAAACGCCTGCTCGCGGCGATACATGTGGAATCGCAGCAGTGACTCGACGACCGCGTCGAACTGGTCGACCGGCTGATCGCCGGCTTCGGCGATGGCGCGTGCCGAGCGGTCCAACAGGTCGGTCATGGTCCGTTCGAGCAGCCCCTGCAGCAGGGATTGCTTGGACGGGTAGTGGTGATAGAGGCCGGGTACCGAGAGGTTCGCCCGCGCGGCGATCTCACGCACCGACGTCCCGTGATACCCCTGTTCGGCGAACGCCGCCAGCGCGGCGGCCAACGGCACCGGAAGCTCCGATTCGCCGTAGTCCCGCCATTCGCCGCGGGCGTGTGGACGCACATCCGCCTGGCCTGCCCCGCTGCTCATGGGTACCAACATATCCTCACTGCGGCGGCGACCCCGGGTGACCCACACCGTCGGCGAGCGCCGTCATCAGTCTCACGCAGATCTCCACGAGCCCGTCGCGGTCCAGATCGAGGTGGCCGTCGAGCCAGGCGGCGATCACCCTGGCAAACCCGCCGACCTGGAAGTTTGCTGCCGCGAACGCTTCCTGCGGGCTGATCGGGACATCGAGGATGCCGGAGGCCGACTGCAACGTCAGCCCGGCGAAGAGATCCGTCGACTCCATGCGCTTGGCGGCGATCGTCGGACTCTGCAGCGACGGCGAGAACAGCAACCGGCCCTTGCGCCGGTCGGAGGCGACGACGTCGATGATGGCCCCGACCGCCCCGGTGACCATGCCCATCATGTCCGTGCCGCTCGCGAAGCCCTCTAGGCCGGTCGCGGAGATCTCCTCGATGACCTCGTCGAACGTCGCGCTCACCAGTTCTTCGATGGAGCCGAAGCTCTCGTAGAAGTACCGCGTGGTCAGTCCCGCCTCCCGGCACACGCCGCGGACCGTGATGGAACCACCGTCCGACGCACCGAGCAACTCGAGCGCCGCGTCGATCAGCGTGGCCCGACGGCGGGCCACCCTGCTGTCGCCGTCCTCGCCGCCGTAGGCGCGCAGCGTCTCGCCACCCTCGGAAGTGCCGACCACCTGCTCCGTTTCACGTGCCACGTGTCCATCTTGGCATCGGTTTCTTGACATCCCTATCGTGACATCGTTCAATGTAATCGAATACAGATGTTGTCAGATATGTCACAGCCGTTGGGGGACCCATGACCGCCGAACCGATCATCGACGATGCCGTTTTGCCGTACGAACTCGAGGCACCGGACACCGAGTACCTGCCGCCGAGCACCCGGATGACTCGCGGCGAACTCGATGCCCTGCCCACCCGGCAACTGGAGATGAAGGGCATCTCGGTCCTCGGCGGTCCGGCCAACGTCATCATGCAGCTCGCGCTGCCGGCCGTCGGCTACGGCGTCTACGAGAGCACCGTGGACAGCGGCAACCTCTTCAAGCATCCGATCAAGCGGACCCGGACGACGCTGAGCTACCTCGCGGTGGCGATCATCGGCAGCCCGTCGGACCGCAAGGCCTATCGCCATGCCGTCGGCAAGGCGCATGCACGGGTGCGTTCCACGGCCGACAGTCCGGTGGCCTACAACGCCTTCGATCCCGCGCTGCAGCTGTGGGTCGCCGCGTGCCTGTACAAGGGGTGGGAGGACATGCAGCGCATCTACGGGGATCCCGCGTCGATCACCGAGGAGGCCTACCAGAACGCCGCGGTGTTGGGCACCACGCTGCAGGTGCCGCGGGATCTCTGGCCGGCGACCCGCGCCGACTTCGACCGGTACTGGGACGAGACCGTCGCCGGCCTCGACATCGATCCGGTGATCCGTGAACACCTGATGAGCATCGTGCGCGGCGAGTTCATGCCGCGCTGGTTCGGCATCATCTTCGGGTGGTGGTTCGAGCTGCTGACCATCGGCTTCCTGCCGGAGAACTTCCGCGACAAGATGGGCCTGCGCTTCCGGCCGTGGCAGCGCGTGGTCTTCGACACCCACAACCGGATTGCTCGAGCCATCCTCAACCGACTGCCAAAGCCGTTGCGCGAGTTCCCGTTCAACCTGCTGCTCCTCGACGTCCGCTGGCGGCTGCGGACCAAGCGTCCGCTGGTGTGAGGAATTGAGGCCGGCGACACCCGTTGTGGTGGTCGTCACGCGCAACGGGCCCGTCCGCGGCAGCCCTCGTCGCCGATCGATCTCGATGAGGTCGTCGCACGCCCTCACTGATCCGACGGGTCGCACCGCGGCCGATCGAGTGAGCGAGCAACGTAGCGACGAGGGCGTCCGCCGGGTCGCGTAAGCCCGGCGGCGCCGGAGCCTTGGCGCACCGGGTCCGAGATCACTTCCACGACAAATGATCTCGATGCACGGGCGGTTCCCGACCAAGCGAGGAACGAACTCGTCGAAGGGCACGGACTCGGTCGCTCATTCGACCGGCGGCAGGGGCGCCCCGCCGGATCAGGCACCGAGCACAGCGCGACGCCGTGCGCACGACGGACGTGTCGACCGGTCGGCGCCGGCGTCCCGCTCCCGACACTCCCGGCCGACGACCCACAAGTACGCTGGCAGAAACATCTGCAGGAGGTTCGTCGTGGCGTTGTCGCTGTATCGACTCGGGCGTTTCACGTTCCGACACAAGTGGTGGTTCATCGGCGCCTGGCTGACCGTGCTGGTTGCACTCGGCGTCCTCGTCAGCGCGCTGGCACCGAAGTTCGCCACCGATTTCGCGCTGCCGGGCACCGACTCCGACCGCGCGATGGCCGTGATGAAGACGGACTTCCCGGCGCAGAACGATCAACTCCTCAAATCATCGACGACGATCCTGGTGGCCGCCGACGACGGCCTGGCCAACCACACCCAGCAGATCGACGCGCTCGTCGAGAAGGCCCGGACGCTCCCGAAGGTCGTCGCGCCACAGAGCATCGTGAACCCGGTGACCGCGGCGCAGGCCAATCCTGCCGTGGCGGCTCGTGTCCTCGGCGATGACGGCAAGGTCGGTCTCATCCAGGTCCAGCAGGACATTCCGCGTCAGGATCTCAAGGACGCGGACATGAAGCAGTTCGAGGCCATGCTCGCCGAGTTCCGTGGCAACGGGCTTCAGGTCGAGGGCACGGGCGCGTTGATGCAGGTGTTCCAGGCCGGTGGCGTCGCCGAACTCCTCGGCTTCGCGATCGCCTTCATCGTGATGATCGTGGCGTTCGGCGCGCTGATCGCCGCGTTCATCCCGATCGTCACCGGAATCCTCGGCGTCGGCATCACGATGCTGCTGGTCACCCTGAGCGCCAAGATCATCGACGTTCAGCAGAGCGCGACGACCATCATCACGATGCTCGGCATCGCCGTCTCCATCGACTATGCGCTGTTCATCGTGTCCCGCTACCGCTCCGAACTGAACCTGGGCGGAAGCCGCGAGGCCGCCGTCGGACGTGCCGTGGGCACCGCCGGCACGGCGGTGTGTTTCGCCGGTCTGACCGTCGTCATCGCGGTCGCCGCGCTGGCCGTCGTCGGCATCCCGTTCATCACCCAGATGGGTATCGCGGCCGCGCTGGCGGTGGTGATCGCCGTGCTCGGTGCCATCACCCTGATCCCCGCGCTGCTCGGCGCGTTCGGCCGGTTCGCGTTCAAGCCGCGCATTCCCGGCATCCGGCACGGCGACGAGCCCGATTCGCAGCCGTCGAACGGCCTGCGCTTCGCCCGATTCCTGACCCGCTATCCGCTGCCGGTCGCCCTCGTGGGGCTGTTCGTGCTGGTGATCGCCGCGCTGCCGATGACCAAGATGGATCTCGGCATGCCGTCGACCACGGACAGCGAGTACGCCGCCACCCAACTGCTCAAACGCGGTTTCGGTGAAGGCGTCAACGGTGAACTGCTGGTGGTGGTCAGCAACGCCGAAGGCGGGAATGTCGCCGCGGCCGCGAACGACGTCGTCGCGCATGTGAAGACCCTCGACAACGTCGCCAACCCGGCGACCATCATGTGGATCGGGAACGGCTCCGATCCGCGGGACCGGCAGGCGGGCGCCACGGCGGCGCTGGTCGCCGTGACCCCGGAGCAGTCCCCGAGCGGCCCTCAAACGCATGAGCTGATGAACCAGATCCGGGATTACGCCGCGACCTCACCGGGCGGTGCCACCGTCAACGTCGGGGGCCAGACGGCGATCATGTCGGACATCTCGGCGAAGCTGTCGTCGGCGCTGATCCCGTTCCTCGTCGTGGTGGTGGGTCTGGCGTTCATCATCCTCGCGATCGTGTTCCGGTCCCTGCTGGTGCCCGCCATCGCCACCATCGGATTCGTGTTCTCGGTGTGCGCGACGTTCGGTGCCACCGTGTGGATCTTCCAGGAGGGCCACCTCGGTCTGGCCGCGCATCCGCAACCGATCATCGCGTTCCTGCCGATCTTCCTGGTCGGCGTGGTCTTCGGTCTTGCGATGGACTACCAGGTGTTCCTCACCAGCCGAATGCGCGAGGAGTATGTGCACGACGAGACGGCCAAGGACTCGGTGATCATCGGCTACCAACACGGGGCCCGCGTGGTGGCGTCGGCGGCGCTGATCATGATCTCGGTGTTCGCCGCGTTCATGCTCGCGCCGGATTCGACCGCCAAGATGATGGGCTTCGCGATGGCCGCCGCGGTGTTCTTCGACGCGTTCATCATCCGCATGGCGGTGATCCCCGCGATCATCACCATGTTCGGCGACGTCGCGTGGAAGCTGCCGCGCTGGCTCGACCGCATCCTGCCGAACGTCGACATCGAGGGCACGGCGATCCGGGAGATCCCCATCGACTCGCAGGTCGATCCCGCGCTGTTCAAGGGTGCGGAACCCGCCAACGTCTGAGCCGACCCCGGATCCGGCCGGCGTCTGAGCCGACCGGGCACGCGGGCCCGCCGACCGGGCACGCGGGCCCGCCGACCGGCCACCCGGCCACCCGGCTCGCCGACCGGCCACCCGGCCGCCGACCGGGCACCCGGCTCCGTCACACCGACAGCACCAGCCCGGCACCCATCGCGAGCATGACCACCGCGACCACGCCGTCGAGCATCTTCCAGGCGCGGGGCGTGCTGAAGAACGGTGCGAGCCTTCCGGCGCCACGACCCAGCGCGGTGAACCAGATGATGCTCGCGATACAGGCGCCAACGGCGAAGGCCCACTTGGCATTTCCGTGACTGTTGGCGATCGCACCCATGGTGAGCACGGTGTCGAGATAGACGTGCGGGTTGAGCCAGGTCAGCGCGAGCGCAGCACCCACTGCGGCCCAACGGGTGACGGTTCCCGGCTCCCCCGAGTTCACCAGGATGGCCTCGTTGCTGCGCAGGCAGCGGCGCGCGGCCAGCACACCCAGCGCCATCACGTATACGCCGCCCAGCACCTTCGCCGCGGTCACGGCGGCGGGATGTGCGGACACCAGCGCGCCCAGGCCGGCGACGCCGGCGACGATGAGCACCACATCCGAGATCGCACACACCGCGACGATCGGCGCGACATGGAGTCGCGCCACGCCCTGTCGAAGAACGTAGATGTTCTGCGGTCCGATCGCGACGATGAGGCCGGCGCCGGTCAGGAGTCCGGCGACGGCGGCAAGGAGGTACGTGCTCATGTCATCGACGGTAGAAACCCGAACTCCGACAGTCCAGCGAATGTTTTTCACGAATCATCAACAGAACTTAAGATCATGAGGTGGACATCAGCCAGGAAGGCCTGCAGACACTGACCGCGGTGCTGCGGGAGGGCACCTTCGACGCCGCCGCGGCCGCGCTGCACATCACGCCGTCGGCGGTGAGCCAGCGGATCAAGGCGCTCGAGTCCTCCGTCGGACGAGTGGTGCTGCGCCGGACCAAACCCGTGACCGCCACACCCGACGGGGAAGTCCTGGTGCGCATGGCCAAGCAGTGGGACCTGCTTCTCGACGAAGCCCGGACCGAGCTCCTCGGCGGCGGCCACGGCGACGACGAATCCCGGAACGAATCCCGGATCCATCTCCCGATCGCCGCCAACGCCGACTCGCTCGCGACCTGGTTTCTGCCGGTGATCGCGCAGATGCACCATGCCCATCCCGTCGCGATCGAGGTGCTGCGCGACGACGAGAGCCAGAACGCACAGTTCCTCCGATCGGGAGAAGTGCTGGGCGCGATCACCTCCGATCCGCTGAGCATCCGTGGCTGCACCGTGCAGACGCTGGGGTCGATGCGCTATCTGCCCGTCGCCACACCGGAGTTCGCGGATCGCTGGCTACCCGACGGCCCGACCACCGAGGCCCTGAGTCGCGCGCCCATGGTGCTGTTCGACCGCAACGACTACATCCAACGCGATGTGCTGACCACGCTTGCCGCACAGCCGGTTTCACCACCCATCACCTACATCCCCGCCTCCACCGAGTTCTACCGGGCGGTGGAACTCGGCATCGGCTGGGGCGCGGTACCCGAGGTACAGATCGCTGAGTCGCTGACCTCCGGGCGGGTGGTGCGAATCGTCGACCATCACGTCGATGTCCCGCTGTACTGGCAGTACTGGAAGCTCAGTTCACCGATTCTCGACGCGCTCACCGAGTTGACGCTGGCCGCCGCGACACGACATCTCGTGAAGCCGCGGCGGTAGTCCGGCCGAGCGTGAGAACACGACACCGCCGCCCGTTGCCTGAGCAACGGGCGGCGGTGTTCTCTGGGCTGCAGAGAGGTCTAACGCGTGCTGTACGTGAGGCAGTTGGCGGTGTCGGAGCTCTCGCCGGCGCCGATGCGGACGGCGGTGGCGGTGCACTCGAGATTCTCGTTGTGCACGCAATCCGCGCGCTGGCACGCACCGACCTGCGGGTCGACGACGTCGAGACCTCCGCGTGTGGTCAGCGGTATGAAGGTCGAGCAGTCGGCGGTGCCGTTGTGGCCGCCGACACTGATCGCGAACGCATGGCATCCGTCGTGGTTGTACGAGCAACTGCTCACCGTACATTCGCTCACGTGCGGCATTTCCAGAGTGGCCATCGATGTACTCCTTGCTCGAAGTTTCTCAGCGCCGGGCACGGGCGCCCGACTCGACTCTATGACTCCCCCATCGCCCTCGCCAGCAAGCACAGGCTTGCCTGACCGGCGATAGCGACGATCCAAAAGTCAAGTTAGGCAACCCTTTTAGCCATCCACACCCAGCGGCACGGCCGGGACAGGTTCCGCCCGGACCGCATTCGGGCCGTCGGCCAACGGGTTCTCGATCTCGTCGCGCCAGAGCCGTGCCGCCAGGTAGAAAGCGACGGCGAACGGCACGGGCACCAGCCCGGCGAGCACGAACGTCGCGGTCAATCCGATCCAATGGCTCACCGGCGCGGCGATGGCCATCGACACCGGCATCAGCGCCACCGACACGAAGAAGTCGAGGCTCGCCACCCGACCCAGCAGCTGGGCCGGCACCCGCCGCTGCAACATCGTGCCCCACAGCACCATCGGGCCGTCGAACAGAATCCCCGACAGCAAGCCGGCCACGACGAAGACCCACGTGTGTTGCGCGACCCCCATGATCACCAGCGGAAGACTGGAGAGTCCGAACATGCCGAACATCACCGAGATGTAGCGCCGAGGCATCGGGATCGCGGCGAACACCAGTGACGCGCCGGCCGCACCTGCCCCGAACGCCGCGAGCACCAGCGAGTGGTCACCCGCGCCCCCGTTCACCCGTTCACGCAACACGAACGGCACCAGCACCTCGATCGGCCCCATCGCCGCCAGCACGAGGATGCACGCGAAGAACAGGGTCGCCCACAGCCACGGCGTTCGCCACAGGTAGCCCAGGCCCTCGGTGATGTCGGTGACGACCGACCGGATGGGTCCGGCCGCGATCCGATTTTCCGTCCGGCGAACGTCGACCGGGGCCATCCGAGTGTAGGCGAGCGCCGACACCGCGCTGGCGAGTCCGGCGAGCGCGATCGCCGGGCCCGGGGCCGCGATCGAGATGACCCCACCGGCCACCATCGGCCCGATCGCCTGCATGACCACCGGGCGCAGAAAGCCTTCGACGCCGTTCGCCGCCTGCAGTTGTGCCGCCTCCACGATCGTGGGGAGCAGCGCCGAATAGGCCGGGTAGTACATGCCGATCGTGACACCACCCAAGACGGCTGCGACGACGAGCCCGACGTTACCGAGCACGCCGAGGACAGCGGCAGCACCGACCAGGCCGAACGCGACCAGCTTCGTGAGTTCCAGGGCAATCATGATGTGCCGCTGCGATATCCGGTCGGCCAGCACGCCGCCCGCGAGAGTCGATGCCACCATGCCGACGGCCGACGCCCCGGTCACCAGGGCGACCTGCGCCGGACCGCCACCGAGCTCGATCACCTGCCACACCACTCCGACGGTCCACACACCGTCGGCGAACATGGCCAGCGCCAGTCCGATGATGAGCAGCCGATATTGCCGCAGCGCGAACGGTTTCAGCGCCGCGGGCAGGCGGGTGTCGACCGTTGTGCTCACCCGAAAAGGATGCCCGACGCCGGGCACGGCAGGCCACCGATTTTCTGCTCGGCGTCATCTCAACCGCCGACCCGCGTGGCTCCTCGAGTCGCGGTGGCACTCAGGCCGACTTCTTCGCCGCCGCCTTCTTGGCGGGAGCCTTCTTGGCCGCGGATTTCTTGGCAGGCGCCTTCTTCGCGGCCGCCTTCTTGGCCGGCTGCTTCTCCTCCGCCGGCTCCTTCTTCTCCTCCGCGTCAGAATCCGACGACGACCCGCGATCCTTCACCGAAGCACGCAGTGCGGCAAGCAGATCCGCGACCTCCGAGTCGTCATCACCGGACTCCTCGGATTCCGCCTCCGGAAAGGCTTCCGACCCATCGGCTTTGGCCTCGACAAGCTTGCTCAGCTCGGATTGATAGGTGTCGGAGAACTCCGACGGGTCGAAGTCCGACGCCATCGTCTCGATCAGCGACGCCGCCATGTCCAGTTCCTGCGGCCGGATCTCGGGTTCGTCGTCGAGGAAGCCGAAATCGGGCTTGCGCACCTCGTCGGGCCACAACAGGGTCTGCAGGGTCATCACCCCGTCGACGACGCGCAACGCCGCCAGCCGAGTCCGATTGCGCAACGTGAACTCGGCGATGGCGAGTCGGTCGGTCTTCTGCAGGGCCTGTGCAAGGAGCGCGTACGCCTTCGGCGACTTCGACGCGGGTTCCAGATAGTAGGGCTTGTCGAAGTAGATCGGGTCGACCTGCTCGGTGGGCACGAACTCGAGGATCGAGATCTCGGGGCTCTTCTGCACCGGCAACGATGCGAGATCGTCCTTGGTGAGGATCACCGTGTCGCCCGAATCGGTTTCGTACGCATTGGCGATGTCGGCGTAGTCGACCTCGGTGTCGGTGCCCTCACGCACACGCCGGTACCGGATTCGGGTGCCGTCCTTCGAGTCGACCTGAAACGACTTGCGGTCGTGGCTTTCCGTGGCGGAGTACACCTTGACCGGAACATTCACCAGGCCAAAGCTCAGATCGCCCTTCCAGATCGAGCGCATGGGGCCATTGTGCCATCCCGCGGGGAATCAATCGGCATACAGTGGGGGCAATGGTCGGTAAGGGTGGTGGAGACAGTCTCGAGGTCGATGGCCACCGCATCTCGGTGACCAACCTCGGCAAGGTGCTCTACCCGGCAACCGGAACCCGCAAGTTCGAGGTCATCGACTACTACACCCGCATCTCCGACGTGATGCTGCCGCATCTGGCGGGCCGTCCGATCACCCGCAAACGATGGCCCAACGGTGTCGACTCGATGCCGTTCTTCGAGAAGGCGCTGCCCGAATCTGCGCCGGACTGGTTGCACCGCTACGACGAACCGCACAGCAAGCGGGTGATCACCTTCCCACTGGCGACCTCGACCGCGGACCTGGTGTGGTTCGCGCAGATGGCGGCGCTCGAGTTGCACACCCCGCAGTGGCGGGTCCCCACCGATGGTGGCGCACCGAAGGCCGACCGCCTGGTCCTCGACCTCGATCCCGGACCCGACGTCCCGCTCTCGCAGTGCGCGGCTGTCGCGACGATGATCCGCGACATGCTCGCCGCGGCGGGGCTGGACTCCTATCCCGTCACCAGCGGCGGCAAAGGGCTCCACGTCTACGCCCGGTTCGACCGGTCCGTATCGCCGGACGCCGCCCGCACCGTCGCCAAGCAGATCGCGACCAGTCTCGCCGCCGAACATCCCGACGACATCACCGCATCCATGTCGAAGACGGTTCGTGATCGTCGGGTGTTCATCGACTGGAGCCAGAACAGCGGCTCCAAGACGACCCTCGCGCCGTATTCGATGCGCGGACGCGACCAGCCGTGGGTCGCGGCACCCCGATCGTGGGACGAACTGGCCGACCCCGACATCACCCAGCTGCTCTTCTCCGACGTTCTGGACCGGGTGGCCGCCGACGGCGATCTGCTGTCGGGTTTGGATGGGCCACAGTCGACAACGACGATCCCGCCGGCGCCGACTCCCGTGGTGAGCCTCGGCGAGTATCGCGCCAAACGCGACGCGGCCAAGACCCCGGAGCCGTTCGGCGACGAGGTTCATCGGGAAAAGTCTTCGACCACAGAGACTTCGACCGATCCGATCTTCGTGATCCAGGAGCACCACGCCCGACGTCTGCACTACGACTTCCGTCTCGAACGCGACGGCGTGCTGGTGTCGTGGGCGGTACCGAAGAATCTGCCGACCGACTCCGACCAGAATCGACTGGCCGTACACACCGAGGACCACCCGATGGACTACGCCGATTTCTCCGGCGACATCCCGAGGGGCGAATACGGTGGCGGGCACGTGGAGATCTGGGACCACGGCACCTACGAGACAGAGAAGTGGCGTGACAACGAGGTCATCGTCCGGTTGCACGGCAATCGAATCCAAGGCCGATACGCGCTCATCAAAACCGGGGACAAGAACTGGCTGGCGCACCTCATGTCGGACGAGCCGCGCCCCATCTTGCCGGACAGTCTGCGGGATCCGCGCCCGATGCTCGCGACCGACGACAACATCGAGAATCTCGACGGCCGCGACTGGGCGTTCGAGGGCAAATGGGACGGATATCGAATCCTGTTGCGCTACATCGACGGCGACTTCCGCCTCACGTCACGTTCCGGCATCGACATGACCGCCGACTTTCCCGAACTCCGCTCGGTCGCCGACGATCTCGGACTCATCGACGTGGTCCTCGACGGTGAGGTCGTCGCGCTCGACTCCACCGGACGCGCCAACTTCACGCTGCTCTCGGCGCGCAACGCCACCGAGGAGGAGTATCAGCTCAAGCTCTATCTGTTCGACATCCTGTACCTCAACGGCACGTCACTGCTGCGGAAACCGTGGTCGCAACGCCGGGAGTTCTTGGAGGAGCTCGCACCGGCGTTTCGCGGTTCGGCCTACGCCGAGGTGCCGCCGCTGCTGCCGGGACCGGGCCGCACCGCCCTCGAGGTGAGCCGTGAGCGGAACTACGAAGGCGTTGTGGCCAAACGGCGTTCGTCGACATATCAGCAGGGCCGACGCACCAATACCTGGCTCAAACACAAGAACTGGAGCGACATCGAGGTGGTGGTCGGCGGGTATCGACCGGGCCGCGGCAATCGCTCGAACACCATCGGTTCCCTACTGCTCGGGCTCCCGGAGGAGACCGGCCTGCGGTATGTGGGCCGTGTCGGCACCGGCTTCACCGACGCCCAATTGCGTTCGCTGGCAGACGAACTGAAGCCCCTGGAGATCCGCACCTGCCCGTTCGTCGACAAACTCGACCGGCCGGTGGCGTCGAGCGCCGTCTGGGTGCTGCCCAAGATCGTCGGCGAGGTCCGCTTCATGGACTGGACGACCACCGGCCACCTGCGTCACCCGAGTTGGCGTGGTATCCGCCGCGACAAGCTACCCGGCGATCTGTGACCGCCGGCCCCGATCCCGATGATGTGAGAGGAAGACACCCAATGACCAGCGAGATGATCACCTTCGACGCGCCGGGCGGCACCGCCGACGCATATGTCACCCGGCCCGACGACGTGTCCGGCCGGCTGCCCGGGGTGCTGTTCATCATCGACGCCATCGGCCTACGCCCGCAGACCAAGGCGATGGCTGACCGCATCGCGTCGTGGGGGTATGTGGTGTTGGCGCCCAACGTGTTCTACCGAGGGGGCACCGCCGCCGAGCTGGAACCAACCGACGATCTCACCGATGCCGACAATCGGGCCGCGGTCATCGCCCGGGTCCGGCCGCTGATGCAAGAGCTGACCGATGACGTCGCATCCGCCGATCTGTCCGCCTACATCGACACGCTGCATTCCCTCGACGGGGTCTCGCCGGGCCCGATCGGCGTGACCGGGTACTGCATGGGCGGCCGGTTGGGTCTTCTCGCCGCCGCCACCCGCCCCAATGAAGTTGCCGCCCTGGGCATGTTCCACACCGGAGGGCTCGTCACCGATACCTCCGCCAGCCCACATCTGCGCGTCGCGGAGGTCAGTGCCGACCTCATCGCCATCCACGCCGACAACGACCGCTCGCTCCCGCCGGACGCGGTGGCCGCCTTCGAACGTGCCCTGACCACCGCCGGGGTTTCGCACAGCATGTCGGTCTTTCCCGGTGCGGCACACGGCTACACGATGGCCGACACCGCGGTGTACCACCACGAGGCCGCCGAGCAGCACTACGAAGAACTGCAGAAGCTGTTCGCCCGCACCCTGCACTGACCCGCGACGCCCCCCGCTCCCTGAGGTTCTCCTCGCTCCCTGAGCAGCGAGCGAGGAACGAGCGAGCGTGTCGAAGGGTCACCCGCCCTCTCAGCCTGTCGAAGCGCCTCCCCCCTCGCTCCCTGAGCCTGTCGAAGGGGTCACCCCAACTCGACGACGTTGACCGCCCACCCCGAGGCGACCAGTCGCGGAATGCGGCGTCGTTCTTCGGGTCGCGGTGGTGGGCCGTTGCTCGGGGCGGTTTCGGTTGTCCCGCTTCGGCTGTGGGGTGAAGGCCCGGCTCGGGTGGCGCGCAGGCGCTGGGCCAGGGTGTCGGCGACCAGCCCGCTGCGGTTGACCCGGACCCGACCCGGGCCACGGCGCCCGTTGCGCGACCACCCGGGCCGTCCCGCATCGGGGCCCTCGGTGATGATGCGCGTCGACCACTGCCCGGGCCGGTCGCCGACCATCCGATTGTGTTTCGGACACGCGGCAGCCAGATCCGCAACGTCGGTGAACCCGCCGTCGGCCCAATCCGTCTCGGCGTGATGGGCCTCGGCGTGGGCGAACGGCTGACTACAGCCCGGACACGTACACACCGCACCATCACGGGCCAGCAACGCAAACCGCTGAGCCTGATTGGCCAACCGCTGTGCCCGCCCCAGATACAGCACCTCGGCGCTGTGATCGGCGAACACCGCCAAGTGCTGCTGCGCGTCGGCCGCCAACGCGATCACCTCCGCGATCGGCAACAACGCCCCACCGGCGGTCACACCGACCCCGGCGCGCTCCCGCAACGCGGTTTCGGTGATCGTGACGATCAGGTGCGGCGGCAACCCGCGATGACTCGTGCCCAACAACCCACCGTCGAGGACGGCCTTCAACACGGCGTGCAGCGCATCATGATTGCGTTGTCCCTGCGTGCGGTGATCACGCCGGGCCGCTTCGGCGAGCACCGCCGGATCGACGTCGTCCTTGCTGCCGCGCGGGGAGGCATCGTCGGCCGGGTCGTTCATCCCCGGCGCCGCCCAGGCTGCCAACACCGTGTCGAGCATCGCGCGGGTGACCGGATCGAGCATCCCCTCGAGCTTGCTCATCAACTGCGCGTCCTGCCGGGACAGGTACAGGCTGCGACGCCGCGCCCGGTCCTTGTCGTCGGTCAGGGTCCCGTCGGGATCGAGGTGGGCCAGCAACCGGGCACCGAGTTCGGTCAACTCCTTCGGGGTGTGCTCGCGGGCGAACTCGGCCATCGTCGCTTCGGCCGCCGCCCGATGCTCGGGATCGACCGCGGCGGGGATCTTGTCGAGCGTCGCGATCACCGTCGCCGCATGATCGGGTCCGATCGCGCCGTCGGCGAACGCCTCGGCCAGCGTCGGGCAGCGCGGCTCGAGAAGGTCCCCGCTCACCGAGTGAAACGCCATCAACGCGGCCATCAGCTTGCGGCGTTTGGCCGCGTCGGTGACCCGCAGCCGGTCGGCCATGAAATCGGTGATCGACCGATACCCTTCCTCCCCCACCACGTTGCGGTCCGAACAATCCAGCACGCGGCGCAACCCCAGAAAACTCATCTGCCGCGCCAGCCGTTCGTGGGTCTCGGCCACCCCGACGACCTCGTCGTAGGACGCCGGCGTGGCATCGGCAGCGGCGATCCGCGCGATCACATTCTCGAGCTCCCGGTAGAGCCCGACGATCTCCGACGCACCGTCACCGGTTGTGTCATCGCTGGTCATCGAGCCCCCTCTCGATCTATTCGAACTGATGTTCGAAGTCTATCGCATGCGTCCACCTCGGGCAAGGGTGTATTTCGCATCGGATAGGGACCCTTCGCGGCCCGGCTGACACCTCACACCTCGGGGCATCGGGCTCGGCTGGCGACCTCACACCTCGGGGCACCGGGCTCGGCTGACGCCTCACACCTCGGGGCACCGGGCTCGGCTGACGCCTCACACCTCAGGGAGCAGGCGCCTACTGACTTGCCTCACACCTGAAAGGAACGTGCGCCCACAGGCGCCTCGCACCTCGGGGTCGAGCGGTCGACGATCACGCCCTCGCGACTCAGAGACCTTGCCGAACCCTCTGCTGCGCAACGAATCCGGTGGCCGCCCGCTGCATCGGCCCGGGGGCGAGCCGGGAGAACCGCCACGCCATCCGCGCCTGCAACGGCACCACCACCAGCGGCTTGCCCCGATCGATGGCGACCAGCGCCTCGGCAGCCAGGCGATCCGGCGAGTACGGCGTCCGGATACCTTGTCCGGACAGGTAGTACGTCCGGCCCGTGAAGCCGCCGACCCCGCCGGCGTCGAGCATCGGGGTCTCCACGGCCGCCGGGCACAGCGCGAGCACCCCGACGCCGTGCGCGGCCGCCTCGGACCGAAGCGCGAGCGACAACCCCACGACGGCGTGCTTGGTCATCACATAGCTCGTCAGCAGTCCGGCGGCGGTGAGTCCGGCCATCGATGCGGTGTTGACGATGTGTCCCGACCGCCGGCGGATCATGTGCGGGTAGGCCGCGGCCACCCCGTGGACGACGCCCCGGATGTTGACGTCGATGATCGAATCCCACTGATCGGCACTGAGCCTCTCGGTGTTCCCGCCGAGCGCGATGCCGGCGTTGTTGAACATGAAGTCGAGCCGGCCGGCATCGGCGACCACGTCGTCGACGACGGCCATCACCGCGTCCCGATCGGTCACGTCGAGTACGGCCGCCCGCACGGAGCCGCGACCCGCCGGAAGACTCCCGGCCACTCGCTCGGCCGCGGTCCCATCGATGTCGGTACACACCACGTGCGCCCCGGCGTTCGTGAGTGCCCGCGTCAGCGCCGCGCCGATGCCCGACCCGCCGCCGGTGACGATTGCGGTTCGACCCTCGAAACGACGCGGATCGGGACGTCGCTGGTTCCACATGCGCCGACCCTGACACCTGTTCAGACACTTGTCAACGGCATCGCGGCGACGCGACCTGCACCTCCTGAAGAGGAACCGGGCAATATGCCCTAGCCTCATGTGAGTCACGAAACCGAGGGAGCGCGTGTGTTCGTCGTCGCCCACATCAGCGACCTACATTTCAACGGCACGCGGTTCAACCGCAGCCGGATCGAGTCGACGCTGAGCTACATCCGTGCCCGCGCCGACGGCATCGACGCGCTTCTGGTCACCGGTGACATCACCGACGAGGGCAGCGCATCGGAGTATCGAGAGGCCTACCTCGTCCTGGACAGTCCGCTGCCGATGCTGGTCACGGCCGGTAACCACGACGTTCGCGAACGCTTCAACGCGACCCTCACCGGTACCGAGTCGTCGCAGCCGGTCAACCGCGCCGAGCTCGTCAACGGGATTCTGTTGGTCAGTTGTGACAGCTCCCGGCCCGGTCGCAACGACGGCCTGCTCACCGACGAGACGTTGGAATGGGTCTCGGCGCAGATCACCGCCGCCGGCCCGACGACGCCGGTGCTGGTGGCCTTCCACCATCCGCCGGTCACCCTCGAGATGCCGTTCATGGACTCCATCCGGCAGACCGGTGAGGAACGTCTCGCGAAGCTCGTCGACGCCTATCCGAACATCGTCGGCTTCGTCTGCGGGCACGCGCACACCCCGGCGGTGACGACGTTCGCGGGGCGCCCGCTGGCGGTTGCGCCGGGTGTGGCGTCCACGCTGAATCTGCCGTTCGAGGGCACCGACATCGTCAACCGCGGTCAGCCGCCCGGCATCGCCTTCCACATCGTGTCCGAGGACCCGACCAGCGACAACGGATGGCGCTTGATCACGCACTTCCGTTCGGTCATGTTCTGAAACACGGGTTGTGACCGCACCGACCGACTCCGGCTCGGACCCCCTGATGCGGCCGGCAACTGCAGGTGCAGCCAGAACCTCACAACCCCAGCGTCACAACCCCAGCGCCTCGGCCGCCGAATCGGCGGTGTGCCAGCGCCGCAGTTCGGCGCCGTCGGCCCACGTCGAGTGGGTTCCGCTGGAGATCCGCTCGGGCAGCCGCAGGGTGCAGACGGGTCCGTCACCGACGCGCGACGCATCGAAGACCAGGCAGTACGAGGCGTCGTCGTTCATGTCGGTGGTGAGCGTCACCAGGTAGCCGTCGTCTTCGCCCGTGCTACCGACCCGTGGCGCCATGGCGGTCTCGCTGCCATAGACGCCGTCGCCGAAGGAGAAGTGGTCTTCGGTGCCGGTATGCAGGTCGTGCCGCACGAGGCCGTCGAACAGGAACCAGCCGGGTTTGCCGGTGGCAGCGTAGGCGTAGCGGTAGCCACGGCCCGCATGAGTGGCATTGATCATGCCGAATTCGGTGATCCGTTCCGACAGCGGCTCCTCCTTGACGTGCCCGGTGCACAGGTTGAACCGCCAGCGGTGCAGTCGTGCCTGCATCTGATCGAGCGCGAGGAAACGGAAGGCGCGCTGCCATTTGTCGCCGATACCGTTGTCGGCGGGTTCGGGCTCGCCTTGGAAGAAGCCGTCGAGCACCACCTCGTCGCCATCCTCGAAGGCGTTGACGAAGTGCAGTACGTAGGTCGGGTCGGCCTCGAACCACCTGATGTCCTCGGAGTGTCCGCGGCGCGGGATCACCGCGAACCGCGACGGCAGGTCACGGTGGAAACGGGTGACGTGGGCACCTTGTTCGAGTGCGGTGGCGTCCCAGAACAGCGGTAGGTCGTTGAGGATGGCGTAGTTCTCGGTGAACGCCATGTCGTGTGGCAGGCGTGGTCCGGGCAGCGGGATGTCGACGTAGTGCACGAGGTCGTCGTGTTCGTCCACCACGCCGTAGTGCATGTAGGGCGCGTCCTTGGCGTAGTTGAAGAACAGCATCTCGCCGGTGGCGTCGTCGACCTTGGGATGCGCCGAGACACCCCACCGTGCGGGAAACGCTCCGTGCCACGACTCCTTGCCGAGTGTCATCGCGCTGTACGGGTCGAGCCGGTACAGGTCGCCGCATTGGTAGAAGCTGGTGAGCGCGACCCCGCGATGCACGATGACGTCGGTGCTCGACGCATCCTTCATCCGCCGTCGCGCCCCCCAGCCGTCCTCCCGCTTGGCCAGATAGGGCATCTCGGCGATGCCGGCCCAGAGTGATTGCTGCTCTTCGGTTTCCGCGGCCAGCCCGTCGGTGCGGACGAATCGGTTGCGGTAGAACGCTTTTCCATCGCGGAATCCGACGACATGCACCATGCCGTCACCGTCGAACGGATGGTAGTGCTTGATCGACGGGTGCAGCGGATTCTCGGTGTTGCGGAGATAGACACCGTCGAGGTCGGCGGGGATCTCTCCGGCGACCACCTCGAGATCGTCGGCGCGCCATTCGGCGGTCTGCGGTCGCCACGGGCCGGTGCGGTAGGGATGGTCGTCGTCGGCAGGCAGTGTCGACAGGTACCGACCGAGGATCTCCATGTCCATTGCCGAATCCTTTCCTTGCGGCTCAGCGGTTTTCGCCGGCCGACACGACGAAGCTGACGGTGGTCGACGTGCTGCCGCCGATATTGAGGGTGGCGAAGGTGCGGGCGCCGTCGACCTGGTAGTCGCCGGCGGTATCACTGACCTGTTTCGCCGCGTCGAGCACCATCCGCACCCCGGTCGCGCCGACCGGATGGCCGCCGCCGATCAGGCCGCCGCTGGGGTTGATCGGAAAGGCGCCGTCGGGTTCGATGTCCCCGTTGTCGACGGCCTTCCACGACTCGCCGGGACCGGTGAGACCGAGATGATCGATCGCGAAATACTCACTGATGGTGAAACAGTCGTGGGTTTCCAGCCCGTCGACACCGTCGAGATCCACCCGCGCGCGACGGAATGCGTCGAGCACCGTGTTGCGCACGTGGGGAAAGACATAGGGGTTGTCAGCGGAACGTGCGAACTTGTCCTCGAGGCCCAGTCCGACGGTGCGGTGTCCCCACCCGGCCAGTCGCGCCACCGGAGTGACGGCGGGATGATGGCGGAGGTAGGAATCATTCACCAGCACCAGCCCGGCGCCGCCGTCGGTGATCTGACTGCAGTCGTAACGCCGCAACCGGCCTTCGACGATCGGGTTGACCGAATCGTCGGCACCGGCGGCGTCAAGGTCGGGAATGTCCCAATGACGGGTCTGCGCAGAGGGATTACGGGTGGCGTTGTCGAAGTTGATCGCCGCGATCCGATGCAGGTGGCTGTCGTCGAGGCCGTAGCGGCGGTCGTATTCGTCGGCGATGGCGGCAAACATGAACGGCCACATGAACTTCGCGTCCTGACCTTCGTGACCGACCCACGCCGCCGCACCGAGGTTCCGGGACGCGTCGTCGCCAGCGACGGTCTTCTCGAGTTCCACACCGACGACGAGCGCGGAATCGTAAGCGCCGGAACGGAGATCGGCGACGGCTGCGAGGATCGCCGTCGATCCGGACGCACAGGCGGCCTCGTGACGGATCGCCGGCACCTCCCACAATTCGGGCGTAACGGCGGCCGGCATCGCACCGAGATGCCCCTGTCCGGCGAAGATCTCGCCGAATGCGTTGCCCACGTGGACGACGCCGATATCGCCCGCCGGGATGCCGGCGGCCTCCAGGGCCCCCTCGACCACCTCCGCGGTCAGCCCTCCGTAGTCCAGGCCCGCGCGAACGGCGTTGCGGGCGAAGTCGGTCTGCATTCCGCCGGCGATCCAGACATTCGATTCGGCCACCGTGACACCTCCGAGGTTGGGCTGCCGGAGGCACTGTGAGGTGCACTCCACCCTTACTACAACTAGCAGAGCCACTGTCCTGCGTAAACCCCCTGACCAGGATCGAACCGGATAGGATCGCAGGCACCATGGCCCCCACACCGTCGATCAC
Organism: Gordonia sp. NPDC003424; assembly: GCF_053588655.1. Classification (NCBI taxonomy): domain Bacteria; kingdom Bacillati; phylum Actinomycetota; class Actinomycetes; order Mycobacteriales; family Gordoniaceae; genus Gordonia; species Gordonia sp. NPDC003424. Next base: position 453,016 of record NZ_JBSFQJ010000001.1, read on the forward strand.
CACGCTCGAACCCGAAGGCGCCAACGCCGTCGCGGTCGCCTTCGGGCTCCTCGGGGACGAATGGAATCTGTGGATCCTGCGCCTCGCACTGGCGGGCAGCCGCCGGTACCAGGACTGGATGAAGCAGGGACGGATATCGAATGCGGTTCTCACCGCCCGCCTCGGCATGCTCACCGACGCCGGACTGTTCACGCGATCCGCCTACCAGCAACGACCGCCCCGCTACGAATATCTGCTGACCGAACGCGGGCGTGGGGTGTGGCCGATCCTGCTGGCGATGTGGGCCTGGGAGTCCCGCTGGTCTCCTCGGCCCCCCGAGGACCTGCCGACGATGGTGCACGCCGACTGCGGCACCGAGTTCACCCCTCGCCTGGTGTGCGGGCACTGCGGCGCCGACCTCGACCTGAGCACGGTGACCGCGTCCGCCGGCCCCAGCGGACACTGGTCACGAAGCGTGCCCGCGGCCAGCGGCCGACGGCGCTCGACCAACGGCACCGGCTCCCACCCTGAGCCGGTCGTGCCAGACACCCTGACCCTCATCGGAAACCGCTGGTCGACCGCGCTTCTCGGTGCGCTGATGCTCGGTGCCCACCGGTTTCGCGACCTCACCGAACGCACCGGCGCCAGCCCCGCGATCATCACCGAACGGCTCGGCAGGTTTGTCGACGTCGGTGTGGTCGACGCGGTCCCCAACCCCGCCCGGCCCGACTGGATGACGTACCACCTCACCGCCAAGGGCCGTGCGTTCTTCCCTGTCGTGCTCGAGATGTTCATCTGGGGCCAGCGGTGGTTCCGGGCGCCCGACGGCGATGCGTTGGTGTTCCACCACGGCGACGACGGACATCCACCGGTACCGATCTGGCAGTGTGACCGGTGTGAACACCCGGTCGCCGCGGCATCGGTGATCGAACGCCACACCGTCCGTCGATCCGCCCGGTGATGCGCAACGCTTTTGTGACCCGGACCACTCGTGTAGGCTCGGCTCTGCCGTAGTTCAGTTAGCAGAGTGACCGATCGGCTCTGCTGCGGTTCGCGGCGGGGTTGCGATGAGAGTTACTGTCCCCGATGGAGGTTGGCGATGGACGGCGCCCGTGAACACGACGCACCACCCGGCACCGTATCCATGCCGCAGTGCCATCCCGCCGATCGCGCAGAGGATTTCGCCGCGTCGGGCGCCTGGCATCCCGAGACCTTTCCGGATCTCTTCGCTGCCGCTGTGGCGGCGCGCGGTGACGCCGGAGCGGTGACCGATCCGCCGAATCTGCTCTCCATCACCGGCTCCGCACCCCGCAGCCTGACCTGGGCGCAGCTCGACCGGCTGGTGGATCAGTACACGGTAGCCCTGTACGCCAACGGGATTCGTGCCGGCGATGTCGTCGCCGTGTGGCTACCCAACACCGTCGACCTGATCGCCGTCTACTTCGCCATCTGGCGGCTGGGGGCCACGGCGACACCGATGCCGATGTCGTACGGATCGCATGAAGTGGCCACGGTGCTGCGCGCCTCGGATGCTTGTGCCATCGTGACGGTCACCAGATTCGGCGACACGACGCCGGCCGCCACGGCGCTCGACATCAGGAACGCACAACCCTCGCCCCTGTCGGTCTTCACGCTCGGGGCGGATGCCCCCGCGGGGACGATCGATGCCACCGCACCGCCGATGGCCGAGGCGGCGGCCGCCGAGGCCCAGAACGCCGAGGCGGCCACCGCGCGCGACTACGTTGCCGCACTGCCCCATTCGCTCAACGACCGCATCACCATCTGCTGGACGAGCGGCACCGAGGCCGCACCCAAGGGAGTGCCACGCGCCACGGCGATTGGCTCGCGGTGGGCCACGGCGTCCAGGACGGCATCTCTGTCGGACCGGACTCGGTGGTACTCAATCCTTTTCCGCTGGTCAACATGGCCGGCTTCGCCGGCTCGCTGATGCCGTGGCTGATCGGTCAAGCCCACCTCGTCCAGCACCAGCCGCTCGACCTGAAGGTCTTCCTCGGTCAGATCCAGCAGTACGCGGTCACGCACACGGTCATGCCGCCGGCGATTCTCACCCTCCTGCTCCAGCGGGAGGAACTGCGCCGGGCGTTCGACCTCGACTCGCTGAAGAACGTCGGCTCCGGCGGCGCACCACTGCCGCCCGGAGTGGTCGCCGCGTGGCAGAACGACCTGGGCGTGGAGGTGACCAACTTCTTCGGCTCCAACGAAGGTGTCTGCCTCATGGGCACTTTCGCCGACACCCCGGATCCGTTGATCCGTGCGCAACATCTGCCGAACTATGACTATCGTGACCGCAGCTGGACGGCGCGGCTGGCGGCGCACACCCATGTCCCGCTCGTCGACGTGGCCACCGGCGCCGAGGTCACAGAGATCGGGGGCATCGGCGAACTGCACATCTCCGGACCGACCGTGTTCGCCGGCTACCTGCCCGGGACCGCGTCGTCAGAGCCGTTCGACGAGCGCGGCGCCCTGTGCACCGGTGATGTCTTCGAACTGTGCGGCGAACACGGCGAATACCTACGGTTTGTCGATCGATCCAAGGAGATCATCATCCGCGGCGGCATGAACATCGCACCCGCCGAGGTGGAAGGTCTCCTCATCGACCATCCGGCGGTCACCGATGTCGCCGTCGTCGGCTACGACGACCCGGTGATGGGTGAAAAGTGTTGTGCGGTCATCGTCCCCGCCGATGAGTTGCCGCCCACCCTCGATGAGTTGGCGAGCTTCCTGCGCGAGCGGGGCGTCGCCGGGTTCAAGATTCCCGAACGCCTCGAGATCGTCGACGCCATCCCCCGCAACCCGGTCGGCAAGGTCCTGCGTCGCGACCTCCGGACCCGATTCGTCTGACCCGAAAGGCACTCTCTCGTGGCGTATCTCGCTGATCCGCATCCGATGGTCGCCGGCCTCCGCCTCCCGGTGGTGGCCGCCCCGATGTTCCTGGTGTCCGGACCCGACCTGGTCGTCGCTGCGTGCCGGTCGGGCATCGTCGGGTCCTTTCCCACCCAGAATGCCCGTACCGCAGCCGAACTCGACACCTGGATGGGCACCATCACCGACGCTGTCGCGAGCGGCAATGCGGCACCGTGGGCGGCGAATCTGGTCACCCACTCCACCAACACCCGACTCGCCGATGACCTGAAACTGATCGCCGAGTATCGGCCGCCGATCGTCATCACCGCCCTGGGCTCGCCACGTCCGGCGATCGAGAACGTTCACTCCTACGGCGGCATGGTCATTGCCGACGTGGTGAATCTGCCTCTGGCGCAGAAGGCCGCGGCGGCCGGCGTCGACGGCATGGCCTGCATCGCCGCCGGTGCCGGCGGGCACACCGGGCATCTCTCCCCGTTCGCGTTCATCTCGGCGGTGCGAAAGATGTTCGACGGATTGGTGATCGTCGGCGGCGGCATCGCCGACGGATACGGGGTGGCCGGTGCGGTGGTCGCCGGCGCGGACCTCGTCTATCTGGGTACTCGATTCCTCGCCACCCGGGAGAGCATGGCCGTCGACGCCTACAAGCAGATGGTCGTCGAGCACGGGCCCGACGATCTCATCGTCAGCTCCGCGATCACCGGGGCACCCGCCTCCTGGCTCCGTCCCAGCCTGGCCGCCAACGGTTACGACCCGAACCACCTCGACGCGGGACAGACCATCAAGAACTATGACGCTGCAAACGATTCCGCCGCCACACGTTGGCGGGATCTGTGGGCGGCCGGGCAGGGACTCGGAGCCGTCACCGCGGTGCAGAGTGTCGCCGAAGTCGTCGATTCACTGGCACATGAATACGACAGCGCGCTGAGCACAGTCCGAGATCGACTGCCTTCCACCACCGGTTGAGCCGGGCCGGAGCAACAGCCCAGACCCCTTCCACCGCCGGTTGAGCCGGGCCGGAGCGATAGCGGAGGCCCCTCCACCGCTGGTTGAGCCGGGCCGGAGCGATAGCGGAGGCCCGTGTCGAAACCCCCTATCTCGCAGACGTCTTCGCCGACGACGATCCCGCTCCCAGCAGCTGCTCGAGAATCTTGGTGCCGTATTCGATGATGAGCCCCGATCCGGTATCGGGCAGATCCTGCGGTATCGGCAAGCCGGCGGTATAGGTCACCGGAATCTTCGCGGCCCGCGTGGCCTCGAGCCGGATACCCTTCTGCTTGTCGCGGGTAAGTGGGGTGGCGTATTTCGCCAGGTCGGTCGCGGTGGTGACGGTGGCGACCGTACGCAGTCCGACGGCCGCGAAATCTGCTGCGGCACGGCGTATGTGGTTCGGCGAGGTGACGAGGATGATGTCACTGACGCCTTGCTGTCGTAGAAGGGCCGCGGTGTTCTGCGCGTTCGCGACCGTCGACCCGGACGCCCCCTCCTCGGTGATGCGGGCCGCGTCGACCCCGTTGGCGACGAGCCACTTCTTCATCGCCGCGGCTTCGGTCACGCCCGCCTTGGGCGCGCCGCCGGTGACGACGAGCGGTGCGGTGGTGGTGGTTTCGGCCTGACTCTTGCCCGCGGTCACCCGTCGGACGAGTTCCGGTGCCATGGTGCCGTTTCCGTTGAGTCCGTATCCGAGCACCACGATCGCGGCACGGCCGGAGACGGTCTTGGGTGCGGTGTCCGGAACGATCTGCGCGGCCGCGCTCACGCCGGTGATGATGTTGCGCACGGCGGTCGCCAGCGCGGGATTGAGTCCGCCGAGCCGGTTCAGCGCCGCCTTGCTGGTCACCGCGTCGTCGGCTTGGTCCGACCAGATCGATTGGAGTGCAAGAGCGTTGGCGTCGATCGGCGTGACGGCGAGCAGCTGTTTGATCGCATCGAGCCCGCCGGGAACGTCACCGGCCGCGAACTTCTGCTGCGCGGAGTTGTACAGCCCCGGGGCATCGGTCGCCGTCGCCACCGGGCGGACTCCGGTGGCCGAGTGATCCACGACCGGCAGCGCCCCGACGGCGCCGCCGACGACGGCACTCGCGACCACCGCCACCACCGCCATGCGGGCGCGAGTCACTTTTGTCACAACAGTCACTTGCGTAACAGTATCCGGATGCGACAACGACGCGACGGCCGAGTCGTACCAAGTCGATAACGGTTGTCGCACCTGCGGATCGGCCACAAGGGCGGTCGGTCCCGCCCGAACCGATCGGCGGGCGGGACCGGCTCGTGGTGCTCAGCGTCGAATTCCGCTGATCCGCAACAACTCCGGTCGGCGCAGGATCAGTCCGACCCACATCAGCACGCCGAGATAGACGGCGAACAGCGTGGCACTGAACAGCGGCGCCTCGATCCGCATGTTCGCGGTCACCGCACCACCGAGATACGCGGTGATACCGACCGCTCCCAGGATCGCCGTTCGAGGGACCGCATAGACCACGAGGCAGGCGAGCAGGACGACGCCCATGACGTACGACTGATCCCGCGGAAAGCCGAGTGTTGCCATTCCCTCCAGAACTGCTTGCGGCCGTGTGAGTTTGCCGACGATGTCAAAGGCGAGGAAGGCGCCGATCAGCACACTGATGACGACTCCCATGGTGTGCCGACGGGGTCGGGTGCTGCGGGTGTCGGTGTCGACGCTGGGGATGAAATCGGTGACCATGATGTCCTCCGGGGTTGCGGTGCGGGTGCTTTCATCGGGACAGACACCCGGTGACCGGAAAACTCATCGTTTCGCCGCGAGGTGGTCATCCACCCGGCAACGCACATCGCCCCGGGACAATCCGATGTCCCGGGGCGATATGCGTTGCGGCTCTGGGCTACAGCGCCTTGAGTTCCTCGATGACACCCTCCACGCTCTTCTTGGCGTCGCCGAACAGCATCGAGGTGCCCTCGGCGTAGAACAGCGGGTTGTCGATGCCGGCGTACCCCGAACTCATCGAACGCTTGAGCACGATCGTGGAGCGGGCCTCGTCGACGTTGAGGATCGGCATGCCGTGGATCGGCGAGCCCGGATCGTTACGGGCGGCCGGGTTGGTGACGTCGTTGGCGCCGATGACGATCGCGACGTCGGTGCGGTTGAACTCACCGTTGATGTCGTCCATCTCTTTCATCGCGTCATAGGGCACGTCGGCCTCGGCGAGCAGCACGTTCATGTGTCCGGGCATCCGGCCGGCCACCGGGTGAATGGCGTACTTGACCTCGACGCCCTTCTCCTCGAGCAGGCTGGCCAGTTCCTTGACCGCGTGCTGCGCCTGCGCCACGGCGAGCCCGTAACCGGGCACCACGATGACCTGGTTGGCATAGGCCATCTGGATTGCGGCGTCGGCGTTGGAGGTCGACTTCACCGTGCCACCCGCAGCACCGGCAGGACCGCCACCAGCAGCGTCGTCGCCACCGAAGGAGCCGAACACGATGGCCGGGATGGACCGGTTCATCGCCTTGGCCATCAGGTTGGTCAGGATCGAACCGGACGCGCCGACGATCATGCCGGCCACGATCATCGCCTGATTGTTGAGCGCCAGACCGGCGGCCGCCGCGGACAGACCGGTCATCGCGTTGAGCAGCGAGATGACGACGGGCATGTCGGCGCCGCCGATCGGGAAGACCACGAACAAGCCCATCACCCCGGCGATCACGAGCAGCGCCACGATCCAGAACCAGGAGGTCGGCGACGACGAACTCGAGTGCACCCCTATGTAGATGGCGATCGCCACGGCCGCGATGGCCAGCACGATGTTGGCGAACTGGAAGAGCTTCGCGTTGCGGACGAACGTCTTCTCCAGCCCCTTGGGCATGATCTCCTGGAGCTTGGCGAACGCGACCAGCGATCCCCAGAAGGAGACCGACCCGACGATCGCCGCGAACAGCGAGCCGACGATGACATGCACGTCCGGGGTCTCGGGCACCGCGGTGAAGCCGTCGGACTCGATGAACTCGGCCCACGCGATCAACGCGACCGTGCCGCCGCCGACACCGTTGAACAGTGCGACCAGCTGAGGCATCGCGGTCATCTTGGTCTTCAGCGCGGGCGGGATACCCAGCGCCACACCGACCGCGAGACCGATGACGATGAGCACCCAGTTGACGCTCGGCACCCCGGCGTCACCGGCGTTGTTATAGACACCGAGCAGGGTCGCGATGACCGCGATACCCATGCCGGTGGCGGCGATCCAGTTGCCGCGCACCGCGGTCTTCGGGCCGGTCAGGCCCATCAGACCGTAGATGAACATCGAGAACGCGACGATATAGAGGACGGTGACGAAGTAGCCGAGGCCCGCAGAGACCTGGCCCGACTCGCTTGCCGCGAGCAGCACCGTGGAGGTGTTCACTTGACGACCTCCTTGGCGGCCTCAGTCTTGGGCGCGTCCTTCTTGCCCTTGAACATGCCCAGCATGCGGTCGGTGACGAGGAAGCCGCCGACCACGTTGAGCGTTCCGAAGATCAATGCGACGAATCCGATCATGCGCACACCCCACCCCGCGTCGGCGGGCAGCGACCCGAGCACCACCAGCGCACCCAACACGACGATGCCGTGGATGGCGTTGGTACCCGACATCAGCGGGGTATGAAGGGTGTTGGGCACCTTGGAGATGACGGCGAACCCGACGAACCCGGCGAGCACCAGGATCGCGACATTCGCGAGTAGTTCGTTGTACATCAGGCAGAAACCTCCTGCTTGGCACGAGTGACACACGCGGCAGCGATCACTTCGTCGTCGAAATCCGGTGCGATCGCACCGTTGTCGTCGAGCATCAGCTCGATCAACGCGAGCAGGTTCTTCGAGTACAGCTCGCTGGCATGCTCGGGCATCGTCGCCGGCAAGTTCAGCGGCGAGGTGATGGTGACGTCGTGTTTGACGACGGTCTGCCCGGGCTCGGTCAGCTCGCAGTTGCCGCCGGTCTCGCCGGCGAGGTCGACGACCACGGAGCCGGCCTTCATGCCCTCGACGGCGGCGGCGGTCACCAACCGCGGCGCGGGACGGCCGGGCACCAGTGCGGTCGTGATGACCACGTCGAAACCCTTGATCGCGTCCTCGAGCGCCTGCTGCTGCTTGGCACGTTCCTCATCGGTCAGCTCGCGGGCGTACCCGCCTTCGCCGGCGGCGTCGATACCCAGATCCAGCCACTGCGCACCGACCGACCGGACCTGCTCGGCCACCTCGGGGCGCACGTCGTAGCCGGTGGTCCGCCCGCCCAGACGCTTGGCGGTGGCCAGTGCCTGCAGGCCCGCCACACCGACACCGAGTACGAGCACGGTCGCCGGCTTCACCGTGCCGGCCGCGGTGGTCAGCATCGGGAAGAACCGAGTGGACAGATCCGCGGCGACGACGACGGACTTGTAGCCCGCCACGTTGGCCTGCGAGCTGAGGGCATCCATCACCTGGGCGCGCGAGATACGCGGGATCGCCTCCACCGCGTAGGCCTCGACGCCGGCCGCCTTCAGCGCACCGATCTGATTGTCGGCGTTACGCGGCGCCAGGAAACCGATCAGCTTCTGGCCACTGCGCAACAGGCCGATCTCGGCATCCGTCGGTGGCGACACCCGCAATACGACATCCGCCGTATACGGGTCGCCGATCGTCGCACCCGCCTCGACATAGAGTTCGTCGGGGATCAGCGCCCCGAGTCCGGCACCCGATTCGACGATCACCGGGACACCCTTACCGACCAGCGTCGAGACCACCTTCGGGACCAACGCCACACGACGTTCGCCCCCGGCGGTTTCGCGCACGACACCCACACTCATAGTTCTCACCCTTAGATCTGGTCACGACCGTCTGGCCTATTTCGGGCAAACCGGCACCCCGCGGTCAATGCCTGCACCACGGTCCGACGAGGACGCGATGCACCGGGAGCAGCGAACTGTCGCCCGGCTCACAAAACGTGCGAAGAACATAGCATGCCCTCAGGTATGGAGCCCGTTGCAGTCAGATACCTCACTTTTGCCTTGACGGAACGTGTTCCACCACAGTCAGACGCGCGTCTGGTGTCCGCCACACCGGATCAGTGGTCGGCACTTCCGGCGCGCGCCACCGCGACGACGAACCCGATGACGGCGGCCAGAACGCCGATCACCGACCCGACAATGCCGACGATCAGCAGGACCTGGACCACGAGGGTCCAGTCGAACCCGCTCCCGCTGAAGTCGAACGGGAAGACCTGCCACATCCGCACCACACCGACCAACCCGATCGATGCGGTGACCACCGTCCCCAGTGCGCGCAGCCAGGGTGGATCGACGACCAGCCAGACCGCGCTGGTGACGATCCCGGCCACCAGCGATGCGTTGATCCAGGGCAGTACCTCGGTCATGTCCGGGGTGAGGAAGGGCAATACGTCCCAGCCCGGCCATTGGTTGATCCCGAACAGCAGCAGGGCGTCGACCACGATCGTGCCGACATATCCGCTGCGCCGCTGCGCCCGCGGGCGGCGTGGTCGTCGGGATCGCGAGGACGGCATGCCCGTTACCGCCGGCTACCGGCCGAGCCGAATGGGCGACGCCGGACAAGGGTCACCACGGTGCGTCAGCCCCCATCCGTGGGCGGGAACCGCCGACGCGCACCGTCGCCACCGCGTGGTTGGGGGCTGTCAGCGACGGGCGGCGATCGACGGTGGTGGCCGGTGCCGGTGCCGGTGCCGGTGTGGAGTGGTTGGTCTGCGCCGGCGCCGGCGTGGAGTCGTCGGCGGTGGTGTCGTCGCGGAGCTTCTGCTCGGTCGCGGAGTTCCGGTCCGGGTCGGTGACGGGCACGGTCCAGCCCAGCCTCGCAAAGATGATGTCCTGCAGTTCACGTGGCGTCGGCACCGGGCGTCCGCCGCTTGTGGCCTGCTCTCCGGGCATCGGGACGGGGACGGCGGTGTCGAGAAGGTCGTCGACTGTCCTGGGCACGGGCACGCCCCGGTCGCGCAGCATCATCCCCCATGGGTTGCCGCCGTTGTAGACGACATAGTGCGTGTGGCCGTCGTCCCACGTCTTCTCGACCTTGTATTCGTTGATCCGTGAGTTGAGGAAGGCGTGCACGTAGAAGCCGGGCAGCAAATAGAAGAGCGTCGACGCGGGATTTGCCAGCGGATTGCCGACGCCGCAGGTCGCGTCGCCGCGCACACAATAGGACCGCACAGCGATGTCCCCGGTGGCCGCGGCGTCGCGGTCACCGTTGGTGTACATCCCCGGAAGGAAACTCGGGACGACGTTCTCCACACCGGTGTTCGGGAACCGCGAGTCGGCGCCGACGACGACGAGGATCCGGTCGGCGGGCACGGTGCCGCGCTTGCGCAGCATGTAGGCGATGTTCATGGCGACCGGCGCGCTCTGCGAATAGCCGTTGAGGACGATCGTCTGATCGGGTCTGGAGGGGTCATAAGCGGCCTCCGCGGCGGCCACGCCCTTGGCGGTGCCGACGTCGACCGACTCGTTGAACGTCCCGTCCCCGGCAAGGTAGATCGGGAAGTCGCCGATGGTGATGCCGAACGCGGCGGGATAGTTCACCACGCGGATCGCCGGCCGATGCCCGGGGACGACGCCGAACAGGCCGATGTCGCGAGTGCGCTCGAGTTGATCGGCAGCGTCGTAGTCGGTGGTCCCGGGGATGACGATCACCGTGTCGCCCTGCGCCGCACTCAGTTCGGGCATCCACGGTGGGCGCGCGACCACGGTGCTCTTGTCGTTGTGGTGGGTGTCCGGCGAATCGAAATCCGGGAAAGTGATCGGTCCGATGGTCAGTGCCGACGCCACCCCGGGTTGAGTCAGGCAGGGCGGCAAGAGCAGACCCGCGGCGCAGAACACGCTGAGCAGCACAAGAACTCGACGCACGTGGTCTCCCCATCGATGGCGTGAGCCGAGTGTAGCGAGCATCTCCGACACCGGCAGACCAGTCGACGAAACGCCCGTCAGGTGATCGTGTAATTGCGCACGTCGAGTCCGGTCGCCCCATCCGGGATCGGCGATGCGATGGCCGTGACCTGTTGACGTCCGTTCATATCCGTGGCGCGGCAGCGGACGGTGTGTTCGCCCGGGGTCGCCGACCAGGCGAACCGCCACTGCCGCCACGTGTCCACCGAGTATTCGTCGGCGAGTTGAGCCGGCCGCCAGTCACCGTCGTCGATCTGCACGTCGACGGCACCCACGCCGGTGTGCTGCGCCCATGCGGTGCCCGCGACGATCACCTCGCCTCGCGTGTGACTCGATCCCGACGACGGCCGGTCGATCCGGGACGCCAACTTGATCGGACCGGTCGCCGACCAGCCGCGCGTCGTCCAGTACGCCTTGGCATCGCTGAACCGGGTGAGTTCCCAATCGACCACCCACTTGGTCGCGGACACGTAGCCGTACAACCCGGGGATCACCTGACGTATCGGATACCCGTGTTCGATCGGCAGCGCCTCGCCGTTCATTCCGATCGCCAGCATGGCGTCGCGCCCGTCGGTGATCGCGGACACCGGGGTGCCGCAGGTCCACCCGTCGACGCTGGTGGAGAGCAGCATGTCCGCGCCGGGACGGACGCCGGCGCGGTCGAGGATGTCGCGCATCGGCACGCCGAGCCAGCGCGCGTTGCCGATGAGGTCACCGCCGACCTCGTTGGAGACGCAGGTGAGCGTGACGAGTCGTTCGGTCATCGGCATCGCGAGCAGTTCGTCCCAACCGATGCGAACCTCGTCGTCGACCATGCCGTGGATGCGCAGCGACCACTGGCCGGTGGTCATCGACGGCACCTGCAGTGCGGTGTCGATGCGGTAGAAGTCGGCGTTGTCGGTGACGAACGGGGTGCTGCCGGAGATGTCGAGGTTCGCTCCGGCCGGGATCGGCGGCGCCGGTGACCGCGGTGCGGGCAGCTTCACCCCGGCCCGGTCGGCGATGGTGCGGGCGGTGTCGGCGAGAAGGCGTCGCCCGACGAGTCCCACCGCGAGCGCAACGGCCCCGATTCCCGCGGCGGCCAGGACGAAACGACGACTGATCCCCGCGCCGGCAGACGACTCCGCGCCGACCGACGTCCCTGCGCCGGCCGACGACTCCGCGCCGACCGACGTCCCTGCGCCCGCTGCCGTCCCTGCGCCGGCTGAGCCTGTCGAAGCCATGCCCACGAGGATGCGCAGGACGACGACGGCGACGGCTCCGGCGATCAGCGACGGGATGGCGTACGTCCAGGTCGCGTTGGGGCGGGTCAGTGCGGCGACCACCCCGACGATCCCGAACACCGCGACGACCACAGACCCCACCGGCGGCCGAAGTCGTTCTGCGACACCGCAACCCGCGGCGATCACAGCGATGATCACGCCCATCAACACGAACAACACGGTCTTGTCGGACGTACCGAAGGTCGAGATCACCCACTCGCGTACCGCAGTCGGGGTGTGATCGACGACGGCCGACCCCACCGCGAAGTACGGCGACGCCTCCGGACCCACCGCCACCGCGACAAACTCGCCGGCAGCCAGTCCCGCACCGACGGCGACCACACCGGCAGCCGCAGCCGCGGCGAGGGGACCGGGCGAGAGCGGGATGGAGGTCACACTCCTTGATACCTCAATTCGAGCGGCCCCCGACGTGCGGCCGGTCAGCCGATGTCGTCGCGCCTGCCCGCCGCGTGCCGACCCGCACGCCGGCCGAAATACGAGCCCTCACCGAGTTGGGTGCCGCTGGAGTAGCCTTTGCCGTCCTGGGCGATATTCGCGGCGCACGCCCCGGCGGCGTAGAGCCCCGGGATCGGGTGGCCGTCGGTGTCGAGGACCTGCGCATCCACCGTCGTCGCCATCCCGCCGATGGTGAAGCATGAGTACATGGCCTTGCCCAGCGACAGATCGAAGGCCGCCCACGGGCCGTGATCCTGGGGTGCGAGAAACTCTGCGGCCTTGTGGAATTCGGGGTCCTCGCCCTTGGCGGCGTGTTCGTTGTAGGCGTCGAGGGTCTGCTGCAGGTTGCCCTCGGGGATGCCGAGGTCGGACTCGATCTCCGCGACGGTCTCCCAGCCGTCGATGAACTTGATGAGCGGCATCTCCGGCCGCCGCATATGGGCTTCGTCGACGATCAGGTACGCGGCCGAATCCGGTTGGTCCATCACGAATCCCGACGTTCTGGAGTGATAGGAGTCCTCGGTGACGAACCGGTGTCCGTCCTTGTTCACGACGATGCCGGTGAGCAGAATGCTCGGCGGGTAGATGGGCGCGGTGACGAACGCCTGATCCATGTGTTTGAGTGCGGCGCCGACGGATTCACCGAGGCGGATGCCGAGGCCGTCGTCGTAGGTGCTGCCGAGGGTGAACGGCTTCTCGGCGACGTGGGGCACGTACCGCGCGACCATCTCCTCGTTCATCACGAAGCCGCCGGCGGCGATGACGACCGACTTGGCCCTGATGACGCCTTCCTCGCCGGGCCGTTTCCAGACAGCACCGACGACGCCGCCGTCGGCGTCCACGACGAGCTGCCGCGCTCCGGTCTCGTAGCGGATCTCGGCGCCGAGTTCGGTCAGGCGTTTGACGAGGAGGTCTACCACCATCGACGCGCCGCCGGTGTCGCCCGGGACCGGCACCTTGTGCCCGCGGGGCGCCGGCTTGGCGATGTTCTTGAACGGCCACACCTTCTCGTTGCCGGTGTACATCAAACCTTGGGTCTGCGGCTGGATGACCGCCTTCTCCGGGTAGAAGCTGCGTTCGAAGCTGAAGCCGAGATTCTCGAGCCAGGTGAAGTGCTCGACGCTGTCGAAGCAGTACGCGTGGATCTTCTCCGGTTCGGGCTCCCGAGAGACGGCCGTGAGGTACTTCTCCATCTCCTCGGGGGTGTCGTCGTGCCCGGTGGCCTGCTGGACCGCCGTGCCGCCGCCGAGATAGAAGTGCCCGCCCGCCATGCAACTGGTGCCGCCCGCCGCCGCGGCTCGCTCGAGCACGAGCACCTTGGCCCCCGCGGCCGCGGCTTCGACCGCCGCGCTGCCGCCGGCCACGCCGCACCCGATGACCAGCACGTCGACCTCGTCGCTGAAGCTCTCCACCGAACTCAGCGCGACGGTGCCCGGAATCTCAGAACCTGCCATGCAGACAGCGTAGAGGATTCACTAGAACATGTTCTAGTTCTGTTCGCGAGCGGTGGGTCACCCGGAACTCGCCGGCCCCCATTCGCTGATCGAGTATGTGACCCGCGCCCCCCGCAGGCGGTCGGGGTGGGCTGGGAGGAGTCGTCCATCCGCTGGTCGAGCAAGGCACCGAGCGCAGCGCCCTTCGATGCGCCGCACGCTCGCTTACTCGATCAGCGGCGAGAAACTCCTCGAATCAGGCACCGAGCTTGCGAGCCGCATCGAGACCACTCCGACGGCCAACAATCAGCTCAGCGCTCACTCGGCCGGAACCGCCGCAGCCGCAGACTGTTGGCGACGACAAACACCGACGACAGCGCCATCGCCGCACCGGCGAGCATCGGGTTGAGCAGCCCGGCCGCGGCGATCGGGATCGCCGCGACGTTGTAGGCGAACGCCCAGAAGAGGTTGCCCTTGATGGTGCCGAGCGTACGGCGCGCCAGTCGGATGGCGTCGACAACCGCCCACAGGTCGCCGCTCACCACGGTCAGATCGCTCGCCTGAATCGCGACGTCGGTCCCGGTGCCCATCGCGAGGCCGAGATCGGCTGCCGCGAGCGCTGCGGCGTCGTTGATCCCGTCGCCGGCCATGGCCACCGAATGACCTCGTGCCTGCAACTCCTTGATCGCCTCGACCTTGCCGGCGGGGGTGACGCCGGAGATCACCCGGTCGATGCCGACCGCTTGGGCGACGTGTTGGGCCGCACCCGCATTGTCACCGGTCAGCAGGATCGCGGTCAGCCCCATCCGGCGCAGCCGGGTGATCGCGGCCGCCGAGGTCGGCTTGATCTCGTCGCCGATGCGGAGCACGCCGACGTTCCGACCCTCGGCCGACACCACCACCGCGGTGGCACCGGCCTCGTGCGCCTCGCTGACGGCGCCCGAAAGCTTCTCGGACAGCACTTCTTTGACGCGAGACGGATTCTGCACCGAGATCCGCACACCGCCGACGACGCCTGTCACGCCCGACGCCTCGACCGCCCGGAAATCGGACACGACAGCGGGTGTGGTGCCGTGCAACCGCATCGCTCCACCGACGATGGCCGCGCCGATCGGATGCTCGGATGCTGCCTCGACGGCGGCCGCGTAGGCGAGCACGGCCGTCTCGTCGAGCTCCGGATCGTCGACGGTGACCGACTCCAGGGTCATCACTCCGGTCGTGACGGTACCGGTCTTGTCGAGCACGATCGTGTCGACGCGACGCGTGGTCTCGAGGACTTCGGGCCCTTTGAGCAGAATGCCGAGCTGGGCGCCACGCCCGGTGCCGACCATCAGTGCGGTCGGAGTGGCCAGCCCCAGCGCACACGGGCACGCGATGATCAACACCGCGACGGCCGCCGTGAACGCATAGGTGGCACCGACCCCGGTACCCAGCCAGAAGCCCAGGGTGGCAACGGAAATCGCGATGACCAAGGGCACGAAGAACCCAGAGATGCGGTCGGCCAGACGCTGGGCGTCGGCCTTGCCGGCCTGTGCGTCGGACACCATCTTGGCCATCTGCGCGAGTGCGGTGTCGGCGCCGACCTTGGTGGCTCGGACCACCAGACGCCCACCCGCGTTGACCGTCGCACCGACCACCGCATCACCCGCGCCGACCTCGGCGGGCATCGACTCGCCGGTGATCATCGAGGCATCCACCGCCGACGCACCCGACACCACCACCCCGTCGGTGGCGATCTTCTCCCCCGGACGCACGACGAACTCGTCACCGACGGCCAGGTCCTGCACCGGGATTCGCTTCTCCACGCCGTCGACCACGACAGCGACGTCCTTGGCACCGAGATCCAGCAGCGCGCGCAACGCGTCGCCGGCGCGCCGCTTGGATCGCTTCTCGAAATACCGCCCGGCAAGCAGAAACGTCGTCACGCCCGCCGCGGCCTCGAGATAGATGTGCGAGGCCCCGTCATCGCCGGAGGCGAGCAGATCGAAGGTGTGCCGCATGCCGGGGATCCCCGCGGTGCCCCAGAACAGGGCATAGAGCGACCAGGCGAATGCGGCCAGTGTGCCCATCGACACCAGCGTGTCCATGGTGGTCGAGCCGTGCTTCAGGTTGATCGCCGCGGCCCGGTGGAACGGGTAAGCGCCCCACACGATCACCGGCGCGGCCAAGGTCAGCGACAGCCATTGCCAGTAGGTGAACTGCCACGCCGGCACCATCGCGAGCGCGATGACCGGAACGGTCAGGATCGCGGAGATGACAAGCCGCCGTCGGAGACCGGCGAGTTCGGCATCCGCGCGACCGCTGCGACCGCTGGGACCCGGACGATCCTCCACCGTTGCGGCGCCGCCGATCGGCGCGACGGGCGCGGCATCGTATCCGGCGTCGCGGACGACGGTGATCAGATCGTCGGAGCGCAGTGCCGACGGGTATTCGACGTGCGCCTGTTCCGTCGCGAAGTTGACCGATGCTGTCACACCGTCGAGTTTGTTGAGCTTGCGCTCGATTCGGGTGGCGCACGAGGCGCAGGTCATCCCGTCGATGTCGAGATCGATCCGTTCGAGCGTCGTGGTCATCACATCACTCCATGTGTTGATGGATATCTGATTGGACCGGAGCGTGATTCGAGGTCGACGGACTCCAGGGCGCGTGTTCCCACGGGCCGACGGCATTGCCGACCCCGAACGCGATCCCGAACACCGCGATCAGGGCGACCGCGAAGCCGGCGATGCGGCCGATGGCGGTCATGTCAGTTGGTAGCCGGCCTCGGCGACCGCAGCGGCCACTTCGTCCCGGCCCAGCTCACGGTCGCTGGTCACCTCGACGAGACCGGTGTCGAGAGCGACGTCGACGGTGCGGACTCCGGCGATCTCCCCGATCTCCTCACGCACCGAGGCCACGCAGTGCGCACAGGTCATCCCGGTAACGGTGTAGGCAGCAGTAGTCATCGAACCCTCCTCGACAGTTGTATTTGATTGGGGTACAGCAGGTTGTGTGTTCACGACTTGACCAGGCGAGCGATGGCCTGCATCGCTTCGTCGACCTTTGCCACACCCGCGGCGTCGCTCTCCTGCGCAGCGTGCACGACACAGTGGTTCATGTGCTCCTCGAGCAAGCCGAGGCTGACCGCCTGCAGCGCCTTGGTCATCGCCGACACCTGCGTGAGGATGTCGATGCAGTAGGCCTCCTCGTCGACCATGCGCTGCAAACCGCGGGCCTGGCCTTCGATACGACGCAGCCGGCGCAGGTAGTCGTCCTTGCGCTCGATGTAGCCGTGTTGCGCGTGATCCATGTCCGTCATCTCCTGAAGCCGGTGGCACCTGGTTGATACCCCCACCAGGTATAGCATATTGCTGCCATAAACCATACCCCCCTAGGGTATGGGCTGAGCCACGATTCTGCGGCCCGCCGGCTCACGACCGGCGTCACATGTTTCCGGGCACCTGCAGGTCAGCGGTGACGTGAGTCGCGCAGCACCTGTGCCAGTCGTTGCAGGGCGCCCGCGACATCGGTCAACGCATCGGCGATCTCGTGACCGTCCTCTCCGGTCCGGTCCGCCGTGAGTGCCCCGCCTGCGAGCGTGCCGGGCCTCGACATCGCCGCCTCGCGCGACGCCGGCGCGGCCCCGACGGAGTCGTCGCCGTCGGGTAGCCGGTGCCTGCTGGCGCGCGGGATGCCACCCACCGGCGGCTCGAGATCGGTCGATCGCCGTCCACCCCGATAGCCGGAATGCCCGTCGGCCACCGGCGCACCGTTGACGACGACGGGTCGCGCGTGGCGGTCGTCGCCCCCGACCGGGTCGACCGGCGATGCTGTCCCGATCACGGGGATCTCGCCGTCGGTCGTCATCCCTGTCCGGTCGGCGTGCCCGGGCGGTCCGGCCGGCCCGCGCCGAAGCACCGGCCGCGACGCCTGCTCGGGTGATGTCGGGGTCGCGCGCGACGGACCTGCTTGTGGTCGGCGATGCAGCGACGGAGCGTGCCCATTCGACGGCGCGTACATGTGCAGGCCACCGTGACCTTCGAAGAAGAGGCAGTGCGCGCCGACCTCCGAGCGCACGGTGCACGGCTTGCGTTCGATCAACGACTGGGCCCGATCGTCGAAGTCGTTCCATTCCAGCCAGAGTCGACGATCCCGGCGCGGACGCGTGCTGGCATCGGTGGCGTGATTGCCCCCGTGCCCGACGGTCAATCGGCACTTCAATAACCACTCCGCCCGGTCGGCGACGCCGAGCGCGACGCGTTCGGATTGCGTACAGACGACCGTCGACCAGCAACCCTCGCCATTCATCGGCCCCTCCTTCACGACAACGCAGGCGTGATCCATCTCGCCGCTCAACGCATTTCGACAGGGCAAACACCCGTGGCCACCGCGTCCACGTGTGGGTGATCCCGCTGTTCCCCGGGCGTCAGTTTACGAAGCTGACCACCGATCCCGCCAGAGTGGTCGGGGTTTCCTTCCGAGGTTTCTCGGCGTCAGCCGACCAGGGCCTCGACGCCGGGCCGCAGTGACTCGGTGCCGCCGAGTTCGGCCGGGCCGTCGTCGAGCCAGCCGAAGCACCGAGACCGGGCCACGCGGTCGGTGCGGGGGTGATCGATGCGCGTGTGGCAGCCGCGCGATTCGGTGCGGGCGGCGGCAGCCGCGACGACGACCCGCGCGGTCATGGTCAGTGCCGCGTCCTCGAGGTCGTGGTCAGAGGTCACGCACCGCGGCGGTGCGTCGCGCAGTGCCGCCTCGGCGCCGGCCAGTCCAGCCGCGTGCCGCCTGAGTGCGACGGAACCAGACATGATGTTCTGCAGAGCTTTTCGGTCACACCTCGGTCGATCGCCCAGGTCGGGCGGACTGGTCTCGATGATGCGCCGGTCGCGCCGGGCGATCGCCGCCGCCGCGGTCCGCCGCCCCATCACGAGCCCTTCGAGCAGGCTGTTCGACGCCAACCGGTTGGCGCCGTGCAGACCGGTCCGGGCGACCTCACCGGCCGCCAGCAACCCGGCCACCGCGGTCCGTCCGTCGACATCGGTCAGGACGCCACCACACAAATAGTGGGCGCCGGGCACCACCGGGATGCGACCGTCGGCCGGGTCGAGTCCGGCTGCCACGACACCCGCGGTCACCGTCGGGAAACGGTGGGCGAAGTCGGGAACGTCGCGGATGTCGAGGTAGACGCACGGATGTCCGGTCGCGGCGAGCGCGGCCTCGACGGCGTTCGCGACGACGTCGCGCGGCGCGAGGTCGCCGAGCCGATGGACACCGGCGGTGACCGAGCGACCGTCGACGTCGACGAGACGTCCGCCTTCGCCGCGCACCGCCTCGCTGATCAAGGTCCGCCGCCCTCGGGCGCCCGCGACGTAGAGCATCGTCGGGTGGAACTGGATGAACTCCATGTCGGTGACCACGGCGCCGGCCCGCAGCGCCAGGGCGATGCCGTCGGCGGTCGCGCCGGCCGGATTCGTCGTGGCGGCGTAGAGATGTCCGGCGCCACCGGTCGCAAGCAACACCGTCGGCGCGTACACCACCCGGTCGCGACCACGGGTGCGGTACGCCACGCCGACCGTCTCGCCATTGGCGCGGAGCACGTCGGTGGCCATCGAATCGTCTCGGACGTCGATCCGCCCATCGCACTCCTGCGCCAGGCGGCCGTTGAGCGCGCTCTGGACCTGTGCACCCGTGGCGTCACCTCCCGCATGCAGGATGCGCCGGACCGAATGGCCGCCCTCCCGGGTGCGCAGCATCCGTCCGTCACCGCCGAGGTCGAACTGCGCGCCCCACTCGATGAGCCCGCGCACCGCCGGCCACCCGTCGGCGAGGATCGGTCGCGAGGTCCGGGGGTCGGTGAGCCCTGCGCCGGCGGTCACGGTGTCGGAAAGGTGCAGGTCCACGGAGTCTTCGCGGTTGTCGGGCTCGACGACGGCCACCCCGCCCTGCGCATAGAACGTCGACGTCGACTGCTCGGGCCGACGGGCATCCCACCGCGGCCCCTTGTTGAGCACCACCACCCGCAGTCCCGCCTGCGCGGCGGACAGTGCTGCGGTGAGTCCGGCAACCCCTGCCCCGACCACGACGAAGTCGGCACGCGATTCGTCGCGCGTCGTCGCACCTGCATCGATCTGCGCCATGTCGCACCTCTCGGGAGAGATCACCGTCGCCAGGAGTAACGACTCCCGAACGTTTTCGATTCCCAGTCGAAAACCTTACCGCACGGTGTCCCCGGCCATCCACAATGCAGATGGCCGCCGCGTGATCGACACGATCCGCGACGGCCTCCCCGAGATGGGTACTACTGCCAGCCCTTGAAGCTGTCGAGCGTGAGCGGCGTCTGCGAGGTCGGCCCCTGCACGTAGCGCTTCATGTACGCCGTCTGCATCCGGTTGTTCCATTGCGGGAGCGGCAGCGGGAACCAGTAGCCGCTGTCGAGCCACATCTGTCCGAGCAGCGGGACGGGCTGACGCGAGATGTCGTACCAGGTGCCCACCGGCGGATTGTCGAAGGTTCCGTAGTGCGACCCCGACCCGCCCCGCAGCTGCTGATCCACCCTGAACGGCGCGAGGTCGGTGCCGGCCTCCTTGCCGTCGATGTAGAACGTCACGGTCTTGCGGCCGAGCACCACCGAGTAGTCGTGCTCGGCACTCAAGATGCTCAACGGCAGCAGCCGTATCTGCGGCACGATCTCGCCCGCCCGCTTGGTCATCATGAAGAAGCCGCGCGGGAAATCCATGCCGAGGGCGTTGATGATCGGCTTGCCCAGCGTGCTCGCGTCACCGATGGGTTTGTCCGCGCCGTTGTACATGAACCAGGCCAATTCCAGGCCGAGGGGGTCGATGGACCGGTTCGACACACCCCAGCCGGTGGTGCCCGCCCAGGTCGGGATCTTCTCGGTGCCACCAACTCGCATGGTCATCGTCCAGCCCGGCTTGAAGGCCGGCTTCGACAGCATCTCCGCGTTGTTGTACGGGAACAGTGCATGCAGGGTGTCGGGGATGGCGAAGGTCACTCCGTGCGTCGTGTCGAACCGGAGCCGGCTGAACCCGACCGAGGTGTTGCACCAGTCCTCGGGCACCGTCGCGAACGTCTCGTCCATCGTGCGTGCCGGTTTCGGATCGTTGGTGCCGATGTACCCGGCGAATGCCCGCGGCTGCAGGACCGCGCAGTTGGGCACACCGTCGTCGACACCGGGGATCTGGATGTTCGGGTCGGCGCTCGCCCCGCCGGTCCCCGTCCAGGCCAGCGCGACCGCGACCGCGGTGGCCACCAGGCCGTGCAGCATCCGTCTGTTCACCATGACTCCTTATGTGTCGTCCCGACGTCCCGATGTCGCCTCACTTGAGACGTGGTTCGTTAATCGTCTCAGTCATACCAGATGTCAGATATATGTTCTCAGTGGCCCCTCAGCTTGGGAATCCGCATGGGCTCACCACACCGATCTGCACATCGGCGGTCGTTACACTGACCAACGGTGACCACGATGCAGAGACCCGCCGACGATGCCCTCCGAGCCCAGCTGCCCAAGGTTTCGCCGATCGACGAGATAGCCCGCTTCGGCACGACGACCGCGCATGCGGTGATCGGCGTCGGTCGATTCGCTCTTCATACGGCCACCGATGCGCTGTCCGGGCGCGCCCCGAACGGCCAGCGCGTCGCGCACGAGGTCCGCACCACCTTCGAGCACCTCGGGCCCACGTATGTGAAACTCGGACAGCTCATCGCGTCGAGCCCCGGCGTGTTCACCGAAACCCTCTCGACCGAGTTCGAGTCACTGCTCGATCGCGTGCCGCCCGCAGCGCCGGCCGACGTCCGCAAGCTGTTCATCGAAGAACTCGGCCGGCCACCCGAGGAAGTGTTCGCGAGCTTCGACACCGAACCCATCGCCTCGGCGTCCATCGCTCAGGTCCACACCGCCACCCTGCACACCGGGGACGAGGTCGTCGTCAAGATCCAGCGCCCGGGTATCACCGAACGCCTCGCACCCGACGTCGCACTGCTCGAACGGGTGGCCGGCCTCGCCGAGATCTCCGAGTACGGCCGCATGCTCAGCGCACGACACGTCGTCGAGGATTTCGCCAACGGTCTCGACGCCGAGCTCGACTTCCGCAACGAGGCCGCGACCATGCGCGAGTGGTACGAATGCCTGAAGCCGAGCCCCTTCGCCGATCGTGTCCGAGTGCCCGAGGTCTACGACGAGTTCACGAGCTCGCGGGTGCTCACCATGGAGCGGGTCTATGCCATCCGGATCGACGACGCCGACGCCGTACGCGCGGCCGGACACGACGGTGTGGCGCTGTGCCGGACGCTGCTGCTCTCCTTGCTGGAGTCGGCGTTCCACGGCGGGCTGTTCCACGGCGACCTGCACGCCGGCAACGTGCTGGTCGATGCCGAGGGCAGACTCGTCCTTCTCGACTTCGGCATCGTCGGACGCTTCACCAAACGCACCCGTCGCATTCTGCGGCAACTGGTCGTCGACCTTCTGGTCCGCGGCGACTACGAGTCCGCCGGCCGGGCCATCTTCCTGCTGGGCGCGGTCCACAAACCGGGGTCGACGGCGAGCGGTGCCGACGACCTCAAGAAGGTGACCATGCCGCTGTCGACCACGGAACTCGGCGCGATGTCCTACACCGACCTCGGGCGACAGCTCGCCGCGGTCGCGAAGGCCTACGACGCGCGCCTGCCACGCGAACTGGTCCTCGTCGGCAAACAGCTGCTCTACGTCGAGAAGTACATGAAGCTCCTCGCCCCACGGTGGAAAGCCATGTCGGACAAGGAGATCTACGGATACATGGCCTCGATCATGAAAGAGGCCGAGCGCGACAGACGAGCGGATCAGCCCCTGCCGGGCTGAACCGCCTCCGACGCGTCGGCACGTCCGTCCCACCTTGCTGTCTGCCCCTGAACATGGACGAGTCCGTCGGAATTGTCGTGACCTCCGACGAGGCGCGGCGCAGCGCCGCTAGTGTTGTGACGTCGAGCCCCCGAACAGGAGTGGAGAATGAGACGTTTCTGGCTGGCGTTGCTGGCATTTTTCGGCGCCGCCTGCGTGACCGCAGCCATCGCCATACCGCTGTTCCTGGTGCCGATGCTGCGAGTGGTTCCGCTCGATCTCGACATCACGTCGGTGGCGACCACCGTCGCCGCGGACGGCTCGCCCAGCGAGCGCTTTCCGGCAGTGATCTTCGATCGCTGCTCGCTCAGCGCACCGAAGGCCCGTACCCTCGACGCTCACCTCACACAGCAACGGCGCTCGGTCATCATCGACCCGTCGGACCGCCGCCAAGCCACGCTGCAGTCGGCGCAGTCGGTGCAGATCGACCGCACCCGAGATGCGGCCGGCAAGGAGACCGAACCGACGATGGCGCCGGTCGATGCCGAACGCAAGTGCACCGACGGACTGCTGACGGCGAACATCGACCGCGTCTCGGTGAACCGCAAGACGTCGGTGCCCAACGGTACGGTCAGCTCGCTGCAGCTCGAGGCGGCACCCGAAGGGGTCAACGTCAAGGACGTCTCGGTGGACCTGCCCAATCGCAAGGGCTTTCAGTACAAGTTCGGCTTCGACGTCCAGGAGCGCTCGTACCTGTACTACGACACCAACATCCGGCAGGACATCGAGGTCAAGTACGCGGGCGACAAGACCATCAACGGACTGTCCACCTACGAGTTCGTCGGCGAGGTACCGGAGACCGACGTGTCCAGCCTGCCGAACGCACAAGGTGAGGCCGCGCTCGGCACCATCCTGACCATGCCGGCCAAGTGGTGGGGCATCAGCGGGCCCGGCGTGAAGCCCGATGACAAGATCACCATGCACCGGTACGCGACCGCGATGAAGCACGTCTGGGTCGAACCCGCGACGGGCACCATCGTCGACGGCCTCGAGGATCAGCATCAGTACTTCCGCTCACCCGACCAGAGCTCGGACACCCCGGCCGCGGTCCGCGACTTCCGGATGGACGTTCTCAAGGGAACATTCAAATGGGCCGATGAGACCGTGTCCCATCAGGTCACCAAGGCCGACGGCTATCGGACCCAACTGAAGCTGGGCGGATTCTGGCTCCCGCTGGTCCTCGGCATCATCGGCGTCGTGCTGCTGGCGCTGTGGGCGTTCCTGGTGTGGCGGGGTCGCCGCCAGACCGATGACGACACCCCCGCCGAGTCAGACGCGGCAACCGCTGGCTGGGCCGGCGCGTCGTCGGAGGACGAGACCGAACAGATGGCCCAGCAGCCCGGGCGCCATCACAACTCGGAAGCCGAGGCCACGGCGGCCGCCGCAGAGCCCGCCGATGGGCACACCGCCGCCGACCCCTGGGATCGTCCCACCGAGCAGATCCCGAAGGTGACCGACGACCCGGGCACCACCCAGCGCACGGATCGGCAGGAGTAGCGCCGCGGGAGTAGCGCCGCGGGGCGCTTGCATCCCAGATTCCCACCTCGATCCCCGACTGCACCGTGGGATCGAGGTGGGAATGTGGCAACTTACGGATCGTCGCAACCGAACAGGCCGCAGGCGCGTCATATGGACATGCCTGAATTCCCCACCGACCGTCACGGACTCATCCATCGGTCGGCGGCGCGCGCCGCCGGCTACTCCGACAACGAGTTGAGCCGAGCCGAGAGGCGCGGCCTGCTCACGCGAGTGATCCGCGGCGTGTTCGTCGTCAGGACCGAACGCGACCAGTTCGACGCCCACCGACTGTTCACGATCGCCACATACATCGCAGGTGGATCGTCCACGACCATCAGTCACCAGTCGGCGGGCGTTCTCCACGGTTTGTCCATGCTGAAACCGGACCTCACGCGGGTGCACCTGACCACGACCGGAACCGGGCGGATCGACAAGCGTCGCCACCTCCATGTCGGGCAACTCGCCGACGACGAGGTCACCACGATCGAGGGCATACCGGTCACGTCGATCGAACGAACCGCCGTGGACATCGCCTGCGCGAGCACGATGGGATTCGCCGGTGCGCTGGCCGGGTTCGACTCGGCACTGCGCAACGGCGCCGACCGGGAGCGGATGGCGCAGATGCTCACCAGTCGTCGCCCTGGGATAGCGCATGCGCGACGCGCGCCGAGGTATGCCGACAACGGCGCCGAGAATGCGGGCGAATCGTGGGGCCGCGCCCAGATGATCGAGGCGGGTCTGCCGCTGCCCCGTCTCCAGCATGAGTTCTACGACAACGACGGGCGCAAGGTCGCCCGCACCGACTACGACCGGGTCGGACTCTTGGTCGCCGAGTTCGACGGCATGGTCAAGTACCAGAAGCATCTTCGGCCCGGCGAGTCGCCATTCGATGCAATGCGACGCGAGAAACAGCGTGAAGATGATCTTCGGCGGCTCGGCGTGATGGTCATTCGGTGGACGTGGGCCGACCTCGAGAACGGCCGTGTCGTCGGCATGGTCCGCGAATGGCTGGAACGCCTCGGGCTTCTCGCGGCCTGACGACGGCTGCCTGCGGCGGGTTCGGTGCCGGTTCGGTTGCGACGATCCGCACGATCCCATCCTCCAACCTCGTTCCCTGGCTCCATCCAGGGAACAAGGTTGGAACCTGGGGACGAAGCGGCCGCCCGGCGCCGCGCAGACACAAACGCACCGCGGCCGGTGACCTCGATTGGAGGTCACCGGCCGCGGTGGTTGTTCAGATGATCAGCTCAGAAGAACGCCGGCTTGAAGGTGGTGTTCCACGACTGCTCGAAGTCGCGCTGCCAGTAGTCCCACCAGTGGACGCCGTCCGGGGTGACCCGGGTGGTCAGCTTGACGCCCGGAACCAGCGCGACACGTCCGATGTAGAGCTGGCTGGACACCGAGGCGGCAACCTCCAGCGGCACCATCTGCGAGAAGCGCACCGGGTCGAAGTTGGCGCTGCTCGGGTTGACCGCAGAGTCGTACTTGCTGCCGAGGCCGCTGCCGGCCGACACGTACACGTAGTGGTTGGCGAGGTTGCCCGCGCTGAGGAACGGGTCGTTCTGGAACCACTGACCGGCGGGGTAGAAGCCCCACATGTTGGTCGGATTGCCGCCCACACGTGCGACCGAGATCTGGATGCCCTGGGTGAAGCCCGGCCAGGTGACCGTCGGGTAGCCGCTGTACGACGCGACCGCCTGGTAGAAGCCCGGATGACGCGACGCCAGGTTCAGCGCCGAGGTGCCCGACATCGACAGGCCCGCGATGCCGTTGCGACGGTTGTCGCTGTTGTGGCGGCGAGCCATGTAGGCCGGGAGTTCACGGGTGAGGAAGGTCTCCCACTTGTTGACGCCCAGCTTGGGGTCGGGACGCTCCCAGTCGGTGTAGAAGCTGCCGGCGCCGCCGAACGGCATCGCCACGTTGACGCCCTTGCCGACCATGAAGTCGTCGACGTTGGTGTTCTGCAGCCAACCGCTGGTGTTGTTCGGGGCGAGCAACCCGTCGAGCATGTAGAGGGTCGGCTTCGGGCCACGGCCACCACCGTCGACGATGCGCACCGGGATGTTGCGGTGCATCGCCGCCGAGTAGACGTACTCCGTGCTTCCGGCGGCGTGAGCCGATGGGGCAGCCACCAAGGTCACGCCCGATGCGGCCAGGATGGCCACAAGTCCGGCGACCAAGCGCTTGCGGGCGCGAGTCAGCATTCTTCAGTCCTTCACGATCTTGACCCCGAATTGGGCCACGGTCATTGGGCACTCCCCCGGCATCCTATGGGTCGAAAGACCCGGGTGAGACCGTCGTGAGGCAGTGTAACGGCACGATAACGTAGCGGCAAAGCGAGCGGTCGGCGCGCTGACCGGCCACGATGCCGGATTCGCGTAGTACCGACGCACTGAACTGGGCATACGTCAACCGACCCCGGACCCGCACACCGCCTATTTCACATCAGGCCATCGTCCGCTACCCGACCGTTATCGGATTGCTCACCGAACCGCGATCGCGGTCGCTCATAGACTCTCGCGTGTGTTGTCTTGGTGGACCGGGCATTGGGGTGAGGTCGTCGGTTTCGTCACCGGTTTCGCCTGTGTCGTGCTCGCCGCGCGCCGCAACATCCTCAACTTTCCGGTCGGCATCGCCAACAACGTCGTGTTCGTCGTGCTGTTCATCTCGACCGGCCTCTACGCCAACGCGGCACTGCAGGTGGTGTTTCTGGTCATCGGAGTACACGGCTGGGTGAGCTGGCATGGCGCGCGGACGTTCGACACGTTTACCTTGCACACCCCGCGCCGCGCGATCGTGCCACTCGTGCTCGCGGCCGTCGCCATGTCACTGGTCATCTTCGCGCTGCTGCGCCGGCAAGGTGGTTCGGTGCTGCCGGTCGCCGACGCCACGACGACCGCGGTCAGTCTGACCGCGCAATACATGCTGAATCGGCGATGGCTGGAGAACTGGCTTGTGTGGATCGCCGTCGACTTCGCTTACGTCGGCCTCTATCTGGTGACCGGCCTGCCGATCGTCGCCGTTCTGTACGTCGTGTTCATCGGTCTGTGCGTCCACGGCTACCGGAGCTGGCGTACCGACCTCACGGTCGTCGGTGATGCGCAGGAGGTGCGGTCGTGACCGGGGCGCGGCGATTCCGGCACGCGCTGGTGCTGGGGAAGTTCTATCCGCTGCACGCCGGCCACGACCACCTGATCCGCTCGGCGGTGCGCGCCGCCGACTCGGTCACCGTCGAGGTGATCGGGTCGTCGGTGGAATCGATATCGGTCGAGACGCGCGCCCGCTGGGTGCGCGACGTGCACCCGACTGTCCGGGTGGCGTCCACCGTCGATGAGACCCCCGTCGATTTCGGGTCACCGGTGCTGTGGGACGCGCACATGCGGACCATCAGCGGGCTGCTCACGGCTCCGGTGGACGTCGTGTTCAGCAGCGACGACTACGGTGCCGAGCTCGCCCGCAGACTCGGCGCCGACTGGGTGCAGGTGGACCCCGGCCGCCGCCTCAACCCGGTGTCGGGAACCGCGGTCCGGGCGGATCTGGCCGGCCACTGGGCCGAACTCGCCGCCCCGGTGCGCGCCGATCTGGCGGCGCGCGTGGTGATCGTCGGCGCCGAATCCACCGGCACCACCACACTGGCCCGAGTCATCGCCGAACGGCGTGGCACCGTCTGGGTCCCCGAGTACGGGCGCGAGTACTCGATCGTCCGGCCCGGCGGGTTCACTGCACCGTGGCGCTCCGATGAGTTCGACCTCATCGTCGACCGCCAGATGCACGCCGAACGGCTGGCCGCGCGGCGGGCGCCGATCCCGCTGGTCATCTGCGACACCGACGTCGCGGCCACCGCCGTCTGGCACGAACGCTACGTCGGATCGGTATCCCCCAGCGTCGTGGCGGCAGCGGCCGAACATCAGCCCGCGCTGTACATCCTGACCGGCGACGAGATCGACTTCGTCGACGACGGTCTCCGCGACGGCGAACACATCCGGCACGCCATGCACCGGCGTTTCCGTGAGATGCTCGCTGCCGGCCCGACCCCGTGGATCGAGGTGCGCGGCAGCGCCGCGGCCCGCGCAGCGAAGGCCAACCGAATGATCGACACGATCCTTGAGGATGCGTGGCGCTTCCCCCGATCGCGAGGCGGTCGCCGCGGTCGAGCACGCCGCACAGATCCTCACCGATCTCGGCCACCACGTCGACGAGGTCACGCCGCCCTACGACGACGGCGCACTCGCCAAGGATTTCCTCACCATCTGGTTCGCCTGGGTGGCCCACGAGATCGACGACGCGAAGGCCCTCGGCGCCACCGACTCCGACTTCGAGGCCGACACCCTTGCCATCGGGGAGCTCGGCCGATCGGCGGGAGTGGTCGCCGCGTTCCGTGCGCTGAGCCACGTCAATGACTACGTGCTCTCGCTGGACGGGTTCCACCAACGCCACGACTACTTCCTCACCCCCACGCTCGCGACACCCCCACTGCGCATCGGCGCCACCACCACGCCGCCCGCCCTGCAGCGCGCATCGCGCGTCATCGCCAAGGTTCATGCGGGAAACATCCTGGCGCGCACCGGAATACTCGACGACCTCATCGAGCAGAGCCTCGGCTGGGTGCCGTATACCCAGCTCGCCAACCTCACCGGCCGGCCGGCGATCAGCGTGCCGCTGCACTGGACCTCCGACGGACTGCCATTGGGTGTGCAGTTCGTCGGGCGTCTGGGCTCCGACGGTGCCCTGCTGGCGCTGGCCGCCCAGCTCGAGCAGGCGGCACCGTGGGTTCACCGCTATGCCGAGATCTCGCTCTGATCGGCATCCGAGACCGGCTAGTCTCAATCTCAATCGACCCTGAGGAGGGGCGCATGAGTCAGCAGCAGGCCGACGCGGTGGTCGTCGGATCGGGACTGGCCGGATTGGTCGCCACCTACGAGCTCACCCGCGCCGGACGCAAGGTCATCGTCGTCGATCAGGAGAACCGCAACAACCTCGGCGGTCAGGCGTTCTGGTCTCTCGGCGGCCTGTTCCTCGTCGACAGTCCCGAACAACGCCGGCTCGGCATCAAGGACTCGCCCGAGCTGGCATTGCAGGACTGGATGGGATCGGCCGGGTTCGACCGCGACGACGAGGACTTCTGGCCACGCCAGTGGGCACGCGCGTACGTCGACTTCGCCTCGACCATCAAGCGCCAATACCTGCACGACCTCGGCCTAAGGATCACCCCGGTCGTCGGCTGGGCCGAGCGCGGTGGCGGATTCGCCGACGGCCACGGCAATTCGGTGCCGCGATTCCATCTCACCTGGGGCACCGGGCCGGAGGTCGTGCGGGTGTTCGCCGAGCCGGTTCTCGAAGCCGAGAAACGCGGACTGGTCGACTTCCGGTTCCGTCATCGGGTCGACGAGATCATCGTCGAGGACGGTACCGCGGTCGGCGTGCGCGGCGCGCAACTGATCCCCACCGACGCGGACCGCGGGCGGGCGTCGTCGCGAGATACGGTCGGTGACTTCGAGATTCGCGCGGGAGCGGTGATCGTCACGTCGGGCGGCATCGGCCACAACCACGACCTCATCCGCCAGAACTGGCCCACCGAGCGGCTCGGGCCCGCACCCAAGACGATGATCTCCGGCGTCCCCGCCTACGTCGACGGGCGGATGCTGGGCATCTCCGAGTCGGCCGGCGCCAGCCTGGTGAACCGGGATCGGATGTGGCACTACACCGAAGGCATAAACAACTGGGACCCGATCTGGCCCGACCACGCGATCCGGATCATCCCCGGGCCCTCGTCGCTGTGGCTGGACGCCAACGGAAACCGGTTGCCCCCACCGAACTTCCCCGGCTTCGACACCAACTCGACCATGCGTGAGATCCTCGCGACCGGCCACGACTACTCCTGGTTCATCCTGACGCAGTCGATCATCGCCAAGGAGTTCGCGCTGTCCGGGTCGGAGCAGAATCCCGACATCACCAGCAAGGACACGAAATTCGCGCTGAAGAGCCGCCTGGCCAAGGGAGTTCCCGGCCCGATCGACGCGTTCACCAAGCACGGAGTCGATTTCGTGGTCCGCGACAATCTGCCCGAACTCGTCGCCGGGATGAACGAGATCGCCCGCGGTCCCAAACTCGACCTGCAACACCTCGAGCGGGTGATCTCCGCGCGCGACAGCGAGATCGACAACAAGTTCTCCAAGGACGCGCAACTCATGGCGATCACGAACGCCCGACAGTATCTGGGCGACAGGATCACCCGCGTCGCCAAACCGCATCGCCTGCTCGATCCCGACCACGGGCCGCTGATCGCCGTGCGGCTCAACATCCTCACCCGAAAGACGTTGGGCGGCTTGGAGACCAATCTGGACTCCCAGGTCATGCGGCCCGACGGGACGGCATTCAACGGGTTGTTCGCCGCCGGTGAGGTCGCCGGATTCGGTGGTGGCGGTGTGCACGGCTACAACGCGCTCGAGGGCACCTTCCTCGGCGGCTGCATCTTCTCGGGCCGGGCGGCCGGGCGGGCGGTCGCGCGCGGCTGATGCACACACGACGTCAAAGGGTTTGCCTCACCACAGATTCGAGGACCAAGGACACTCGACGCGGCCGTCGGGTCGTCGGTTAGGGTGATGACGTGCCGGTGTCGCAGACCATCCTCACGCGCAAGACGAAGACGGCCATCTTCCTTGTCCTCACCATCAATCCGGGTGGCGAGGATGCGGTTCGCGGCATGTTGTCCAACCTCCCGTCGGTGACCCGCGCGGTCTCGTCCCGGGCGCCCGAGGCGGCACTCGCGGCCATCGTCTCGATCGGCTCGGAGGCCTGGGATCGGCTCTTCGACGGCCCGCGGCCCCGCTCGCTGCGCCCGTTCGTGGCATACGAGGGCGAGGTGCACACCGCACCGGCCACACCCGCCGACCTGCTGCTGCACATCAAGGCCGACCAACTCGACCTGTGCTACGAGGTCGGCCGGCTGGCGATGACCGCATGCGGTGACGCCGTCACGGTGGTCGACGAGGTGCACGGATTCCGCTACTTCGATCTGCGTGACCTGATCGGATTCGTCGACGGCACCGAGAACCCGGTCGGGCAGGCCGCGATCAACGCCATCACCGTCGGCCCCGAGGACCCGGCGTTCGCCGGCGGCAGCTACGTGGCCATCCAGCGCTACGTCACCGACTTCGACGCCTGGAACGCGTTGCCCGTGCAGGATCAGGAAGCCGCCATCGGTCGCACCAAGAGCGACAACATCGAGATGTCCGACGACGTCAAACCGGCCAACTCGCACATCGCGCTCAACGTCGTCGAGGACGCGAACGGCCAGGAGATCGACATCGTCCGCGACAACATGCCCTACGGCGACGTCTCCGGAGCCGGAGACCGCGGCACCTTCTACATCGCCTATTCCTCGGCGCCCGACGTCACCGAGGAGATGCTGCGGAAGATGTTCATCGGCGATCCGCCCGGCAACCATGACCGCCTGCTCGACTTCACCACCGCCGTCAGCGGGTCCCAGTTCTACACGCCGACGGTCGACCTCCTCGAGGATCTGCCGCCCGCGCCCGCCGAGGGCACCGACGCCGACGACGCGGCGGAACCCGAGGTCGACGGCGAGCCTCCCGCAGCGCCGTCCCGACCACGACCAACAGACGGCTCGCTGGGCATCGGATCGCTGCACTGAGATGTCCCACCCGCACCGGCCCGCCCCGAGGAGGTAGCCAATGAACAACCTGCACCGCGAACTCGCCCCGATCTCCGATGCCGCGTGGGCGGAGATCGAGGAGGAGGCGACCCGCTCGTTCAAACGAAACAGCGCCGCCCGCCGCCTCGTCGACGTCGAGGGACCCCTCGGGCTGGATGTCGCGACGGTGTCCACCGGCCACCGGGCCGGCATCGATCCGCCCGACGACGGGATCGTCGCGCACACCCGGCTCGCGCAACCGCTGATCGAGTTCAAGATCCCGTTCACACTCAGTCGTGAGTCGATCGACGACGTCGACCGCGGATCGAAGGACTCCGACTGGGACCCCGTGCGCGATGCCGCCGCGGAACTCGCCCTCGCCGAGGACAAGGCGATCTTCGAGGGCTACCCGGCCGGCGGGATCCCGGGTATCCGCAGCCAGGCGTCGACCACGCCGATCGCGCTGCCCGCCGACGTCCGCGACTATCCGGAGGCACTCACCCAGGCGACCACCGCGCTGCGGTTGGAGTCGGTCGACGGACCGTACTCGCTGGCCGTCTCGGCCGACGTGTACCGACTGATCAACGAGACGTCGAATCACGGTGTCCCGATCCGTGATCACCTGCAGCGACTTCTGGTCGAGGGCGGCCACGTCGTGTGGGCGCCGGCGATCTCGGGCGCATTCCTGCTCAGCACCCGCGGCGGCGACTTCGAGATGACCATCGGTCAGGACGTGTCGATCGGCTACGACTCACACGACTCGGACACCGTGACGCTCTACTTCCAGGAGACGTTCACCTACCTGACCTACACCCCCGAGGCCGTCGTTCCGTTCACCTTCGCCGGATGATCGGTCGTCGGTGAGCACGTCGTCGCACGCCGCGGACCCGGTCGCGGCCGAGCGGTTGCTCGATCACATCCGGCCGGGCTGCAACGTGATCGCCCCGCTCTACGCGGCCGAACCCGAGTCGCTGCTCGACGCGCTCGAAGCGGGCAACGACCACCTCACCGGTGTCCGCGTGCACCAGATGAGTGCGGTCGCCGAACGCGCGTACATCCGTGGCGAATACGGCAGCCGCCTCCGCCACGTCAACTACTTCCTCTCCCCGGCGACGCGACAGGCGTTCTGGGACGGCACGTGCGATCTGGTGGCCAGCCACTTCTCCGAGACCCCCACCCTGCTACGTGCCCTCAACGGGCCGAAGATGGTGATCACTGCGGCGAGCATGCCCGACGAGCACGGCTACTTCTCGCTGGGCACCAACGCCGAGTACTGCGCCGCACTCATCGGGGAGATGCCGTTCTTCCTCGAGGCCAATCACCAGATGCCCCGCACGTACGGCGAGAACCACATCCACGTCAGCCAGATCGTCGGATGGACCGAGGTCGATCGGCCGCTGTTCGAAACCGTGTCCACCGCCGACGACCCCCGCGACCACGCGATCGCCGAATACATCGTGGACCGCGTCCCCGACGGCGCCTGCATGCAGTTCGGCATCGGCAACGTCCCCGACAAGATCGCGCAACTGCTCACTGGCCACCGTGACCTTGGCATCCACACCGAGGTGATCACCGACGGCGTCATGCGCCTGGTGAAATCGGGGGCGGTGACGGGCGCCCGGAAACGCCACCACCGGGCCAAGCATGTGGCTACGTTCTGCCTCGGCTCGCGGGAACTCTACGACTGGATCGACCAGAATCCGGGCATCTCGCTGTTGCCGGTCGACCAGACGAACGATCCCCGCCTCATCGGCGACGAACACAACGTCATCTCGATCAACGCCACGACCGAGGTGGATCTGATGGGTCAGGCGGCCAGCGAGACCATCGCGGGACGGTACTGGTCGGGTTCGGGTGGGCAGGTGGACTTCGCCCGGGGCGCGCAGTATTCGGAAGGCGGACAAGGTTTTCTGGTCACCCGCGCAACCACCTCCAAGGGTGCGAGCCGGATCAGCGCGGCACTCTCGCCCGGCAGCGTGGTCACCACGCACAAGAACACGATCGACAACGTGGTCACCGAGTACGGCGTCGCGGCGCTGCGCGGAAGATCGATGCGCGAACGGGCGGCCGCCCTGATCGCCATCGCCGCCCCGGCGCATCGCGACGAATTGACCCATGCGGCACGCGCATCGGGCTTCCTGTGAGCCGGCGACGGCGGCCGCCGAGCGACGAAGGACAAATCGCGTCGCGCGCTGTCGGTCGCTGTTGCTAGCGTCAACGGAGTGAGCACCACATGCTGACCCACCTGATCCGCACCTACCTGTCGCGCTACGGCTCGAACATGGTCGCCGTCGTCCTCCTGCAACTGGTGGCCACGGGTGCGATGTTGTACCTGCCGACCCTGAACGCCGACATCATCGACAACGGCGTCTCCCGCGGCGACACCGACTACATCCTGCACATCGGCGGATGGATGCTCGCGGTCGCATTCCTGCAGATCATCTGCACCATCAGTGGGCAGTGGTTCGGTGCACGCGCCGCGCTCGGCGCCGGCCGCGACATCCGCCACGACCTGTTGCACCGGGTCAACACGTTCTCGGCACGGGAGATCGGCACCTTCGGCGCGCCGTCGCTGATCACCCGCACCACCAACGACGTGCAGCAGGTTCAGCTGCTGATCGTGATGAGTACCGCCATCCTGGTGATGGCACCCATCATGTGCGTGGGCGGCATCATCATGGGCGTACACGTGGCGCCCGGGCTGGCCTGGGTACTGGTCGTCGCGGTGCCCGTGCTCGGACTCACGATGGCACTGATCATCCGGCACATGATCCCCGGATTCCGAGCGATGCAGGAACGCCTCGACAAGGTCAACCGGATCCTGCGCGAACAGATCACCGGTATCCGCGTCGTTCGCGCGTTCGTCCGGGAACGGTACGAGTCCGATCGGTTCGCCGTGGCCAACGACGAACTCGCCGATGCCAGTCTGCGCGTCGGACGCATGATGGCGCTGATGTTCCCGGTGGTCATGTTGATCACGAACGTCACCATCGTCGCGATCATCTGGTTCGGCGGGCACAAGGTCTCCGACGGCACCGTGGAGATCGGCGCGCTGACCGCGATGCTCACCTACGTCATGCAGATCCTGATGTCGGTGATGATGGCCTCGTTCCTGGCGATGATGGCCCCACGCGCCGCGGTCTGCGCCGAACGGATCACCGAGGTGCTCAACACCGAGACCTCCGTGCGACCGCCGGCACAGCCGGTCGGTTTCGCCGGCGACCCGGCGACCGTGGAGTTCCGCGACGCCGAGTTCCGCTATCCCGGGGCCGATCACCCGGTGTTGTGCAACATCACCTTTGGCGTCCAGCCCGGCACCACCACGGCGATCGTCGGGTCCACCGGCTCGGGCAAGACCACCCTGCTCGGCCTCGTCCCCCGACTCATCGACACCACCGACGGAGCTGTCCTGCTCGGCGGCACCGACGTACGGGAACTCGACCCGGAACTCCTGCGATCGGAGATCGGACTGGTGCCGCAACGGCCCTATCTGTTCTCCGGCACCATCGCGTCCAACGTTCGGCACGGCAAACCCGATGCCACCGACGACGAGATCTGGGAGGCGCTGCGCATCGCCCAGGCCGCCGACTTCGTCGCCGACATGCCCGACGGCCTCGACACGACGATCGCCCAGGGCGGCACCACGGTCTCCGGTGGTCAACGACAGCGGCTGGCGATCGCCCGAGCGCTCATCCGGCGGCCGTCGGTCTATCTGTTCGACGACGCCTTCTCCGCGCTCGACCTCGCCACCGACGCCCGCCTGCGGGCCGCCCTCAAACCGGCCACCGCGTCGTCGTCGGTCATCATCGTCGCCCAGCGCATCTCGACGATCCTCGACGCCGACCAGATCGTGGTCCTCGACCGCGGACGCATCGTCGGTCTCGGCCGCCACGACGAACTCCTGGCGACGTGCCCCACCTACGCCGAGATCGCCGAATCCCAGATGTCGATCCAGGGGCAGGCGTGACACGGCCGGGCGGGCCGGGCCCGCGGCCGGCCGGACCGATGGCGCGTGGGCCGATGGCCGCCGGTCCCGCCGAGAAGGCCCGGTCGTTCGGGCCGTCGCTCAAGCGCCTCATGCACCTACTGCTGTCCTACCGCGGCTTCATGGTGATCATCGTGCTCGCCACGGTCGCATCGGTGATCCTCACCGCGATCGCGCCCCGCGTCCTCGGGCATGCCACCGACCTCATCTTCAACGGCGTCGTCGGCCGCGAACTGCCCGCCGGGATCACCAAGCAGCAGGCGGTCGAGGGGTTGCGCGCGCAAGGCCAGGACACGCTCGCCGACATGGTGAACTCGATGAATCTCACTCCCGGCGTCGGCATCGATTTCGGTGAGGTCGGGCGGGTCCTGCTGATCGTGCTGATGCTCTATGTGGGCTCGGCGCTGCTGAGTTGGATCGGCGCGTATCTGCTCAACATCGCCGTCGTCGGCACCATTCGCCGCCTGCGCGCCGACGTCGAGGCCAAGGTCCATCGACTTCCGTTGCGCTACTACGACACGATTCCGCGCGGCGAGCTGCTGAGCCGGGTCACCAATGACCTGGACAATCTGTCGCAGAGCCTGCAGCAGACCATCTCGCAGTTCCTCAACTCGGTGCTCACGGTCATCGCGCTGCTGGTCATGATGATCTGGATCTCGCCGCTCCTGGCGATCATCGCGGTGGTCACGGTTCCCCTGGCGGCCGGGGCGACGATGCTGATCGCGCGACAGTCCAAGCCGCACTTCCTCAATCAGTGGGCGTCGACCGGCAAGCTCAACGCCCAGGTGGAGGAGGCGTTCACCGGCCACGAACTGGTGAAGGTCTTCGGCCGGCAACGACAGATCGAGGACGAGTTCGACGAGCGCAACGAGAAGCTGTACCAATCGAGTTGGCGTGCCCAGTTCATCTCGGGCGTGATCATGCCGACGATCATGTTCCTCGGGAACCTGAACTATGTGGTCATCGCGGTCGTCGGCGGTCTGCGGGTCGCCTCGGGCGCGCTGAGCCTGGGCGAGGTGCAGGCGTTCATCCAGTACTCCCGACAGTTCACCCAGCCGCTCACCCAGATCGGATCGATGTTCAATCTGATGCAGAGCGGTGTGGCGTCGGCCGAACGCATCTTCGACATCCTCGACGCCGACGAGGAGAGCCCCGATCCGGCCACGCCCGAGAGTCCCGCCGAGGATCACGGACTGATCGAGTTCGACGACGTCTCCTTCCGCTACGTCCCCGACAAGCCGCTCATCGAGGACCTGTCGCTGATCGCCGAGCCCGGCCACATGGTCGCCATCGTCGGACCCACCGGAGCCGGCAAGACCACGCTGGTCAACCTGATCATGCGGTTCTACGACGTCGATTCCGGCACCATCCGCGTCGACGGGGTCGAGTCCCGCCGCATGACCCGCGACGACCTGCGCGAACGGACCGGCATGGTGTTGCAGGACTCGTGGCTGTTCGGCGGCACCATCTACGACAACATCGCCTACGGCGATCCCACCGCGTCGTACGAGGAGGTGATGGAAGCCGCCGACCTCAGCCACGTCGACCACTTCGTCCGGTCCCTGCCGCACGGCTACGACACCGTGCTGGACGAGGAAGGTGGCGGCGTGAGTGCCGGTGAGCGACAGCTCATCACGATCGCCCGCGCGTTCCTCGCCAAACCCACCATCCTGATCCTCGACGAGGCCACCAGCTCCGTGGACACCCGCACCGAGCTCCTCATCCAGCAGGCCATGGCCAACCTGCGCACCGACCGCACGAGTTTCGTGATCGCGCACCGTCTTTCGACCGTCCGCGACGCCGACGTCATCGTCGTCATGGAAGACGGGCACATCGTCGAGCAGGGCAACCACCAAGAACTGCTCGACGCCCAGGGCGCCTACTGCCGGCTCTACAACTCCCAATTCGCCGGCCCCGTCGATGCCGAACTCCCCACCGCCTGAGCGACCCCCGCCGCCGTCCGCCCTTCCGCTGGCCGAGCAAGCGACCGAGCGAGGCGCCCTTCGACGCGCTCGTTCCTCGCTTGCTCAGGAACCTGCCGCGCATCGAGGCCACTTCTCCTCGACCAACCTTCCACCTTTTCCGCTGGTCGAGTAAGCGACCGAGCGAAGCGAGGCCGCGCATCGAGACCCCCACCCACCCGCCGAACAAGCAAGCCGACGCGCCCCTTCTACCGCTGGTCGAGTAAGCCCGGCGACGAAGGAGCCGAGCGCATTTCTCGCTGGTCGAGTAAGCCCGGCGACGAAGGAGCCGAGCGCACTTTTCGCTGGTCGAGTAAGCCCGGCGACGAAGGAGCCGAGCGCATCGAGACCCCGCTTCGACTCTCCGACAAGCGATCTCGATGCGCTCGTCGCAAGCTCCTCGCTTACTCGATCAGCGAAACGAGGAGGCACCCCGGATCAAACGAGGTGGCAGCGGGCCACTCGATCAGCGAAACGAGGCGGCACCCCGGATCAAACGAGGTGGCAGCGGGCCACTCGATCAGCGAAACGGGGCGGCACGCCGGATCAAACGAGGTGGCAGCGGGCCACTCGATCAGCGAAACGGGGCGGCACCCCGGATCAAACGAGGTGGCAGCGGGCCACTCGATCAGCGAAACGGGGCGGCACCCCGTCGATCACCGCGGCGGAGTACGCCCCGGCCCCAACTCTCCCGCCACCCGGCGCTCGAGTTGCGCGGCGGCCGCTGGCGGCACCGCTATCAGCCCGTCGAGTTCGGCGCGCGCCTTGCGGTAGGCGGCCTGACGTTCGGCCGGGGTGGCGGCGTCGCCGCCGGCGATCGCCACGAGCCTTCGCGCCCGCTCGAGTCGTTCGCGTTCCACCGGCGAGAAGTCGCCCTGCCGGCGCCGGCGCGCCTCCCGTTCGGCAGCGTCGAATGCGGTCGCATATTCGCCCACCGCATCCCGGTACTCGGCGAACACCGCCGGATCGAGAAGCTCGTCGAGATCGGCGGGCCGCAGATCGTCGGCACGCACCTTCGCCCGATGGAACGCCAAGGTCAACGGTTCTCGCAGATCGGTCATCATCGGAAACTCGATGAGTGTCGCGAGGTCCAACTCGTAGGAGAACCATCGCGCGTTCAGGTCGTCGTGGCGGGCGGTGACCTTCGCGATCGCCGACTTGCTCGTCTGGGTGATGCGCAGCTGCTCGGTCTTTGCATTCGCCTTGATCCGGGCCAGCTCGATCTTGTCGCGGCGCCGCTTCTCGTTGTACCGCGCGACTCGCGCGGCCCATCCCCCGGTGACACCTCCGATCGGAAAGATCAACCACCAGTAGTCGCCGACGTACTGCAGAAAGTCCTGCACGCCTCAACTCTACCGACGCCGTCGGCCGCGGGTTACTCTCCAACCGTGGCCGACCCGAACGCCGAACACATCCATCCCGGCACGCTCGACGAGTGGCACGATTGGCTCCGGAACCACCACGCGGAGTCTGCCGGTGTCTGGCTTGTGTTCTGGCGCAAGGAATCCGGTAACCCACCGCTCGACTACGACGGCGCCGTACGCGAAGCCCTGTGCTGGGGATGGGTCGACGGACACACCCGAACAATCGACGACCACCGTCGCGGCATGTGGTTCACGCGCCGCGGACGCAACAGCGCCTGGGCCGCATCCAACAAGGCGCGAGTCGCCGAGCTGCTCGAGCAGGGACGGATGCAACCGGCCGGTCAGGCCGTCATCGACGACGCCCAGTCGCGCGGATTGTGGACTCTGCTCGACGACGCCGAGGCCCTGATCGAGTCGCCCGAACTCGCCGCGGCACTCGACGCCGTTCCGATCGCGCGGGCGAACTGGGACGCGTTTCCGCCGAGCGCCCGCAAAGCCGGACTCACCCAGCTGGCCTTCGCAAAGCAGCCGGCGACGAAAGCCAAACGCATCGCCACCCTCGTCGACAAGGCGGAGCGCAACGAGAGACCGTGATCGGTTACAGATCCGGAATGGGCAGATTCAGGTTCGGGGCGATGATGCCCCCGTCGACCTCGAGGATCTTCCCGGTCACATACGACCCGGCCGGCGACGCCAGATAGAGCGCCGCCGCCGCAACGTCTTCCGGGTCACCGAGTCGGTGCAGCGGGGTCGAG
This sequence comes from Gordonia sp. NPDC003424, assembly GCF_053588655.1. NCBI lineage: Bacteria > Bacillati > Actinomycetota > Actinomycetes > Mycobacteriales > Gordoniaceae > Gordonia > Gordonia sp. NPDC003424. The sequence goes on from NZ_JBSFQJ010000001.1 coordinate 493,028, forward strand.
GTCTCGACGGCCGAGCGCATCGCGTCGTCTCCGGCGACCAGGTCGAGCGCAGAGGTGAGGATCGCTCCCGGCGCGATGCCGTTGACACGGATCCGCGGATTCAGGTCCATCGCAGCAAGTTTCGTGTAATGCGCGAGTGCTGCCTTCGCGGTGCCGTATGCGGCGTAGGCGCGTCCCGGTACCCGGCCGACGGCGGAGGTGACGTTGATGATGGACCCGCCGTCGGGATTGTCCAGCATGTGCGGAACGGCCGCGAGCACCAAAGCGTGCGCTGTGGTGACGTTGAAGTCGAACGCCTGCGTCAGATGCCTCGGTTTGGTGTCGAGGAGTGGTCGCGGCATCGCCCCGCCGACGTTGTTGACGACGATGTCGAGCCGGCCGAACTCGTCGACCGCGATCTGCGCGAGACCCGAAACCGTCTCGACGTCGGAGAGGTCGGCGACGACGACGTGCGCGCGCCGTCCGATCTCGGCCACCTGCCCCGCGACCTTGTCGAGTTCGGTTTCACTGCGGGCCGCGATCACCACGTCGGCACCCGCCTCCGCGAGGGCGACCGCGATCGCGGCACCCAGGCCGCGGCCGGCGCCGGTGATGATGGCAACCTTGTCGTCGATACGAAATCTGTCGAGGATCACGGCTCCGAGGATGCCACCAATTCCGCGGAATTGGAACACGTTCTACCCATCGAGGCAGGTCCTGAGTCAGCGGGTCCGCGAGCGAGCTCGCCCGCTCACGGACCCGTGAGCGTCACGAAGGGCCGACCCCACCGACCGGCTCAGTACGCACTCCCCGGCGTCACCACCGACAGCATCTCCTCGCCCGCGACGAAACGCCGGATGTTCTCGGCCAGCCACGGGGCCATCGTCCGGGTGAGCCCGGACGACGGATTGGCGATGTGCGGGGTGATGATCACGTTCGGCAGCGACCACAGCGGATCGTCGTCGGCGGGCGGTTCGGGATCGGTCACGTCGAGCGCCGCGCCGCCGATCTGACCGTCGCGCAGCGCGTTGACCAGCGCCGATTGGTCGACGAGCGGCCCGCGGGCCACGTTGATCACCCATGCGTGCGACGGCAGCGCAGCGAGCGTGCGTTCGTTGACCAGGTGATGGGTCTCGGCGGTCGCCGGCGCGGCGAGCACCACGTGGTCGGTCTGTGCCCACACCTCGTCGGTGCGCGACGACGGCAGCGTCACCGCCGCACCCTCGACCGGCCGGCCCGAGCGGTTCACCGCGATCACCCGCGCCCCCGAAGCGGTCAGCCGCGGGATCAGCGACGCCGCGATCCCGCCGGCCCCGATGATCGCCACCGTGGAGCCGTGCAGCGACCGCACCGCGGTGTCGATCGGTTCCTTGTCCCAATGCCGCATCACCGACGTGTTGATCTGCCGCAGCCCGGCCAGCAGCAGGGCGAGGGCGTGCTCGGCGACGTTCTCGGCGTAGAACCCGGACGCATTGGTCCACAGTCGTCTGTCGTCGATGACGCCAGCGTCGACGAATCCCTCGATACCCGCGGTCTTCAGCGCCACCCACTCGACGGCGTCGGGCAGGTCGGGAAACCCATCAGGCATCCCGATCCAGACCAGGACCCGCGCCTCGTCGAGGCCCACGATGCGGCCCCCGGCCCCTTCCACGGCGGCAACCAGGTGTTCGTCGGGTTCCGGTTCGACCGCGACCGGCAAGGCCTGCGCATCGGTCATCGTCGGGCCTCGGCGATCTGGCGGGCCGCCGTGGTCGCGAGTTCGTCGGCGATCTCGTTGTAGTGATCCCCGTTGTGGCCCTTCACCCATTTCCAGGTGACCTCGTGACGGCGTTCCTCGTCGATCAGCCGCTGCCACAGGTCGGCGTTCTTGACCGGCTTCTTGTCGGCTGTGCGCCAGCCGTTGCGCTGCCAGCCGGCCACCCACTTGGTGATGCCGTTGCGGACATAACTCGAGTCGGTGTAGAGGATCACCGTCGACGGTTTGGTCAGTGCGGCCAGTCCCTCGATGGCGCCGGTGAGCTCCATCTTGTTGTTGGTCGTGTCGGGGGCCGACCCGGAGATCCGCTTCTCGTGGCGGCCGTAACGCAGCACCGCACCCCATCCACCCGGTCCCGGATTGCCGAGGCACGCGCCATCGGTGGAGATCTCCACAACGTTGTCGGATTGGGCATCTGTCACCCGACGAAGGGTACTGCACCCCGCCGAGCGGACGATGCGTCGTTCTCTCATGGCCCCGCGCCGACAAGCGCAAAACACTAGGCTGGGGGCATGCCGACGTGGGATCCCGAACGCTACCTCCAATTCGCCGACGACCGAGCCCGCCCCTACCACGACCTCATCGCCCAGGTTCCCATCGCACCATCGACGATCGTCGATCTCGGCTGCGGGCCGGGACACCTGACCCGCCATCTGCGCGCCCGCTGGCCCGACGCCCAGGTCCTCGGCATCGACTCCTCCGGCGAGATGATCGAACAGGCCTTCCGGGAAAACACCGACGGACACGCGAACTACGACATCGCCGACGTCGCCGAGTGGACCCCGAACGCACCGGTCGACCTGATCATCTCGAACGCGTTGTTCCAATGGGTCCCCGATCAGCTCGACGTCATCGGCCGGCTACTGGAGTCCCTGACCGACCGCGGGGTGTTCGCGGTACAGGTGCCCAACAACAGCAACTCCGGTACGCATCAGAGTCTCTTCCAGCTCGCCGACGATCCACAGTTCGCCGACCAACTGCGTGAAGTAAGCCGTCTTCCCCGCCTGGAACCATGGGACTACCTGGAGTTCTTCGCCAAGCGCGGCTACACCACCAACGCGTGGTCCACCACCTATCTGCATGTGTTGGAGGGCGAGGACCCGGTGTACGAATGGCTCGCCGGCAGCGGCGCTCGCCCGTACCTCGAGGCGTTCACCGACGACGACCTCCGCGAGGAGTTCGCCGCCCAGTTGAAGGTGCGGTTGAAGGATGCCTACCCCGCCGAACCGTGGGGCACCGTCTTGCGGTTCCGCCGCACGTTCGCGGTGGCGACCCGCGCCGACCATCACTGAGTTTCCGGACGCACCCCGGCGTAGACGCCTTCGGGCCGAAACCGCAGTGCCCGTTCGACATACTCTTCGAGTGCGTGCGCGGTCCAGCCCGCGATCCGGGCAAGCGCGAAGATGGTCTCCGCCGCGTCCGGACGCATCCGGTACTGCAACGCCATCGCCGCGAGCGCGAAATCCGAGTTCATGAACGATGATTCGGGTAGTTGCTGCCGAATCCTGTTGAGCGCCCTGCCCACTCGCGGATCACCACCCGAGTCGGCGAGCATGTCGAACAGGCACTCGGCGCGCGGGTCACGTTCCCGGTACACCACATGGCCGGTCCCCGGAATCCCGCGTCCCGCATGCAACTCCGCGCCGACCGCCACATCGGGATCATCGATGGCGTTGCACAGGAACCGATATGCGAGGATCGTCGCACCCCCGTGGGCGGGACCGTCGAACGCGCCCAGTCCCGCGCCGATCACCGCGTAGATGCTGCCCCGCGCGCTCGCGGCGACCCGTGCGGCGATCGTCCCGGCGGACAGATCGTGGTCGGCGAGCAGGATCAACGCGGCATTGAGCACCCTGGTCTTTCGTGGCGTCGCCGGCTCGTCGGTGAGGCACGGCCACAACCGGTCGGCGAGCGTGCCGGACACCTGCGGTTGCGGCGCAAGAACATTCACGCAGCCCCCGATCACCGCCGCGGCCTTGGCGGTGACGCTCTCGACATCGAACTGATGCCGCAACGGATCTCGCGCGCCGAGTACGTCGGCGACCATCCGTACGAGATCGACGCCCCGGGCATCCACACCCGCGACCGCCCGCGTCATCTCAACCATCTCGCCACCGAGAACGCCTGTCGGCCAGGGTGTTTCAATACCCCACAGAAGATCCGAAACCTCCTCGAAGGTCGCCGTCCGAGCGAGCTGAACCGCGTCGCGACCCCGATAGTAGAGGTGATCGTCCTGCAACAACGTGATCTGGGTCCGAATGCGTTCGACGACACCGGCCGGGGTGCGTCGTGGCCGACCCTCCAGCAGCGCCTCGATCTCCTCGACCGGGAACACACTGCCGTCCACCCCTTCGATCCGCTCGCTGGTCATCCGGCCACGGCTGACATAGGCGTAGACGGTCGCCGGCTTGACACCGAGAAGCTTCGTGACCTGAGCGGTGGTCAGGTATGCACGGCCGTCGTGGTGGATCGGTGTGGGGAATCGCCGGGTATGGGTGCGCGCCATATATTGATCAAATCAACATTGACTGCCGTGGTCAACACCGCGCATCGTGGTGCTCATGACCATGCTGACCGTGCCCGAAGGACTCGCGAATGTCGTTGTCGCCGATACCGAGATCGGTGATGTGCGGGGTGACGAGGGCTTCTACCACTACCGCGAGCACTCGGCGATCGACCTGGCCCGGCAGCGTAGCTTCGAGGAGGTCTGGTACCTGTTCGTGCACGGCGAATTGCCGGATGCGCGCCAACTGGCCGAGTTCACCGCCACCATCACGCCGTTGCGGCAACTGCCGACCGAACTCGGCGACGTGCTGCGGGCCGTCGCACCGCTCGGCGGCGACCGCCAGGAGCTCGCCGGGCTCCGGACGATGCTGTCGGCGGCCGGCCCGGCGCTGGGTGTGCGCCCGCTCTGGGAGAACGATCCCGCCACCATCCGGCACGACGGCCTGCGCGCCGCCGCGATGACACCGACCATCCTGGCCGCCATCCACCGGCTGCGGTCCGGCGAGGGACCGCTCGCCCCCCGCGACGACCTCACGGTCGCCGCCAACTGGATCTACCAGGTGACCGGTCGCGTCCCCGAACCCCGGCACGCCCGGGCCGTCGAGCAGTACCTGATCGCGACCATCGACCACGGCTTCAACGCGTCGACGTTCACCGGCCGGGTGATCGCCTCGACCGGGGCCGACATGTACGCCGCGATCTGCGGAGCGCTCGGGGCGTTCTCCGGCCCCCTGCACGGCGGGGCGCCCGACCGGGCTCTCGACGCCCTCGACGAGATCGCCGACCACGGCGATGCCGCGGTGTGGGCACGCGAACAGATCGACGCCCGGCGCCGCATCATGGGCTTCGGGCACGCCGTCTACCGCACCGTCGATCCGCGGTCCGAACTGCTGCGGTCGATCGCGCTCGACCTCGGCGGACCGACCGTCGACCGTGCCGTCGACGCCGAGCGCGCGATCGTCGATGCGCTGCGCGAGGCGCATCCCGACCAGCCGCGATATGCCAACGTCGAGTTCTATGCCGGCGTCGTGATGGAGGCCTGCGGTATCCCGCGCGCGATGTTCACACCGACGTTCGCGGTCAGCCGGGTCGTCGGGTGGTGCGCGAACATCGTCGAGCAGTCGCGGTCCCGCAAGATCATCCGCCCCCGGGCCCGCTACGTGGGACCCACACCCGACCGCACCGTGTCGGGTCGAACGACCGACGCGCGCGGAGTAGCCTGACCCGAGCGATAACGCCTACATCTCGGTTCGGACCACGATCTGTGGACGTGACGCAACTTCTGCAACACTGACAACATCTGTCACCGGTCCGCAGGGGGATTGCCCATGCCCAGATGGCGTCTGCTCATCGCAGGGACGGCCGTCGCCGCCCTCGTCACCACCGGTACCGCGGTGGTCGACGCTCCGGCGCACGCGTCGATCTGCAGCAACCTCGGCCTCACCGGCGGGGACGTCGGATCGACCGGCAGCTCGGGGTCCAGCGACATCGGGCTGGGCAGCGCCGACTACGGCAGCTACCGCGCGGACGGCAAGAAGCCCCAAGGGCCGCTGCCCACACTGCACGGGATCAGCAAGACCATCGAGTGGGTCACCGGACCCCGCGGCCCCAGCCGCACCGATCAGCGGTTCTCCATCAGCGCCACCGACGTCGGAGTGTCCTGGGACAACGGGGCCGGCCAGGTGCTGATGGCCTTCGGTGACACATGGGGACTGTGTGCCGGCCAGATGGTGTGGCGACACAACACCATGCTGCGCGCCAACGGCAACTCCAACCTGGACAAGGGCATCACGTTCCCCAACGCCGTGCCGGGATCGATCCGGTCGGGCGCATCCGTCACCCCGGAGCATCCGACATTCGCACAGCCCATGCTCAACGCGTCCGGGGTACGCAACCTCGAGGTCGGCAAGATCCCGACCGGCGGAATCGCCATCGACGGCGTGCAGTACATGAGCTACATGTCGATTCACCGCTGGGCCGGCCCGGCCCGGTGGGTCACCAACTATTCGGCCATCGCGGTCTCCCGCGACAACGGACAGAACTGGAACACCGACAACCGCACCATCCGGGCGAACCTCGAACTCACCCTCCCGGGCGTCTCCCAGGTCGAGCAGGGACACGGGCGGTTCCAGGTGGGCGCGTTCCTGCGCTCGGGCGACTACGTCTACCAGTACGGCACGCCCAACGGCCGCTACGGAGCGGCGTTCATCGCACGCGTGCGACCCGCCGACATCCTCAACCTGGACCGCTACGAGTACTACCGCGGTGGCGGGGCGTGGTCGCCGCGGCCGGTCGATGCGGTCCCGATCGTGCGCGAACCGGTCGGTGAACTCTCGGTGGCCTACAACAGCTACCTCGGCAGGTTCCTGATGCTCACCGAGACCGGAGGCAATGTGCTGTTGCGCACCTCCCCCACCCCCGTCGGACCCTGGAGCGGGCCGCGCGTGATCGTCTCCGTCAACCAGACCCAAGGCCTGTACGCGCCGTACATCAACCCCCGTGGCGCATCCGGACAATTCCTCTACTTCACGGCCTCTCGCTGGGACGACTACAACGTGATGCTCATCAAGACCGACCTCTCGAAGGTGCGCTGACGTCACGACGTGGTCGACCCGAGATGATCGGCGTACGGTCGGGAACAGGCAGCACACCACGGTCAGCGACCTGAGGGAGTGATATGAGTCAGCCCGTGCCACCGCCACCACCGCCGCCGGACCCGATGCCGGCACCGGAGCCGATCCCACAGCCACCACCCGAGCCGCCCATCCCCATCCCCGAACCAGAGCCGCCCAATCCCAGCCCGCCACAACCAGATCCACTGCCGCGCCCGACCGTCATCTGACCATGGCGCGACGTATCGTGCTCGTCCGGGCGATCAACGTGGGCGGTGCCAAGCTCCCGATGGCCGACTTACGGGAGATGGCAGAGGAATTGGGGGCCACCAACGTCTCCACCTACATCGCGTCGGGAAACCTCCTGTGCGATCTGCCATCTGGTGGTTCGGCGAAGTTCGACCGGGCACTCGAGGCGGCCATCACCGACCGCTTCGGCTTCGAGCGTGAGGTGATCAGTCGTTCGGTCGACGAGGTGCGGTCCGCGCTCGACGCACATCCATTCCCGGTCGCCGAGCCTAAGTACTCCTATGTCTACTTTCTCGTCGGAAAACCCAAGGCCGACAATGTCACAACCTTCGAGAAGCAGGAATTCGCCGGCGCCGACATCGCGGTGATCGGCAAGGATCTGCACATCCGTTACTCCGAGGGCGCCGGGCGCTCCAAGCTGACGGCACCCGTCATCGCAAAGGGTTTGGGTGTCCAGGGCACCGGGCGCAACCTCATCACGATCGAGAAGCTGATCGAACTGGCTTCGGACTGAACGGTTTCCGAGGCGTGCCGATCATCGGGACGGATGGTCGGCAACGGAATGCTGCCGGAGCATGCGCACTCGCAGGGCATCGTAGATCGGTGGTGACCGCAACAGCGATGCGACGACCACCGCCATCGCGCCCGCGATCAGCATCGGAATCGTCACGGTGGTCACCGCGGTCATCTCGATGACCAGCACCAGTCCGGTGAAGGGGGCCCGCACGATCGCGGCGAACAACGTGGACATGCCGACGAGGGCCATCGCCACCGTGAGATCGATGTCGAGTCCCGGCACCAGGACGTCGGTGATCCAGCCGCCGATCAGGCCGGTCAGCGCACCCAACCCGAGGATCGGCGCGAAGATGCCACCCGGCGTGCCGACGGCGTACGAGATCGGGCCGGCGACAAACCGCACCGCGACGTACAGCATCGCTGCCGGCAGTGCGAGATGGCCACCCGTCAGCACCAGTGTCGCGACCGCGTCGCCACCACCCGCCAACACGGGGTTGGCGAGCAGGACCCCGCCCACCACGGCGCCGACAATGGCCGCCTTGACGACCGCCGGTATACGATGAATTCCGTCGAAAACATTGAGGCACAACAGGATCAACTTGTTGTAGACCACGCCGATGACACCGACCACCAACCCGAAGACGGCGAAGATGGGGATGGTCGTCAAGGGTGGGGCGGGCACCGCGGAGATGTGCGGGAAGTCCGGCTCGTCGCCCATGACGATTCGGCTGGCCCCGACGCCGATCGCAACCGCGACCATCGTGACGATCCCCTCGCGGAGCCGGAAGGTCTTGGTGACCTCCTCGAAGATGAAGAACACGGCGCTGATGGGGGCGTTGAACGCCACGGCGAGTCCGGTTCCGGAGAGGACGGTCTGCAGCAGACGGATCTCCTCGCCGGCGAGACGCGCGAGGCGCCCGGTGGCGGCGCCGATGGTCGCCGCCATGTGTACCGTGGGCCCTTCGCGGCCGAGCACCATCCCGGCGATGCCGACGGAGAGAATGCCGCCGACGAATCTCGCGGGAACCACCGACAGTGGCGGCGGGTCGGCCTCACCGCGGTCGACGGCCTCGACGTGCTGGATGCCGCTGCCCGCGGACAAGGGCTGCCACCTCGCGATCGCCGCGGCGCCGGCGGCCGCTGCGCCCGAGACGATCACCGGGATCAGCCATCCCCAGCCGTGGTGAGCGTGCGACCAGTCGAGAAGGTCGTCGCGCCAGTGCTCACTGCGCACGAGCACCCATCGGAACGCTCCGCCGACAAATCCGGCGACGGCGCCGGCGACCACGGCCAGTCCCAGAATGATCCAGAGCGTCCGGCCGCGCAGCATCGCGTCGTCGACGCCGGCATCATGGATCTCCCGTTCGGGCTCCGGCGTGTCATCCGGATGGTCTTGGGTCACGCGCGACCCAGAGCCCTGGCAACCCTTCCGAGTTCGTCGATCTGCGTCTGCTTCGGGGCTTCCCAGAGCCTTTTCGGCAGCTCCTCGAGCGTCCGGACCGCGGCCTCGGCAGAGTCGAGGCGCTTGTGTCTCTCGTCCTTGTCGTCGAGGTCGGCGGCGGCGATCAGTTTGTCGTCGAGCTCGAACACCGCGTCGTCGAGCCCGTCACGGGCGACGACGATCTCCGGGTCGTGGCCGATCGCCGGATTCTGGTGGACGTCGTTGATCGCGTAGCGAATCCGCCTGTGCAGTAGAGCCGCTCGCGATGTGTCGGTGGTCCACGACTCGGGTGCGCGGCCGGGCTTCCCGGGTATGAGATCGGTGGAGTGGGCAAACTCGCGCACCCGTTTGTCGGAATCCCAGGCGAACCAGATCGCTCCGACGAGGACGAACAGCGCGACGACCACGGTGATCACGATGATGGTGATGGCGATTCCGCTCATACCTCGACCCTATCCCGCGGACGCCTCGGCCTCGGCCCGAAGTGCGGCCGTGTTGACCTTGGTCAGCACGCCGTGCAGTTCTTCGAGGTCGGACAGCTCGACGCCGAGCGCCGCGACCACCGCGGGCGGGATACCGAGCGCCCGCTCACGCAAGGCGGCCCCCGCGTCGGTGAGAGCGATGTCGACATTGCGTTCGTCATCACCGCGGCGCTGCCGCATCACCAGCCCGTTGGCCTCGAGCCGCTTCAGGAGCGGCGAGAGGGTCGCGGAATCCAGCTGCAACACCTGCCCGAGGTCCTTGACCGCGCGCGGCGAGGTCTCCCAGAGTGCGAGCATCACCAGGTATTGCGGGTGGGTCAGCCCGAGTGGGTCGAGCAGCCGGCGATAGATCCGCAGCACGGAGCGGTTCGCGACGGCCAGCGCAAAGCAGACCTGCCGTTCCAGCAACAGCGGATTGCCCTCGATCTCGACCGCGCTGCTCATCGCATCGCCTCCCTCATCCGTTCGTGATGGGGACCAGTCTAGCGATTTGATCGCACGCGATTGAATAGCCCTGCGCACTGATCGCATCGAGATCCCAGCTACCGCCGATCGAGTAAGCGAGACGAGCGCATCGAGATCCCAGCTACCGCCGATCGAGTAAGCGAGACGAGCACATCGAGATCCCAGCCACCGCCGATCGAGTAAGCGAGGAGCTTGCGACGAGCGCATCGAGATCACCCGCGAGCGCGTCACCGACGGGTCCACCCACTCACCACGACGGCCGCTGAAACTCCGGCTGGTCGATGATCCGCACCCACGACCCGTCACCTTGCCTGGCCACCACCTGCGCCCGCGCGCCGGCACCATCACGCGGCGGCGTCGAGGTCAACGCCAAGTCGTCACCGAAATAGAGGGTCGGCAACGACTGTTCGGGCACGAACGTCGGACCGTGTGCGAGGACCGAGGCCCACAGATCGCGGATCGCATCCCGGCCTCGCGTCACCTCCCCCGACGGATACGCCATCACCGCATCGTCGTGGTACAGCGAAGCGACGGCGTCGGCATCTCCCGCATTCGAGAACTCCACGAAGAGCCGGGTGATGTCCTCGGGGGTCCGCGCTGTTGGTGTTGCGTGATTCTCGGTCATGTTCTCCTCCTTCATCGGTGTAGAACTCCACGATCCGGCAGCTTCCATCAGAAGTCCAAATGACTATTTGGATGCGTTCTATCATTGTCAGTTATGGAACTTCGACAGCTCGAATACTTCGTCGCAGTGGCCGATGAATCGAACTTCACGGCCGCCGCGACGCGAGTCCACACGACACAGCCGAACATCAGCGCGCAGATCAGGGCCTTGGAGTCAGAGTTGGGCGCCACGTTGTTCGATCGAACCGGCCGCCAGGTTCGCCTGACCGGTGCCGGAGACGCCGCACTGACCGCAGCTCGGCAGGCGCTCGCCGCCGCCGAGGCCGTCCGCCAGGCGGTTGCCGACGTCAACCAGGTGCTACGTGGCACCTTGACGGTCGGCATGGTCGACGGCTGCACCGTCCGACCGTTGTTCGCTGCGCTCGGCACGTTTCGCACGCAGCATGCCGGCGTGGCGCTGCGCCTGGTCGAGGACGCCTCACACCACCTCGTCGATCGGGTCGCCCGAGGCACCATCGACGTGGCCCTCGCGGGGTACGGGGACGAACTGCCGAACGAGCTGGACGAGTTCCCGGTGATCCGTGAACGGGTCGTTGCAGCGCTCCCTCAGGACCATCCGTTGACCAGGAAATTGGTTGTGACGCTGCGTGATCTGCGCCGTCAGCCGGTCATCGGACTGCCCGCAGGCGCCGGCATCCGGACGGTGTTCGATCGTCAGGCGCCCGAGGTTCCGACGTCCATGGAGGCGTCGTCACCGGACGCCGTGGTGGAGCTGGTGGCCGCGGGGCTGGGCGTTGGTGTGCTCAGTGAGTCGATCGTCGCCGATCGCGCGAGCACCGTGACCGGGCGTCCGATCCGCGGTGTGGACGGACTGGCGTCTCTCGGTTTCGTCTGGCGAAAGCCTGCCTCGCCGGCGGTCCGCGCGTTCCTCGACTACGCGCAGGAGCATTTCGCACTCGATCGTTCAAGTGCGTGAATCTTGCTCCTGCACTGAGGTATCCGACGGTCAGTGCGTCGACGCGGGGCTGGTCTCGTGATCGGTCGGGCGGCCCGCGACGAGATCCTCGACGTCGAGACCCCATGTGCCGTAACGGGAGTCGAAGGCCTTCGCCCGTTTCGTCGCCTTCTCGACCTTCTCCGCCGAGTATCGATGCCGCGCCCATCGGGAATTGGGCCGCGCGAGCCGGATCGCTCCGACCCAGGCGACCGGTGGGATGAATGCTCCGACGGCGGCCGTCGAGAATTTGCCCTTGGCCACACAGACCAGCAACGCGGCGATGTGAATGGGCAGGTTGACCGTCAGCGCCAGCGGTCCCAGGTTGATCGATGCGCTCTCGGTCAGCGGGTTCACGCCGAGGACCGTCATGCCCAGGCCGGCGATCGTCAGGCACACCACCTGCACCGACAGCTGGCCTTCCCGAGACCAGTAGACGTCTTGGAGGTGCAGGATCAGGGCGAACTCGTCGAGTACCAGGGACGCCCCGATGCCGACCATCACCGCGCTGATCTCCGCACCGGGCGAGGCACCGGAGACGGCCACCGAGATGAACGCCCCCGCGATGGTCAGGATGATGCCCGGCACCGCGTGGTGGATGTGCACTCCCCCGCGAACGTTGTTGCGGAACGGCCCTTTTCCCGCCCGGATAAGCCGGGTGATGATTCGCGTGATCAGGAACGTCAGCACGAATGCGAGAAACAGCAGAAACAGCGGGAGTTTTCCGCTGGTGGAGATGCCGTCGACATCCAGATGCACGGGAGACTCGCCGTCAGGGCGTCAGGAGGCCGACGCCACGATGCCGGTCCGTCGCTGTTCGATGATGAGACAGCGATCCTCGACGTAGAGCAGCCCCGCGTCCTCGGCGATGGCCTTGGCTTCGGGTGAGGTGATGCCGAGTTGTAGCCACAGCGCCGACGCTCCGGCGGCCACGGCCTGCCGCGCGACCTCGGCGGTATCCGCGGACGGCCGGAAGACGTCGACGAGGCCGACCTGTTCCGGGATGTCGGCCAGCGTGCGATAGACCTTCTCGCCAACGATCTCGTCGGCATGTGGGTTCACCGGGATGATCCGCCAGCCGTGCTTGGCCATGTATGCCGGCACCTCGTTTGCCGCCTTGCTCGGATTGGCGCTGGCACCGACGACGGTGATCGTGTCGTACGTGCTCAGGATCTGTTCAACGACCTCGTCGGTGGTAGCCATCTGCCGAGCATAGTTGGACGGGTGGACATGCGCGTCTACCTCGCCACCGGGTGTGGTGGCGAGGTGGATGCGGTGTTCGTCGGTGAGCCCGAAAGGGCGCGTCAGCATCAGTCGAGATGAACGGGGTTCACGGCCCACCCCGAGGCGATGAGCCGGGAGAGGCGTCGACGTTCTTCGGGGTGGCCGGGCGGTCCGGTGGGGGTTTTGGGTTGGGTTGCGCCCGAACGATTCTGGGGTGGACGTGGGGGGTCACCCCGCCGCAGGTGGCGGGCGAACGCCTCGGCCACCTCGCGGGTGCGATCGATCCGGACCCGCGGCCGACTCTTACCTTTCCCGCGTTTGGTGTTACGTGTCCAGGCCGGGCGTCCGGCATCGGGGCCATCGTTGATGATGTGGGTCGACCACTGACCGGGCTTGTCGCCGACCATCCGATTGTGTGTCGGGCACGCGGCAGCCAGATCCTGGACGTCGGTGTACCCGCCGTCTTTCCAATCCTGCTCGGCGTGATGGGCTTCGGTGCGAGTGAACGGCTGACTGCAACCCGGGCAGGTGCAGGTGGCGCCGTCGCGGGCCAGCAGCATCATCCGCTGGGCCTGGCTGGCGAACCGGTTGGCCCGCCCCAGATACAACGGTTGAGCACTGTGGTCGGCGAACACCGCCAAATGCTGGTGGGCTTCGGCGGCCAACTCGATCACATCCGCGATCGGCAGCAGAGCCCCACCGGCGGTGGTCGCCACCCCGGCCCGCTCGCGCAGTTCGGTCTCGGAGATGGTGATGATCAGATGTGGCGGCAGCCCACGGTGACTCTTCCCGAGTAGCCCACCGTCGGCGACCGCCTGCAGCAGCGCGTGCAGCGCGTCATGGTTACGTTGGCCCGGCGTGCGAAGGTCCCGCTCGGCCGCCAGCTTGAGGGCCTCGGGATCGGCATCGTCCTTACTGCCCTTGGGTGATGCGTCATCGTCGGGGTGGTTCATCCCAGGCGCCGCCCACGCATCGAGCACCACATCCAACAAGGCGCGGGTGACCGGATCGAGTTGCCCTTCCAGGGCACTCATCAACTGCGCATCCTGCTTGGACAGATACAGGCTGCGCCGCCGCGCCCGATCCTTCTCATCGGTCAGCGCACCGTCGGGATCCAGGTGAGCCAGCAGCCGCGCACCGAGGGTGGTCAACTCTTTCGGCGTGTGCACCCGGGCGTAGTCGGCCATCAACTTCTCGGCCGCGGCTCGCTGCTCGGCGTCGAGTGTGGTGGGCAGCTTGTCGAGCACGGTGATCACCGTGACCGCGTGATCGACACCGATCGCGCCGTCGGCGTAGGCCTCGGCCAGGGTCGGGCATTGGGGGTCGAGCTTCTCGCCGGACAGTGCGTGCAGCGACAGCAGCGCCGCCATCTGCTTGCGGCGTCGGCCGGGGTCGGTGATCCGCAGTCGGTCCACCATGAAATCGCTGAGGGAGCGGTAGCCTTCCTCGGCGATGATGTTGCGGTCCGAACACTCCAGGACCCGCTGCAACCCGAAGAAGCTCATCCGCCGCGCGGAGCGTTCATGGGTGTCGGCGACCTCCACGATGTCGTCGTCGGAGGCGGGGGTGGCATCGACGGCGGCGATCCGATCCAACACATCCTCGAGTTCGCGGTAGAGCCCGACAATCTCCGCGACGTTGCCGCCGGTAGTGCTGTCGCTGGTCATCGAGCCCCCTCCCCAAGTCACTCGAACTGATGTTCGATAGTCTATCGGATGCGCTGGTCAGAGGCAAGGGTCTTCTTCGTCGATTGGAAGACCCCTTCGCGGCCGTTCATGCGCAAAACGAGTCTGCGAGCGCATCGAACGGCGGCTGGCGTCTCACATCTCAGGGATCGGGGCTGGGCCGGCGCCGCACACCTCGGCGGCCACGGCCAGGCCACGCCAAACCATCGTCAACCCGCCTGCGCCACGCCAACACACACCGGGCACCCTCGTGAAGGTGACCACGTGGCAACTGTTCGTCATCTTCCTCGCCGGCGCCGGTGCCGGCGGGATCAATACGTTGGTCGGCAGCGGAACCCTGATCACGTTCCCCACCCTGGTCGCGTTCGGGGTGCCGCCGGTCACCGCGACCATGTCGAACGCGATCGGTCTGGTAGCGGGTGGGCTGTCGGGCACGTGGGGTTATCGGCACGAGCTCACCGGTCAGTGGCCGCGGCTCCGGTGGCAGATGCCGGCGTCGTTCCTCGGTGCCCTGCTCGGCTGTTGGTTGTTGTTGCATCTCCCCGAGACGGTCTTCGAGTCGGTCGTTCCGGTACTGCTGGTGGCGGCGTTGATCCTGGTCGTCGCGCAGCCCCGCATCCAGCAGTGGGTCACACGGCGATCCGGCGGCGCAGATCCGCACGATTACGAGTTGACCCCACCGCGCATCGCATTGATGGTCACCGCGACCTTCGCCGTCGGCGTGTACGGCGGCTACTTCACCGCCGCACAGGGCATCCTGCTGATGGCAGTCCTCGGCGTGGTCGTGCCCGATCACATGCAACGCCTCAACGCAGCCAAGAACCTGCTGTCGACGATCGTCAACGTCGTCGCCGCGGTCACCTACACCCTCGTCGCATTCGACCGCATCAATTGGACCGCCGCAGGACTCATCGCGCTCGGCTCGTTGATCGGTGGAGTCATCGGCGCCCGTTACGGGCGGCGTCTCTCCCCGTCCTCGCTGCGCATCGTCATCGTGATCGTCGGACTCGTCGGCCTGTGGCGGCTTCTGTTCACCTGATCGTCGAGAGCCGCTTCGCGATCCGGGTCAAACCGCAACCAGATCGATCCTTTCCTGGTCACAATGAGTCCAGCACCCATGTCCGACACCGGGAAATGACGGGACCGGACCGCGTGTGCACTGCGGATTGCGGGGTCATCGATGACCGACGAAATATCGTCCCGACGCGCCACACATCGGGCGGCGCGCCACAGTCTCGCCTGCACCGCGACCGCCGGGCTCGCCGCCATGATGCTCGCTACTCCCACACCAGCGGCCGCCACACCCGCACCACCGACGGTGGTCCGCGACTGCTCCGGGCAGCCCGAGGTCCGCCCGTCGGACCTCGACTCGATCTATTGCGGCGTCGCCGGGATCATGGTCACGCGCATCGTCTGGCGGGATTGGGGCAGGGCATCGGCGCACGGTGGCGGTATCGAGCGTCGCCTCGTCTGCCGCGACCGCTGCACCCACCGGATTCCGCAGGTGTACACCGTGGAGGTTCGTCTCTCGTCGCCACAGGATGGCGAGTTCACCCGTCTCAGGCTCACACCACAACGCGGGGGACCCGAGGAGTACGCGCTGATCGGGGCACTTCTTCGGTGACGCAGAGAGCGGCTCGTGCCGCCACACGACAGAATGGTCGGCATGACCGTCGACGTGTCCACCGAACCCACCCTCGACAAGACCACGGCCATTGCCTACCTGAAGGAGCGTGTCTACGTCACATTCACCGGGCTCGCGATCGTAATGGTGCTCTACAACACGCCGGGATTGCACGACGCCCGGCATGCGTCTGCGGTCCTTCTGTCCGGGTTGCTCGGTGTCACGGTCGCCGCGTTCGCGTCCGATCTCATCGCACATCTCGCGATCCACCAGAGCTATCCGCGCGGCCGCGAGCTCGTTCACCTGATCAACATCTCGCTCGGTGCGCTTTCGCTGGCAATCGTCCCGCTCGTCCTCCTGGGGCTCGCGTGGACCGACGTCCTCGCGTTGTCGATCGCGCTGATCATCTCGGCGTATCTCTACATCGCGATCCTGGGCGGCGTCGTCTGGGCGGCGGTTCGACGATCGCATCTGACCACCGGGCAGAAGTTGCTCACGTCGGCGATGATCTTGGCGCTCGCGCTCGTCGTGGTGGTGATTCAGATCTTCGCGCACGGCCACTGATCGGGCGGTCACTCCCGCATCACTGGTACGGCTGTCGCGCCGTCTCGGGGTCGCCGTAGGTGATGGCCCGTTCGCGGCGCGATTCGGTCAGCAGCGTCGCGCCCCAATTCACCACGGTGCCCATTCGATTCCGCACCCCGGCCAGGAACGCGATGTGGATGACACCCCACGCGAGCCAGCCCGGATAACCCGACAGCCGGAGCTTCCCGGACTGCACGACGGCGTGCCGGCGGGCGATGTATGCGGCGTTGCCCAGGTCGCGATACCGGAAAGGCGGTCGTTCGCTGCCGCCGGCGGACAGGGCCGCGATCGTCCTGCCGACGTGCCGCCCGCCCTGCATGGCCACTTCGGCCACTCCCGGCAGGTGATCACGCGAGCTGATGTCGCCGACGACCCAGACCTCGGGATGCCCGGCAACCGAGAGATCGGCCTCCACCGGGACGGTGCCCCCGCGATCCTGCTCGATGCCGAGAGCCCGGGCGAGCACACCCGCGAACGGCACCGCCTCCACGCCGGTGGTCCACAGCACGGTGCGCGCCGGATATCGGAGCACCTCATGGGTCTTCTTGTCCGTCGTCGTCACCTGCTCGTCGGTGACGTCGGTGACATGGACACCGAGGTGTGTCTCGACGCCGAGGTGGTCGAGCGTCTTCTGCGCACTGCGCGACAGGCCCGGCGAGAACGACGGGAGGACACGATCGCCGCCGTGCAGCAACAGCACCCGGGCCTCGGCCGGGTCGATGCTGCGGAACTCGCGCCGCAACGTGATCATGGCGACCTCACGAATCTGGCCGGCGAGTTCGACGCCGGTCGGGCCTCCGCCGGCCACCGCGAACGTGAGCCAAGCCCGTCGCTGCTCGGGGTCCGAGATCGATTCGGCCATCTCGAAGGCGGAGATGATCTTGCGCCGTATGGCGAGGGCATCGTCGAGAGTCTTCATGCCGACGGCATGCTCGGTGAGGTGGTCGTCGCCGTGGTACGAGGTCCGCATCCCGGCCGCGACGACCAGCTGGTCGTAGGCGAGTGTCCGTGTCGACCCGTCGACACGTTCGAGCGTCAGCGTACGGGCATCCGGGTCGACGTCGGTGGCCTCGCCGAGCACCACGTCGGCGTTGCGCTGACGCCGCAGCAGGTGCCGGATCGGGCTCGAGATGGCACCCTCCGACAGCAGTCCGGTGGCGCATTGATAGAGCAACGGCTGAAAGAGATGACTGGTGCCGCGGTCGACGACCGTCACCCGGACGGGCGCCCGCTTCAATGCCCGGGCGGCGTGGAGCCCGGCGAATCCGGCGCCGACGATGACGATGTGGGGTGTGGTGGTCACAGCCGGATACTGCCACGCATGGGCTGGTGAGCGCGGCACACGGTGTCCCCGTGTCAGCCTCGGCGGGTCACCGCATAGGTCGTGCCGGCGGTCGCGGCCGTGACCGCGAATACCGACGGCCACGCGCCGATCTGCTTGGCCAGCGGATGCGAGGCGCCGAAGGCTCCGAGGTATGTCGCGAGCAGACCACCGGCGACGACCGGCCCCTGCTTGGCCCACTCATGTGTGCACCAGGCGCCGGCACCGGCCAGGACGACGCCGCCCAGTTCCCGGCGCCCGCTGAAACGGGCTGCGGCGTAACCGCCGACGAGGCCGGCCGAGGACACCAAGACGGTGGGGCTGATGCTCATACGGGTGAGCCTACGGAGTTCACCTGAGGGCTCGGTGAGTGTTGGGTGATCAGGAGACCGCGGCCTCGGTCGCCGGGGCCGGCGTCGTGCGTGTCCGCGGCCCGGAGAAGTGCAGGTACCTGTCGGCGATGTCGCCCCGAAGTCGTCGGCGATCCGCGTAGTAGCTCATCGACATCGTCCACGGTGGTTCCGTGCCCTGCTTCGGCAACATCGACAGCGACCGCTTGACATACCCGGCGCCGAAATTCAGCAGCGGCCGCGTCTGTATGCCGGGATCGGTTTCCGCCCGGACGGCGTCGTAGCCGTGCGCGTCCATGTAGGTCAGGAGGCGACAGAAGTACTGGCACAGCAGGCCGATCTTGAGCGTCCACGACGAATTCGTATAACCAACGGCGAGTGCGAAATTCGGAACACCGGACAGCATGACGCCGCGATAGGCGACGGTGTCCGGGAACGACACCGGCTTCCCGTCGACGCTCAGCGTCATCCCGCCGAACAGCTGCAGGTTGAGTCCGGTTGCGGTGACGATGATGTCGGCCTCGAGTTCGGTGCCGCTCTCGAGCAGGATGCCCTTCTCGGTGAAGGTCGTGACGGTGTCGGTGACGATGTCGGCGTCACCGTTGCGGATCGCGCGATACAGGTCGCCGTCGGGCACCACACACAGACGCTGATCCCAGGGGTTGTACGGCGGGTTGAAGTGGGTGTCCACCGGATACCCCTCGGGCAGCCGGTCGGCATTGATCTTTCGGATGAGCTTGCGCGCCAGCTTCGGAAAGTGTTGGCAGAACTCGAAATTGATCCGCTGAATTGCGATGTTCTTCGCACGTGTGACGGCATAGCCCCGTTCGTCGCCGAGATATCGCTTGAGCGCGTTGGCAATCGCGTCCTCTCGCGGCAGCGGGATGACGTACGTCGGGGTCCGTTGCAGCATGGTGACCTGCCCCGCGTCCGGCGCCAGCGCCGGCACCAGGGTCACCGCGGTGGCCCCACTGCCGATCACCACGATCTTCTTGCCCGCGTAATCGAGATCCTCCGGCCAGTGCTGGGGATGCACGATCTGTCCGGTAAACCGTTCTCGCCCGGCGAATTCCGGGGTGAACCCTTCGTCGTAGCGATAGTAGCCGGAACCGCAGAAGATCCAGTTCGCACTGATCTGGATACGTTCACCGGTGTCGTCACGGTCGATGTCGACCAGCCACCGGGCATCGTCGGACGACCACGCGGCGGAGATCACCCGGTGGTGGTAGCGGATCTTGTCGGTGATGCCGTTCTCGTCGATGGTCTCGTGGAGGTAGTCGAGAATGCGGGGTGCGTCGGCGATGGCCTGCTTGTCGCGCCACGGTTTGAAGTCGTAGCCGAAGGTGTGCAGGTCGCTGTCCGACCGGATGCCCGGATACCGGAACAGATCCCAGGTCCCGCCGGAAACGGCCCGGGCCTCGACGATCGCGAAGGTGCGCTCGGGATGCTCGACGGTGAGGTACCGGGCGGCCCCGATGCCGGAGATCCCGGCGCCGACGATCAGAACGTCGACGCGGTCGGTGACGGTCGATGTGGTCACGTACTACTCCCTCTGACTACTGGATCGTGAGCGGCTCAGAACTCCAGCATGCCCCAATCGAGACTCGCCACACCAGGGACACTTTGCCCCACTTCGCGCTTGAAATGGGGCGTCCTGTTCGCATGACGTGGCCGACCCCGTCTCCCCGGGTGCGCACTCTCCTGCGCCGAGGTGCCGAGATCGCACTCAACCCACCGCCCGAGTGGATCGAGGAGATGCACGACGCCGCACTCGGCGGCGCCCGGATGGCGCCATCGGGCGGGGGAAGGTCTGGCTCACCCATCCTTCGCATCGAGCTTCGCCGCGATGTCCGCGGGGAAGCCGCCGGTCGCCACCGGACCCCAACGGGTTGGGGTGATGCGGATCAACGACTTTCCCTGCGTGCGCATCGCGGCGCGGTACTCGTCCCAGTCCGGATGCTCGCCGGAGATGGACCGGAAATAGTCGACGAGCGCATCCTCGGCGTCGGGCATGTCGAGCACCTCGGCCTCACCGTCGACCTGCACCCACGCGCCGTTGAAATCCTCCGACAGCACGCAGACACTCACCGACGGCGTGTGTTTGGCGTTGTTGGCCTTGGCACGTCCGGGGTAGGTCGAGATGACGATGCGACCGTCCTCGTCGACGCCGCCGGTCACCGGTGACATCTGCGGTCCGCCGTCGGCCCGCGTGGTGGTCAGGATCATGCGGTGTCGCGGACGGACGAAGTCCAGCAATGCGGTTCGGTCCACGGCGTCGGATCTCGCTACGGTTCGGGCCATGCGGCCACCCTACGCCGACCGACGGACACGCAGTCAGAGCTTGAAACGCCCGGCGAATCCCCGCAACGGCAGATCGGCACTGGTGATGATGCCGGGGCGCGCCGCGACGACCGAGGTGATGGAGTTCAGCGCCGGCATTCCGGTGACGGTCATGCCGATGGAGGCGAACGAGTCCGGATTCGACAGATCCACACCACGTTTCGGGAAGATCATATGCTTGCTGTAGATGGACGGATCGGCGGTGATGTGAGTGATGTAGCAGCCCTTGATATCCCACGACGGATCGGTGTACGGCGTCATCTGCCAC
Source organism: Gordonia sp. NPDC003424 (assembly GCF_053588655.1). Lineage (NCBI taxonomy): Bacteria > Bacillati > Actinomycetota > Actinomycetes > Mycobacteriales > Gordoniaceae > Gordonia > Gordonia sp. NPDC003424. The sequence continues at coordinate 514,048 of NZ_JBSFQJ010000001.1, forward strand.
TCGAGGTGCGTCTCGACCCGGGGTATCCCGTCGACCATGCCCTGATACTTGATGTAGTTGCCGCCCAACGATCCCTCGGGGAGGAAGTACCAGCCGAGGTCGACGTCCTTGGTGCATGCGGCGAACTGGTGGTCGAACCTGACCTCGTCGAGTTGAAGGTCGAAGCAGTCGGCCATCAGGTAGACAGAATCCGCGAACACCTCGGTGAACTTGCGGAGCGAGCCGGGCAGGCTCGGATCGTCGACCGGTTTGCCGTAGCCGACCTCTTTCCACGTCTCCACCGAGTGGTGGCATGACACGTCGACGGACTCGGTGACGGTGATGTTCTCGATGTCCGCGACGTCCATCGACTGGACCACGCCGATCACCTGGCACGCACCGGGATTCATGCCGGTGCCGTAGAAGGTGACACCACCCTTCTGGCACGCCTCCTCGATGAGATCGGTGGTCTTGCGCCCTCCGGGGCGCGGATGATTGGTGTCGCGGTGGTATCCGGTGATCCAGTCGGCCGTCGTGACGATGTTGATCCCGGCCTCGAGGACTCGGAGATAGAGATCCTCGTCGGGAAAGACGCCGTGGAATGTCAGCACATCCGGCTGCGCGGCGATGATCTCCTCGACGGTGCCGGTGGCACGGACGCCGATCGGGTCGATGCCGACGATCTCGCCCGCGTCGCGGCCGATCTTCTCCGGTGTATAGCAATGGAGCCCGACGAGTTCCAGGTCAGGATGGCTCTGGATGCGGCCGATCATCTCGGTGCCGAGATTGCCGGTGGCCACCTGGAAGACGCGGATCGTGGTGGAGGAGGTCATGATTGACGGCCTTTCTGCTGGTCGGGTGGGCGTCGTCGCGGAGGTCAGGATCGGGCCGACACGATGGCGCCGCCGTGTGAGGGTCGCGGATCCACCCCGTCGAGACCACCGTCGGGATAGAACTGTCGAGCCCATTCGCGGAGAGCGGTGAATCCCTGGAATTCCTTCCGCGACAACGCCGGCGGGTCCGAGTAGCGCTGATGCGACCAGATGTGGATGTCGGCTTCGAACTGGTCGACGACGAAGCCCGCCATCGCTTTTCCGTAGTCGGTGATGTCGCCGGATTCCTCACCGTGTTTGCGGCCGATCCAGACGGTGAACCGGACATCGGAGGTGTGCTCATCGACCGGCGTCACCGCCGGCATGGTGCGGTTGTCGACCATGCCCCAGCTCTTGGTGACCGAGCAGCCCAGGCCGGCGTTGATGGATTCGACTCCGCTGGTGGCAGATTCGAGCGTGGCACCTTCCTCGAACGCGATGGTGAAGTCGACGTGGGAGACGGGGCCGGAGAAGTCGTGGCGGGTGAACTCGGGCATGAAGGGCGTCTTGTGGACGAACTTGAAGTGGGCGAAGTCGACGCCGTTCTCCATGATGTACTGCGGATGTATCTCCAGGCCGGGACGGAACAGGGTGGCCGCGGGAACCGGCGGATAGTAGTCGGCGGCGGTCGCGTCGTCGCCGAAGTCGGCGAAGATGTCGGGAACGTCGAAATACGGTGGGCGACCGTGCTTGTCGTACCAGATCCAGATCGCCTCGTTGCGCTCCACCACCGGGTAGCTGCGGATGCGACGTCCCTTGTTGGGATGCTTCTCGTACGGGATGCAGACGTTGCGGCCCTCGGCATTCCACTGCCACCCGTGGAAGGGGCATTCCAGATTCTCGCCCTCGACATGGCCGCCATATCCGAGATGCGCACCGAGATGTTCGCAGTACGCGTCGAAGACCGACACCGCCCCCGAGACCGACCGCCACGCGACCATCTCGCGTCCGAAGTACTTCATCCTCCGCACATCGCGGACACCGACCTCGGTCGACCACGCGACCTGGAACCAGCCGGTCGGTTCCATCGACAACGGGGTCTTGGCCATGCGCGACGCTCCTCTCGACGAGTGGACTGCGGTGCCTCATCGAGAACCATAGTGGGCTCTGTGAAAAAACAACAGAGGGTTCTACGAAAGAATGGCGGCCGGGTAGGCTCAGGCCCCATGACCGCCGAGATCGAGGCGAGCACACGTCGCACCAACCGCCGGGGCCTCGCGACACGCGAGGCGATGCTCGATGCAGCCGTACGGGCTCTCGCCTCGGGGGAACCCGGGTCGGTGTCGGCCAATCGCATCGCCAAGGACATCGGGGCCACCTGGGGAACGGTGAAGTACCAGTTCGGCGACGTCGACGGCCTATGGGCGGCGGTGCTGCGCGCCACCGCCGACCGACGCGGCGAACTGCCGTACCGCGAGAACAACACCGCGCCGCTGGCCGGACGGGTCGTCGAGATCGTCGAGATGCTCTTCCACGGATTGACCACCGTCGACTCCCTCGCGATCGAGAACCTCCGCGCCGCCCTGCCCCGCGACCACGACGAGCTCGAAAGGCTGTATCCACAGACCGCGGCCGAGTTCGCGTCGTGGAAGGAATCGTGGGCTCGCGCATGCCAGAAGGCATTTGCCGATCTGGACGTCGACCCGGCGCGCGTCCGGGATGTGGCCGCCTTCATCCCCGGGGCCATGCGCGGGCTGGTGTCCGAGGCGCAGCTGGGCAGTTACGAAGACGACGACGACGCCCGCCGCGGGTTCGCGCACGCGATCGTCGCGTATCTGGAGCAGCCCGGCGGCGATTAAGCGTCCCACGCCTTGGGAAACGGAGTCCAATTGCTGCCGCATGACCTAACGTCGATCACCGGATCACCCATCGAACTCCAGGAGCGTTGTGTCATGTCCGAAGTCATCGTCGTCGCCACCATCTCCCCCAAGCCCGGCGAGGAGTCCGCTGTCCGCGAGGCGATCCTCACCGCCATCCCGCAGGTGCACGGCGAGCCCGGGTCCGGCAAATACGCACTCCACGAGGCGACCGGCGATTCGACGGACCTCGTGATGATCGAGCGTTGGGAGTCAGCGGAGGCACTCGAAGCCCACATGAAGGCGCCCGCGCTCGCCGAGCTCGGCAAGGCGATCGGCGACAAGCTGGCCGGCCCGCTCGACGTGAAGACCTTCACCGCGGTTCCCGCAGGCGACGCCGACAAGGGCGCGATCTAGGCGTGTCCTAGCAGAGCCACATTCCACGAGAGCCGCCGAATCTGTTGATCCGGCGGCTCTCGGCGTGCTAGACCTGTATATCGAGCGTTAGATCGGCGGCGCTCGCCTCTGCCCCGCCGATACCGCTGCCACCGAGCGAGAGGATCCATCCCATGCCCGAAGCCGTCATCGTCGACGTAGCCCGCCTCGCATCCGGAAAGGGCAAGCCCGGCGGCGCCCTGTCCAACACGCAGCCCGTCGAATTGCTCGCCCATGTCCTGCGCACCCTCGTCGAGCGCAACGATCTCGACCCCGCACTGGTCGACGACGTCATCGGCGGCTGCGTCGGGCAGGCCGGCGAGCAGGCCCTCAACATCTCGCGCACCGCGCTGCTGTCGGCCGGATTCCCCGAATCGGTGCCCGCCACCACCGTCGATCGCCAGTGCGGTTCGAGTCAGCAGGCCGCACACTTCGCCGCGCAGGGTGTCATCGCGGGCGCCTACGACATCGTCATCGCCGCCGGCGTCGAGTCCATGAGCCGCGTCCCGATGGGCTTCACCGTCGCCGGCCAGAACCCGTACGGCCCGAGCATCACCGCGCGATACCCCGAAGGACTTGTCGGACAGGGTATCTCCGCGGAACTGGTCGCCGCGAAGTGGAAACTCGACCGGGACGCCCTCGATCAGTTCGCCGCCGAGTCACATCGCCGGGCCGCCCAGGCCGCGAGCGATGGCTTCTTCGACCGGGAGATCGTCCCGATCGACGTGCAGACCACCGACGGCGAGACCATCACGCACACCGTCGACGAGACCGTGCGTGCCTCCACCACCGCCGAAGGGCTCGCCGGACTGAAGCCGTCGTTCTACTCCGAGCAGTCCGCGAAACGGTTCCCGGAGATCAACTGGCACGTCACACCGGGCAACTCGTCCCCGCTCACCGACGGCGCCTCGGGCGCGCTGATCATGAGCGACACCATGGCGTCCAAGCTGAACCTGAAGCCGCGCGCCCGGTTCCACTCGTTCGCCCTCGCCGGCGACGACCCGATCTTCATGCTCACCGCGCCGATTCCGGCCACGCGCAAGATCCTTTCGCGCTCGGGCCTGTCGATCGACGACATCGATGCGTACGAGGTCAACGAGGCCTTCGCGTCGGTGCCGCTGGCCTGGGCCCATGAGTTCGGCGCCGATCCGGCAAAGCTGAATCCGCGCGGCGGTGCCATCGCCCTGGGCCACGCGCTCGGCTCCTCCGGCACCCGACTGCTGAGCACCCTGGTGAATCACCTCGAAGCGACCGAGGGCCGCTACGGCCTGCAGACGATGTGCGAGGGCGCGGGCATGGCCAACGCCACCATCATCGAACGTGTCTGATGCCTCGACGTCGGTCGGCACCTCGTCGGTGCCGACCGACACCCGCGACGACACCGACTGGCGCCGGATCGAGCCCGTCCCGTTACCGCCGACCCTCGAGGCGGCACGTAACGCCTTTCACGCCCGCGGTTTTCACGGAACCTCCATCCGTGACATCGCCAACCGCGCCGAGGTGTCGCTGCCCACGCTCTACTACCACCACGACAACAAGCTGGGCATCTTGTTCGCGCTGCTCGAGTCGGGGATGCAATCGGTCCTCAGCCGGGTGACCGCCGCGGTCGGCGACGCATCGACGCCCACCGATCAGCTGTCCAACGCGATCGAGGCCATCGTCCTGCACATGACCGGCGACCTCGAACTGGCCAGCGTGGCAAGCGAGTTCCGGCATCTCGACGCGACCGACCCACGCCGCGAGCGTTACGTCGCATTGCGTTCCGAGATGGAGGACATGATCGAGGACGTCCTGCGCCGCGGCATGGCGTCGGGCGAATTCCACATCGACGAAGAGGTCAAAGAGGTGCTGCGCTACCTGCTCGGCGCCTGCCAATCCGTCACCGGCTGGTACCGCCACTCCGGCCCCCGTACCCCCGATCAGGTGGCCGCGACCTATGTCGCCACCTCCCTACGCGCCGTCGGCGCACAGCCACCCACCCACTGACCACGACCCACCAGAGGAGCAAACATCATGAAACGCACCGTCTTCGAGCCCGAGCACGAGCAGCTCAGGGAAACCGCCCGTGAGTTCCTGGCCCGTGAGTGTGCCCCGAACGTCGAGAAGTGGACGGCCAACGGCCAGGTCGACCGCGAGGCCTACGTCAGGGCCGGCGACGCCGGACTGCTGGGCTTCAACATTCCCGAAGAGTTCGGCGGCGGAGGCTCCGACGACTTTCGCTTCAATGCCGTCGTCGTCGAGGAGTTCGCCCGATTCGGTGGCGCCGCACCCGGATTGAGCCTGCAGAACGACGTCCTCGTGCCGTACTTCCTGCACCTGGCCAACGACGAGCAGCGCAAGCGCTGGATGCCCGGCATGGCCACCGGCGAAACGATTCTCGCCGTAGCGATGACCGAACCCGGTGCGGGCAGCGACCTCGCCGGCATCAAGACGTCGGCCAAGCGCGACGGCGACGACTACATCCTCAGCGGCAACAAGACCTTCATCTCCTCGGGCATCAACTCCGACCTGGTGGTCGTGGTGTGCCGCACCAACCCGGACCCCGCGGCCGGACACAAGGCCTTCTCCCTGCTGGTGGTCGAGCGCGACATGGAGGGCTTCGAGCGTGGCCGCAAGCTCGACAAGATGGGTCTCAAGGCTCAGGACACCGCCGAGCTGCACTTCAACGATGTCCGCGTCCCGGCCGAGAATCTCCTCGGCGAGGAGGGCAAGGGCTTCTATCACCTGATGCACAACCTGCCGTCCGAGCGCCTGTCCATCGGCGTCGGCGCCATCGCCGGCGCGCGCGCCGTCTTCGAGGAGACGCTGCAATATACGAAGGACCGCAAGGCGTTCGGCAAGCCGATCGGCACCTTCCAGCACAACCGGTTCACCCTCGCGGAGATGTCCACCGAACTCGACATCGCCGAGACCTACATCGACCGCTGCCTGCAGGCCGTCGTCGACGGTGAGCTGACCGCCGTCGACGCCGCCAAGAACAAGTGGTGGTGCACCGAGCTGGCCAAGCGCGTCATCGACAACTGCCTCCAGTTGCACGGCGGCTACGGCTACATGAACGAGTACCGCGTCGCCCGCGCCTACACCGACTCGCGCATCCAGACGATCTTCGGTGGCACCACCGAGATCATGAAGGACCTCATCGGTCGGGACATGGGGCTGTAACTTCTGCTCTCACAGGAAGACTGAAGGCTCCGTCGATACCGGCGGGGCCTTCAGTGCGTTCCACCCATGCCCCCGCACCCGCTCCCCTCTCGTTGGTCGAGTAAGCGACCGAGCGAAGCGCCCTTCGACGCGCTCGTCCCTCGCTTGCTCAGGAACCGGCCGCGCATCGAGACCACTTCCCTTTGGCGACAAGTGATCTCGATGCGGCACCTCGCAAGCTCGGAGCCTTACTCGATCAGCGGGGGACGCTCCTCGGATCGGGCACCGAGTGAAGCGCCCTTCGACGCGCTCGTCCCCTCGCTTGCTCAGGAACCGGGCGCGTATCGAGACCGGGATCACTCACCGCAGCTTGCGCCGCAACAGCTTTCCCGTCGTGGTGCGCGGCAAAGACCCCACCAGCTCCACTTCTCGCGGATACTTGTACGCCGCCATCCGATTTCGGCAGTAGTCGACGAGCTCGCGTTCGGTCACCGCGCTACCGGGCCGCACCACCACAAACGCCTTGGCGCTCTCGCCCCGGTAGTCATCGGCGATACCGACGACCGCCGCCTCCACGACCTCGGTGTGCCGTGTCAAGACCTGCTCCACCTCATGCGGCCAGATCTTGTAGCCGGCCGCGTTGATGACGTCGTTGCTCCGGTCGACGACGTAGAACCAACCCTCGTCGTCCATGAAACCGATGTCGCCGGTGTGCAATTCGCCTCCGGCGAGCGCTGCGGCGGTGGATTCCGGATCGTCCCAGTATCTTCGATGACCTGCGGACCGGTCGTGATCAGCTCACCGATCTCACCTGCGGGTAGATCCCGGCCGGCATCGTCGACAACGCGGACAACGGTGTTGGATACCGGAATACCGACCGAGAGCACGCCGGTTTCGGCATCCACCGGCGCCCGCAGTTCCACCGGCACGATATGTGAGGGCGACGTCGTCTCCGTCTGTCCGTAGATGTTGTGGATGTAACCGCCCAATCGATCCTCGAGTCGTTGCGCGACAGCGGGTTCGATCGGCGCCCCACCCGAGTAGCGAACACGCAGCGGTGCCATCTCTGCGGCGGTGATGTCGGATTCGTCGGCCAGGCCCAGATAGGCGGTGATGGCTGCGACAGCAAAGGCCGGTCGCCATTCCCTGATGGCATCGGCGACGATGGGCGGGAGAATGCGATGGGTGAGGACCAGTGGCGACCGCAAAAGCATGGCCAGGGTCACCGCACCCACCAACCCGGTCACGTGAAAGATGGGTGCCAGCGCCAAGATCGGCTCGCCGGGCAGCAATCTCGTCCAGTCGCGGTAGATCTGGGTGTTGAAGGTCAGATTCGCATGACTGATCTGCGCTCCTTTGGGAAATCCCGTGGTGCCCGAGGTGCTCAGCAACACCGCAACGTCACCGGGGCCGATCGGCCGGCGGCCAGTCGAGAGTTTCTCCGCATCGACCAGCGCGGCCAGATCGACGGTGTCCGCCGGTGGACTGATTCGACTTCGGTCGAAAACCCGTGGATCATCACGACTTTGGAAATCACGCGCGGACGCCGTGAGCACAATGGGCACGGCGAGGTCACGTTCCGGGTCCGCGAGCACATCCCGCGCGACCTCGATGTACAGGTCGTCGAGCGCGATCAGCGCGGTCGGCGTGTAGCGCCGCAGAAAGTAGGCGAACTCGTCGGCCTTGCTCATCGGACTGATGGTGGCCGCGATCCCGCCGACCTTCCACGCCGCAACCAGGCCGATGACGAAGGCGGGATCGTTCTGGAGGTAGAGCGCGCATCGCTGCCCCTGACGAAAGCCTCGTGCGCGGAGCAGCCACGCCACAGCGTCAGATGCGGCGTCGAGTTCGGCCCACGTCATCGTCGAATCGAAGTACCGGATCGCCGGCTCGTCCGGCTCCGCCGACACCGCGGCGTCGAACATGTCGACGACGGTCGCGAACTCGACCCGCTGGTGCGCGGGTCGCCCGTCGTAGTGCGCGAGCCAGGGCAGGTCGTCGTAGGCGCTCACGCCGAACCCCTTCCTCGGATCACTGTCGGCAGAAGTCTAGGACGTTGCCCGCGGCCGGTGGAACGAGACCGCGCGATCTCGCCTTCTCCGGCCACCCGCAGCACTACTGTGTTCAGGGTGACTGAACTCAGCGCGACGGGAGCTGCGGTGCGACAAGCGCGGCAGCGGTCGGGTTTCACTCTTCGCGCACTCGCCTCCGCGATCGGTGTCAGCGTCGGGACCATGAGCGCGATCGAGAACGGCAAGGTCTCTTTGACGATCGATCGGTTGCAGCAGATCGCGCACACGCTCGACATGCCGCCGGCACATCTGCTCACCCCGGTCACCACCACCCCGGAGCCCGCGGGGCCTCCGGCCGCCACGTCAGACTGGCGACAGTTCGCCGACCTCGACCTCGATCCGGCGTTACGCGCGGCCGTCGAGGTGTTCACCGAGATGGGGTATCACGGGGCGACGATGCGACTCGTCGCGACCGCCGCCGAGAGCAGCGTCGCGGGCATCTATCACTATCACCGCAGCAAGCAACACCTCCTGGTCACCCTGATGGACCTGACCTTGCAGGACATCGAATGGCGTGTGGCCGCGGCAGATTCGGAAGGCGGGCCGGCGGCCGAACGGTTCGCCCGCATGGTGGAGGCGCTGGCGCTCTGCCACGCGATGCGTCGCGATCTCGCGTTCATCTCCGCCACCGAGATGCGCAGCCTCGAAGAACCGGACCGCAGTCGGATCGTGGGCGTGCGCCGCCGTCTGCAAGAGCGCCTCGATTCGGCCGCCATCGAAGCCGTCGGCGAAGGGTCGTTTGCCACCGACACTCCCCGTGAGACGGCACGCGCGGTCGCGACGATGTGCATGGCGCTGCCCTACTGGTTCTCCGCGAGCGGAACGCTCAGTCCGCCGGAGGTGGCCCGACAGTATGCCCAGCACGCCCTCGCAATGATGGCTGTTCAGCCGAGCTGAACCTGCGCGTCGGCGAATCCCGCCACACCGCAGCATCATTCGAGTGGCGCGAACCCCTTGACGCCGGCCGGAATTCTTGTGATGCTCATCTCACTGAACTTCCCGAACGTTCGATCACCGATGTTCAGTTCACTGCCACCCACTCAACGGAGAGGCCGCATCATGACCACCGCACCCGACCTGACCGAACTCCTCGACGGTTCCCCCTCCAACTGGGGCAAGTGGGGACCCGACGACGAGGTCGGCAGCCTCAACTACCTCACCGCGGAACAAGTCCTCGCCGGCGCCTCACTCATCAAGAAGGGCGCACTGTTCACGCTGCAGCGCTTGATCGGCGATCCCAACGGCGACCCGGTCTGGCCCGGCCGTAGTCCCGCGACACGGGAGATGATCCTCGACGAGTCACACTGGGACGAAGGCGGCGACGGACCGGCGTTCCCCGGCGGATTGCACTATGCCGACGACAAGATCAACGCCTTCCTGCAGGGTTCCACCCAGTACGACGCCCTCGGACACGTCTGGTACGACGGACAGATCTGGAACGGCTACGACGCACGTACCACCATCGGCGGCCTGGACAAGGCCAGCGTCGAACCCATCGCGCAGCGCGGCGTCGCCGGGCGGGCGGTGCTGCTCGACATGGCCCGGTTCCGTGGTGTCGAGTGCCTCGGCCCGCGCGAGACCTTCGATCACACGGACCTGGAGAAGTGTGCGGCCGCTCAGGGAATCGAGATCAAGCCACGCGACATCCTGTTGATCCGCACCAATCACCTCGAGCTGTTCTTCCGGCAGGGGGACAAGTTCTACGACGACTTCTGCGAACCCGGCCTCGTCTACTCGCCGGAACTCGTGGAATGGTTCTCCGGCAAGGAGATTCCGAATCTCGTCACCGACACCATCGCGAATGAGGTGACCACCGACCCGCACAACGGGGTGGCGCTGGTGCTCCACAACGCCCTGATGCGGAACCTGGGTATCGCCTTCACCGAGATCTGCGATCTGGAGAAGCTGGCCGCCGACTGCGCCGACGACGGCGTCTACGAATTCTTCTATGTGGCAGCGCCGTTGAAGATTCACAATGCCACCGGTTCGCCGGTCAATCCGGTGGTGGTCAAGTGAGTTACGCAGACCGGCCGTGGCTCGCCCGCTACCCGGCGGGCAGCCCGGCCGACATCGACGTCGAGTATCGGACCGCACTCGACGTGTTCGACGCGGCCGTCGCCGACGATCCCGCTGCGCCGTTCATCTACTATTTCGACGCGACACTCACCTTCGCCGACGTGGATCGGGCCGCCTCCGCGCTCGCCGCGGCCCTAGTCGCCGAGGGGTTCTCGCCGGGAGATCGCCTCGCGGTCTACGTGCAGAACAATCCGTCGTTCGTCATCGGGCTGATCGCAGCCTGGCGGGCCGGCGGAATCGCGGTGGCGGTCAACCCGATGAACAAGCAACGCGAGCTGACCTACATCCTCACCGATTCGGGTGCCACCGCGGTGCTGACCCTCGATGATCTCTACACCGACGTGGCCCGGCAGGTGATCGCCACGGGGAACACCTCGGTGCGCACCGTGATCACCACGTCGCCACTGGATTTCCAGTCCCGCAACGATACCCGCCTGTTCGACGGAGTACGGCGGCACCGAAGCCCGGACACCCTCGACCTGCTCGAGATCATCGACGGATACGACGGCGCGGCGGTGCCGGCCCCGACCTTGGCGACCGACGGCACCGCCGTCCTCACCTACACGTCCGGCACCACGGGAGAACCCAAGGGCGCCATGAACACTCATGGCAACCTGGCGTTCAACGCCCAGACGTACCGGGACTGGACCGCACTCAAACCCGGTGAGGGCGTACTCGGGATCGCACCGCTGTTCCACATCACCGGACTCGTCGGCCACGTCATGCTCGCGATGCTGGCACGGACGCCGCTGACACTGGTACATCGCTTCACCCCCGACGTCACCCTGGACGCGATCCGGGAGCGCAAGCCGGTCTTCACGGTGGCCGCGATCACCGCGTTCAACGCACTGTCCGCGGCACCGGGCGCAACGCCGGATGACTTTGCGAGCCTGCGCATCCTCTACTCGGGAGGTGCTCCGATCGCGCCCGCGATGGGCGATCGGCTGGAGAAGATCTTCGGCGCCTACATCCACAACATCTACGGGCTCACCGAGACGTCGTCGCCCTCGCATGGCGTGCCGCTCGGAGTGCGGGCCCCAGTCGACCCGACGTCGGGCGCCCTGTCGGTGGGCGTACCGGTGTTCAACACGGTGGTCCGTGTCATCGACGAGCACGGCGACGACGTGCCGGTCGGCGAGATCGGCGAGTTCGCGACCGCCGGCCCACAGGTCGTCAAGGGTTACTGGAACAAGCCGGAGAAGACGGCCGAGTCCCTCCCGGGCGGTGAATTGCGTACCGGCGATGTCGGATTCATGGACTCGGACGGCTGGTACTACGTCGTCGACCGCAAGAAGGACATGATCAACGCGTCCGGTTACAAGGTGTGGCCGCGGGAGGTGGAGGATGTGCTGTACACGCATCCCGCGGTGCGTGAGGCGGCGGTGATCGGCATCCCCGACGAGTACCGCGGGGAGACCGTGAAGGCATATGTGTCCCTGCGGGATGATGCCACGGCGACGCCCGACGAACTGGTCGAGTTCTGCAAGGAGCAGATGGCCGCCTACAAGTACCCGCGGTCGGTGGAGATCGTCGAGGAGCTTCCCAAGACGGTCACCGGGAAGATCCTGCGGCGCGAACTACGCGACGCCGCACGATGACCTGCGCGTCCGGCGGCTGGTTGTCCGGTCGCCGGACGCGCGAAGCGATTACCCCGGGCTCTCAACCCGCAAGCCCGGTTCGACGAAGTACCGACGCGGCACGGCCGTCCGGATCTAGTGTCTAGCGGAGATCACAGCGCATCCAGAGGAGACCATGGTGCCCACCGACATCGACATCCACGGAACCAACGACCCCCGTTTCGACCGCGTCCGCGACGAACTCGCCGCGCAGTTGCGCTCGGGCGAGGAGGTCGGCGCGGCGATCGCCGTGGACATCGACGGTGACCTCGTCGTCGATCTCTGGGGTGGTCATCGGGACGCCGCAAAGACCCTGCCGTGGGAACGCGACACCATCATCAACGTGTGGTCGACGACCAAGGAGGTCACCGCGCTGGCGGTGTTGATCTGTGTCGAACGGGGACTCATCGATCTGCATGAGCCGGTCGCCACGTACTGGCCGGAGTTCGGACAGAACGGCAAGGAGGCCATCGAGGTCCGCCACGTCATGTCGCACACATCGGGCGTCTCCGGATGGGATCAGCCATTCGAACTCACCGACATGTACGACTGGGACTCGTCGGTCGCACATCTGGCCCGCCAGGCACCGTGGTGGGAACCGGGCACGGCCTCCGGGTACCACGCCCAGAACCAAGGCCACCTGCTCGGCGAGATCGTCCGACGTGTCACCGGCAAACACCTGAAACAGTTTGTGGCCGAAGAGATCGCCGCACCGCTCGGGGTCGACCTGCAGATCGGGGCGAAACCCGAGGACGACGCCCGCATCGCCGAGATCATCCCTCCCCCACCGCTTCCGATCGACATCGCATCACTGGACACCGATTCGCCGGTGTTCAAGACCTTCACCGGGCCGGCCGCCGATGCCGCCGCCGCCAACACCATCGAGTGGCGGCGCGCCGACATGGGAGCGCTCAACGGGCACACCAATGCCCGCGCGCTGGTCCGCACCTTCTCGACGATCTCCCGCGGCGGCACTGTCGACGGGGTGAACCTGTTGTCGGAGAAGACGATCGACCAGATCTTCGACGAGCAGGCGCGCGGTGTCGACCTCGTCCTCGGTGTACCGCTGCGCTTCGGCATCGGCTTCGCGCTTCCCGAGCCCGAGACGGTTCCGTCGCTCCCGGACGAGCGCATCTGCTTCTGGGGTGGATGGGGCGGGTCGGTGACGGTCATGTTCCCGCTGCAGAAGATGACCATCTCCTACGTCATGAACAAGATGGCGCCCGGCATCATCGGCTCGGACCGATCCGATGCGTACACGCGGGCGATCCTGAGTTCCGTCGCCGGCTGAGTCCGATCACGGGTGGCTGCCCGGGGACCCGTCTGATCCCGTGTCGACCCGTCGCATCGCGAGTTCGGACACCACCGCGACGATCGCAAAGATCACCGCCGCAACCCGACTCACCTGGACGATCGCGAGAACCGCACCAAGGTAGATGATCGCCTTGACGACGTAGTACGGCACCGGCTGAAGTCGATGAGGCGCCTTCGGTGCCATGAACCGGCTCCAGAAACCGATCACGACGATCAGAAGCAGCACCGATACCACCCAGCCGATGAGGGTGTTACCCAGCCACAGCAGCCCCAACGAGGCCACGCCCGCCCATGCGACGAGTTCGGCCAGGAAGACGACGAAGCCGGTCAGATAGAACATCGGTACTCCTTCGACGGTTTACACTTCGAGCACGATCAACCCGTCTGCCTGAACATTCTGCACGTGCGAGCGTCGTCGACCGCCCCGAGGTGACCATTGTCCGAAGCGAACCGCACGGTCGACTCCATCGATGCGCGCATCCTCCGCGCGCTCACCGATGATCCCCGCGCCACCACGATCGCCCTCGCCGAACGAACCGGACTATCACGCAACACGGTCCAGGCGCGGCTCACCAAACTCGAACAGCGCGGGGTCCTGCGGTCGTTTGATCGTCGCATCGATCCCGCGGCACTCGGCTACCCACTGACCGCATTCATCCTCACCGACGTCACCCAGAGTCTGCTGTCGCCGATCTCCGACGCCCTCGCCGACATCCCCGAGGTTCTCGAAGTCCACGGCCTGTCCGGCGTCACCGACCTGCTCGTACACGTGGTGGCCCGCGATGCCGACGACCTCTACCGCATCGCCGGCATGATCCTCGACATCCCCGGCGTCACCCGCACCACCACGTCGTTGGTCATGCGCAAGCTCGTCGACTACCGCATCGGTGGACTGGTGGAGCGGCAGACCGAGCAACGCTGAAGCGTCGATACAATCCATCGCATGCTCGACGGCGTGCGCACCCTGTACCGACTGACCCGCGGCGATCGCATCGCCGACGACCAGCCGACTCCGCATACGGTCGTCGCGGAAGGCCCGCACCGCACCCTGTGCCGGTACGGCGCCGACGACGACCTGGCCGCGGCGCGAGCGTCCGGACGCACACCCGTCCTCCTGGTGCCGCCGCTGGCCGTGCCCGCGCGGTGCTACGACCTGGCCCCCGACATGTCGATCGTCGCGTTCCTGCTGTCGACCGGCCGCATTCCGTACGTCGTCGACTTCGGCGAGATGCACTACGCCGACCGCCATCTGGGATTCGAGGATTTCTTCGACGACATCGTCCCAGAGGCGATCGAGCGGGCACTCGACGACTACTCGTCCGGTTCGACGGTCGACGTGGCCGCGTGGAGCCTGGGCGGCACGGTGGCCTTCCTCACCGTTGCGGCACACCCCGAGTCACCGGTGCGATCGATCACCGCCATCGGAACTCCGTTGAATTATGCTCTGGTTCAACCGTATCCGCTTGTGCGCGCGGTCACGCGACCCATCGGGACGACTCCGGTGACGCTTGCCCTCAGAGCCATGGGCGGGATCCCGGCACCCCTTGTGCGAGCCGCCTACCGTGCCACCGCGTGGCAGCGTGAACTCCGGAAACCGGGCTACATCATGCGTAACGCCGACAACACCGAAGCCCTGGCCCGAATGCAGGTGATCGACTGGTTCCAGGAGTCGCTGCCCGGCTACCCAGGCCGATTGTCCGAGCAGATGTGGCAGAACCTGGTCTTCCGAAACGAATTGGCCACCGGTGTACTGGATTTCGACGGCCGCACCATCGACCTGACGTCGATTGCGGTGCCGATCCAGCTCTTCGGCAGCCACCGCGACGCGATCGTCAGTTGGGCCGCCGCGCATCACGGTGTCGAGATCTTCGCCGACTCACCACAGGTGCACTTCACCACCGTCGAGACAAGCCACCTGGGGCTGATCGCCGGCAGCGACGCCACCGCCGAAACCTGGCCGCGGATCGACGAATTCCTCACTGCCCTGGACGCATAGCGTCGACTGGGCGCTGTTTCCCGTCGAGTGGGCGCCCGTTCCCGTCCACTGGGCGCTGTTCCCCGTCGAGTGGGCGTCCGTTCCCGTCCACTGGGCGCTGTTTCCCGTCGAGTGGGCACCCTCCGCAGGTCGAGCAAGCCCGACACCCCACCGCCAGAACAGATCTCGATGCGGCGCCTCGCAAGCTCGGAGCCTTACTCGATCAGCGAAAACGTGTCCCCCCACCGCCGGCCGAGCAAGCCCGGCGCCCCTCCGCTGGTCGAGTAAGCCCGGCGACGAAGGAGCCGAGCGCATCGAGACCACCTGGGCGGCAAGTGATCTCGATGCGCTCGTCGCAAGCTCCTCGCTTACTCGATCAGCGGGAAAGGATGTTTCACGATCAGCCGTAGCCCTCCACGATCAGCAACGAAGGCACACGCCCCACCGCTGGCCGAGTGTGGCAGACACCCTCACTCGAAGTACCGGTACACACCCTCTACGACGACGGCCGGACGCTCACTGCCCTCGAGTTCGATGACGGCGTCGATGACAACCTGCACGCCACCCTTGGGCAGGTGCTCGATCGACTTCAGCGTGGCGTTCAGGCGCACCCGGCCGCCGGCGGGCACCGGGCTGGTGAAGCGGACCTTGTTGAGCCCGTAGTTGACTGCCATCTTGACGCTCTCCACCGCGAAGATCTCCTCGAACATCGGGATGATCAGCGAGAGGGTGAGGTAGCCGTGGGCGATCGGTCCGCCGAACGGGCTTTCCTCGGTGGCGCGCGCCGGGTCGACGTGAATCCACTGGTGATCGTCCGTGGCGTCGGCGAAGGTGTTGATCCGGTCCTGGTCGACGGGCATCCAGGAGCTGACGCCGATGGTCTGCCCGACCAGCGGGTCGAGATCGGCAAGGGTGGCAACTTTGGTGACAACGGGTTCGGTTGCGAGAGCCATGATTGAAAGTCCTTCTGGTGCTGCGTTGATCAGTGCTTGATACCGAGAACGCGCATCGCGTTCTCCTTGAACAGTAACGGCTCGACTTCGGGTTTCATGTCGAGTTTCGCGTAGTCGGCAAGCCATCGGTCGACCTGGATGACCGGGAAGTCCGAGCCGAACAGAACCTTGTGGCGCAGCATCGAGTTTGCGGCGCGCACCAACTGCGGCGGGAAGTACTTCGGCGACCACCCGGACAGGTCGATGTACACGTTGGCCTTGTGGGTGGCGATCGAGATCTGCTGATCGACCCACGGAACGGCCGGATGCGCCATGATCACTGTCAGGTCGGGGAAGTCGGCCGCCACGTCGTCGAGCAGCATCGGGTCCGAGTAACGCAGCTTGATGCCATGTCCCCCAGGCATTCCCGCGCCGATGCCGGTCTGGCCGGTGTGGAACAGCGCCGGCACACCGCATTCCACGATCACCTCGTACAGCGGATAGAACTGGCGGTCGTTCGGTTCGAAGCCCTGCATGCTGGGATGGAACTTGAATCCCTTGACGCCGAATTCGTCGACGAGCCGGTGCACCCGCTTGACCGCAGCCTTGCCCTGCAGCGGATCGACGGACCCGAACGGGATGAGCACGTCGTTGAATTGTGCTGCCTTCTCGGCGATCTCCTCGACGTCGTTCGGGGTGTGCCCGGACGCCGACGCCGCGTCGACGGTGAACACGACGGCCGCCATGTTCCGCTCGCGGTAGTGTTCGGCAATCGATTCGATGGTCGGGGTGCGTTCCTCGCCGGACTTGAAGTACTTCTCCGACGCGGCCATCAACTCGTCGTCCATCGAGCGGTGCCCGCACCCGTCGATCTCGACGTGGGTGTGGATGTCGATGGCCTTGATGGCGGCGAAGTCGACGCCGTACTCGTAGCAGGCGTTTGATCGCCCGTGCTCGCGCCGCTCCCCGTCGGTGGTCATTTCGCGGCCGCCAGGACCTCGGCGGGGAACTCCTCGCCGACGGTCTCGAGGTTGTTGGCGAAGGTGCCGGGCCACGCGGCCGCGACGTCGTCTGCGCTGAAACCGTTGTCGTGGTAGGCGGTTTCGCCCAGCTCCGGATGCGACCACAGCGCCAGCCGGTCACCGCCGATGGAGATGGCCTGGCCGGTGATGTCGGCGGCGGCGTCGGAGGCGAGGAAAGCGATGACCCCGGCCACGTCCTCGGGGGTACCCATGCCGACGTCGCGACGGATGACGTCGGCGAGCTTGCCGGTCTCCTTGGCCTCGTCGATGAACGGCTTGAAGATCGGCACGGTCTCGGTCATCGCGGTGGCGGCGACCGGGCACACCGCGTTGGCGGTGATGCCGGCCTTGCGCAGTTCCATCGCCCAAGTGCGCACCATGCCGACGATACCGGCCTTGGCACCCGCATAGTTGGTCTGGCCGAAGTTGCCGCGCTGTCCGGCCGGGGAGCCGATGCAGATGATGCGGCCACCCTCGCCCTGCTCGCGGAATCGCAGCACGGCCTCGCGCACGCACGTGAAGGTGCCACGCAGGTGGACGTTGATGACTGCGTCGAAGTCGTCGTCGGTCATCTTCCAGAGGACCTTGTCGCGCAGGATGCCGGCGTTGGTGACCAGGATGTCGAGGCGCCCGAAGTTGTCGACGGCCGCCTTGACCAGGGCCTGTGCGGTTTCGGTGCTGCCGACCGGGGCGACGACGGCCACTGCTTTGCCGCCGGCCGCGGTGATCTCGGCGACCGCCGCGTCCGCGGTTTCCTGCCGGACATCGTTGATGACGACGGCCGCGCCGTCGGCCGCCAGCTCCTTGGCGTAGGCCAGTCCGAGGCCCTGTCCACTGCCGGTGACGATGGCGACTTTGCCGGTGAGATCCATGTGTGCCTCCTTGGGGCGTGCATAACGTTCCATTTGATTAGACATGCAATGATTGAGTTTGTCAATGATTGTTCTGTTGCTAGACTCCCGAAGGCGAAAGGAGTCCGATGGCAAAGCGGCGAATCCTCGAGGACGACCTCGGGTTCCTCATCGCGCGGGTCAGCGCGCTCCTGGTCAAGACCACGAATCGCACCCTGGCACCCCTCGGCCTCAAGGTCCGCGCCTACAGCGTGCTGGCGGCGGTGTGCGACGAACCGACCGGCATCACGCAGCGGCGTCTCGCGTCCGACGTGGGTCTCGATCCGAGCCAGATCGTCGCACTCGTCGACGACCTCGAGGGCCGCGACCTGGTGGTGCGGACCACCGATCCCGACGATCGACGCAACAAACTGATCCTGGCCACCGACGGCGGTCGCGAACTCTGCGAACGCGCACACGGCCTCACCAAGGACGTCGCGCGCGAGTTGTTCGTCGACGCCGACCGCGAACAGCTCGAGACGTTGCGTTCGCTGCTGTACCGCACCGCCTTCGACACCTCGGATTCCTGACCTGAATCGTCGTGCGCCAACCGCTGATCGAGGAAGCGCACCGAGATCACTTGCCCGAGATGGTCGTGACCATCGAGGGCTCAGGCCGGGTTCGGGGTGGCATAGGTCGCCCGGAGCCGGTCCTTGCGGATCTTGCCGGTCGCGTTACGGGGGATCTCGTCGAGCACCACCATGGACTTGGGGATCTTGTACCGTGCCAGCCGCTCGGTCAGGAAGGCCTCGAGCTCCTCATACGTCAACGCCGCGCCGTCGTCGAGAGTAATGGCGGCGCAACCGACTTCGCCCCACTTCTCGTGTGGGACACCGAATACCCCGCACCCGATGACACCCGGGTACTCGAGGATGGCGGCCTCGATCTCGGCGGGGTAGATGTTCTCGCCACCGGAGATGATCATGTCCTTGAGGCGGTCGACGATGGTCACGAATCCCTCGTCGTCGCGCACGCCGACGTCGCCGGAGCGGAACCAGCCGTCGTCGGTGAACGACGCGGCGGTCGCGTCGGCCCGACCCCAGTACTCGCGCATGACATTCGGCCCGTGGATCTGGATCTCGCCGCGCTCGCCGGGCTTGGTCTCGACGCCGTCGGGGTCGACCACGCGGATGTCGGTGAAGAAGTGCGGCAGGCCGGCCGAGCCGAGCTTCTCCTCGACATACGCGGGCGTGAGAACCAGTGCGCCGGGACCGGTTTCGGTGAGTCCGTAGGCCTGGCAGAGCTTGACCCCGCGGGCGGTGTAGGTCTTCAGCGTGCGCGGTGGCACCGGCGCCGCGGCGACGATCCAGCGCCGAATGGACGACAGGTCGGCGGACGCGAAGTCGGGATGGGCGCTCATCGCGTCGAGCATGGTCGGCACGCCGAAGGCATAGGTGATCTTGCGCTCAGCGATGACCTTCAGGATGCGCCCGGGCTCGAAGCCCTCTTCGATGACCACCGAGCCACCCTTGAGGATGGTCGGTAGCGAGATGAAATTCAGTGCGGCCGTGTGAAACAGCGGTGCGGCGACGAGCGAGACCTCGTCACTGAGCAGATCGAGGTCGACGATCGGATTGAGCACCGCGAACGTGACGCCGCCGTGGGTCAGCACCACCCCCTTGGGGTTTCCGGTGGTGCCGGAGGTGTACATGATGAGGCACGGGTCGTCGTGGGTGACCTCGACTTCGATGCGCTCGGTGCGGCCGGTGGCGATGATCGCCTCGTAACCGAGGGCATCGGCATCCGGTTCGCCGTCGACGACGATGCGGCGCCCGGTCCCGGCCTCGCCCGCTGCAGCCACCGCGACCTCGCCCAACTCGGCCGAGTGGATCAGGACGCGGGCACCGGAGTCCTGTAGTGCGTAGGTGACCTCGGGCGCGGTCAGCCGTGCATTGAGCGGGACCAGGATCGCGCCGAGCAGGCCGGCGGCAAACAGCGCCTCGAGGTACGACGGATGGTTCGCGCTCAGCAGCGCCACACGATCGCCGCGCTCCACACCGAGGTCGGCGAGGGAGTGGGCCAGCCGCGTCGTGCGGTCGTCGAGTTCACGGTACGTCGTCTCGGCATCGCGAAACACGATCGCGGTGGCATCCGGCTTCTGCCGCGACGTCCGGTGAGGCCAAGTGCCCACGCCCTGATTACGCATACTGGTGACGCTCCCTGATCCGGTGGATGTGGTAGCAATCACGATATTCTTTAATTATTGAGTTTGTCAATGATTGCCGTGGGAGGCTTCCTAACGACCCACCATGCGGCCGATGCTCGCCGCCGCGACCTGCGCCGCGGCCACCAGGGACGCGCGGTTGCGCCCCAGCGTCGGGACCACGACCCCGAGGGCGGCCACCACGTCGTCACCCGCCCGGACCGGCACCGCGACCGAGCACGCACCCATCGTCATCTCCTCGACGGTCGTCGCGTAGCCCTGCTGGCGGATCTGGCGCAATTGCCGGTCGAGGACACCCGGCGCGACGATGGTGTGCCGGGTGATCGGCCGTAGGTCCGACATCACCGCGCGGCGGATGTCGTCGGGGGCATGGGCCAGCAACACCTTCCCGACGCCGGTGGAATACAGCGGGAGTCGCCCACCGACACGGCTGACCACCGGCACCGACGCCCGGCCGGACAATCGGTCGAGGTAGAGCACCTGCGTGCCCTCACGCACCGCCAGGTGCACCGTCGCCAGGGTCGCGGCGTAGAGGTCCTGCATGAACGGTGCCGCCACCTCGCGGATGCCGGATTGGATGGGCGCAAGGAGTCCGAGGTCCCAGAGGCGGCGACCGATGACGAAGGTGTTGTCGGGTCGGCGGACCAGTGCACCCCAGGTCTCGAGTTCACGCACCAATCGGTGCGCCGTCGGGACGGGAAGCTCGGCGCGACCGGCGATCTCGGTCAGGGTCTGCGCGCGGTGGTTGTCGTCGAACGTGCCCAGCACGGCCAGGGTGCGTGCGGCGACGGATTGCCCCGGCGCACCCGTGTTGCCCGCCATCAGCGCAGTCCTTTCACTCAGTGAAAGCACTGTACCGCGTGTTGGTCAACGTCCTACCGCCCCCCGAGCAGCCCGCGAGGAACGAGCGCGCGAGGCTCCCCTCGCCCCCCGAGCAGCCCGCGAGGAACGAGCGAGCGTGTCGAAGGGCGCCCAACGCAAACACATCACACCGGCGCCGGATACATCTCCCGCAGTTGATCTTTGCGGATCTTCCCGGTCGCGTTGCGCGGGAGGTCGTCGATCAGCACCATCGACTTCGGGATCTTGTAGCGGGCCAGACGCGCCTTGAGGAAGCTCTCCAGTTCGGTGAACGACAGTGCCGCGTTCGCTGCAAGAGTGATTGCAGCACAACCGACTTCGCCCCACTTCTCGTTCGGGGTGCCGAACACGGCGCAGCTGAGCACGCCGGGCATTTCCAGGATGGCCGCCTCGACCTCCGCCGGATAGATGTTCTCGCCGCCGGAAATGATCATGTCCTTGAGCCGGTCGACGATGGAGATGTAGCCCTCGTCGTCGCGCACGCCGACGTCTCCGGTGTGGAACCAGCCGTCCTCGGTGAACGCGTCGTCGGTGGCGTCCGGACGATTCCAGTACTCCCGCAAGAGATTCGGCCCTTGGACCTGGATCTCACCGCGCTCGCCCGTGGCTGTTTCGGTGCCGTCCTCGTTGACCACGCGCACGTCGGCGAAGAAGTGCGGGACGCCGGCCGTGCCCAGCTTGCGTTGGACGTGGCCGGGCTTGAGGATCAGCGCGCCGGGTCCGGCCTCGGTGAGGCCGTATCCCTGGCACAGCGCGATGCCACGCGCTGCGTAGGTGTTCAAGGTGCGCGGTGGCACCGGCGCGCCGGAGGCGATCCACCGGCGGATCGACGAGACATCGGTCGTCGCCCAGTCCGGATGCGCGCTCATCGCGTCGAGCATGGTCGGCACGCCGAAGGAGTAGGTGACACCGCGTTCGGCGACGAGTTGCAGCGCCCGGCCTGCGTCGAAGCCTTCTTCGATGATCAGCGTCCCGCCCTTGAGGAGCGTGGGCAGTGCGACGAAATTCAGTGCGCCCGTGTGGAACAGCGGCGCGGTGACCAGCGAGACCTCGTCGCTGGTGAAGTCGAGATCGATGACGACGTTCATCACCGCGAACGTGACCGCACCCTGCGTCAACACGACACCCTTGGGGTGACCGGTGGTGCCGGAGGTGTACATGATGAAGCAAGGGTCGTCGTGGCCGACCTCGGTGTCGATGCGCTCGACGCCGGCCTGCTCGATGGCCTGCTCGTACCCGAGGGTCCCCACGCCGGGTTCGCCGTCGATGACGACCAGGCGCTCGGTCCCGGCCTCCGCCGCGGACGACTCCGCGATGTCGGCGAGGTCGGCCGAGTAGATGAGGACGTGGGCGCCCGAATCGCGCAGCGTGTAGGTCACCTCGGGGGCGGTGAGACGTGCGTTCAGCGGCACCAGGATCGCGCCGAGTAGCCCGGCGGCGAACAATCCCTCCAGGTAGGCGGGGTGATTGGCGCTCAACAGAGCGACTCGGTCGCCCTTCGTCACGCCGAGATCGGCGAGCGCATGCGCCAACCGGGTGGTGCGGGAATCGAGCTCGCGGTAGGTCGTCACCTGATCGCGGAAGACGATCGCCGGTGCGTCGGGTTCTTGACGGGCTACTCGGTAGGGCCAGCCGCCCACTCCTTGGTTACGCATGGTGCGCTGCTCCTCATCGGGTTCGGGTTGTGGTGACAATCACCGTAAAACCAAACCGTTGAGTTTGTCAATAATTTGACAAGTTATCGGTCGTGGGGAGTGCGTCACATCTCCCGTCCGCGACCTGACACCAGCCACAGCTGTGAGGGCTGCAGGCGTGCACAGTGCACGCGAACCATTTCCAGAGGTGTGGCCCATGCAAGCCGACGCATCCGCAAGGAATCAGCTCTCCGCGTCGATCTCCGCGAACACGTTCGAGGCGATCCGGAAGGCGGTATTCGCGTCGGGCACACCGCAATAGATCGCCGACTGCAGGATCACCTCTTTGATCTCATCCCGCGACAACCGATTTCGCAGCGCCGCACGCACGTGCATCGCGAGTTCCTCGTGATGGCCGCGCGCGATCAGCGCAGTCAGGGTGATCATCGATCGGCTGCGACGGTCCAGTCCGGGTCGGGTCCAGATGCTGCCCCACGCGTATTCGGTGATGAACTCCTGGAACTCCTGCGTGAGGTCGGTGATCGCGGCGGTTGCCCGGTCGACGTGCGCGTCGCCGAGTACCTCGCGGCGTACCACCATGCCGTCGTCGTATCGCGTCATTGCTGAACTCCTTGTGCCCGGTCGAGTTGGATCTGGATGAGTCTGTCTGCGGCACCGAAGTATTCACCCTCCGGTGCATGGTGGGCGAGGCCGGCCATCGTGCGTTGCTCGGCGGTGACCGCGTCGCCCGCGGCATCGAGGTTGGCGCGCATACGATCTGCGTGCACCCGCAGATCCGACACGAGGCGCGTGGTCTGCCGACCGGCGACGACGGTATGCCGCAACAGCGTTCGTAGCGCATCCCATTCGGCGTGCCAGGCACCCGACGACCGCTCCTCGGCAGCATCGGCAGCGGCCACGTGCAGCGTCGCCCCCAGCATCGGAGCGGTGAGCCCGGCTCGTCGAACGAGCACGGAGAGAACCGGATTGGCCTTGTTCGGCATCGTCGACGACCCGCCGGCCGCCCCTTCCCCGAGTTCCCCGACCTCCGTGCGCGCCAATGTGAGGATGTCGTTGGCGAGATGGCCCCAGGCATCGGTGCAGCCGACGGCGGCGTCACCGGCACGGGTGATCGCGGTGCGCACGGTATGCCAGGGCACCGTGGGTTCCAGACCCAGCTCCCGCGCGGCCACCGTCGTGGCCTCGACGACGGCCGCGTCGGGTTCTCCCAGCGCCGCGGCGAGCTCATGGGCGGCGGCCAAAGTGCCAGCCGCACCACCGATCTGGACCGGGAACACCAGTCGATCGACCTGCTCGACGGCGTCGAGGGCGCCACGCAGCCAGCCGGCGACCTTGAGCCCGAAGGTCATCGGGATCGCCTGCTGCGTGAGCGTGCGTGCCACCATCGGGGTGGCACGATGCTCGTCGGCCAGCCGCGACAGAACTCGCACCTGCTCGCCGAGTTCGCCACGGATCTGCTCGAAAGCTGTTGCCGCACAGGACACCAGTGCGGTGTCGACGAGGTCCTGACTGGTGAGACCTCGGTGCAGCCAGGTCGCCGCATCGCCGTCGCCGAGTCCGGCTCGCAGGGTCTTGACGAGCGGGATGACGGGATTGCCACCGGATTCCGCGGCCAGGGCGATCTTTTCTCGGTCCACGTCGGAGACGAATGAACGCAACCGTTCGGCGCTTACCGTCACCTCGGCCGGCGCGATACCCGCCTTCGCGAGTCCCGATGACCACGCCGCCTCGAGTGCGATCATCGCGTCGAGGACCGCGGTGTCGGAGAAGACGTCACCGGCATGCTGGTCGCCGGGCCACAGGATGTCGGTCATCGCTCAACGGTATCGGGTGCACTCGGCCCGTGGGCCCGGTGGTGGAGACTCAGTGGAGCGGCCAACCCGTGTAGCCCTCCGCCAGGTAGGTCGAGCCGGCCTCCGACGCGACGAGCGTTTCCAGCTCGCCGAGTTGACGCTGTTCGTCGAAGTCCGACGCACCGTCGACGTTGTGCAGCATGGTGGTCATCCAGTACGAGAAGTGCTGCGCCTTCCACACCCGGGACAGGGCGCGGTCGGTGTAGGTGTCCAGAGCGTCCGAGTCGTTCTTGTTGACGGCGCGTTCGATGACGTCGGCGAGCACCCGGACGTCGGCAAGTGCGAGGTTGAGGCCCTTGGCGCCGGTCGGGGGAACGGTGTGGGCGGCATCGCCGGCGAGCAGGAGTTTGCCGTGGCGCATCGGCGACTGGACGAAGCTGCGGAACGGCAGGACGGTGCGTTCGAGCACCGGGCCGTCCTTGAGCCGGAAGCCGTCCTGGCCGGACAGCCGGGTGTGCAGCTGATCCCAGATGCGGTCGTCGGACCAGTCGTCGGGATTCTCCGTGGGATCGCATTGGAAGTACATGCGCTGCACGGTGTCGGTGCGCTGACTGATGAGCGCGAAGCCCTCGGGCGCCCGGGTGTAGATCAGTTCGGGTGCGCTCGGCGGGGCCTGCACCATGACGCCGAACCAGGCGAACGGGTATTCGCGGAAGTACTGGTGGGCGTTCTCCACCAGGCCGCGGCAGATGCTGCGCGACCCGTCGGCGCCCACCACGAGGTCGGCGGTGATCTCGTGCCGCGCGCCGTCGGCGTCGGTGTAGCGGACGACGGGCGCGTCGGTCACACCGGTGACCTCGGCGTCGGTGATGCCGTACCGCACGTCGCCGCCGTCGCGGGTGCGGGCGCGGTGCAGGTCGATGAACACCTCGGTCTGCGGGTAGAGCCAGCACGACGCTCCGGTGAGCTTCTGGAAGTCGATGCGGTGGCTGACGCCGCCGAACCGCAGCGCGATGCCCTCGTGTTCGTGGCCGTCGGTGAGGACGCGGTCGGAGACACCGGAGTCGACCAGCAACCGCACGCTGTCGCGTTCGAGGATGCCCGCCCGGTGGGTCGTCTCGATCTGCTCGACGGTGCGGTTGTCGATGACGACACTCTCGATGCCGGCGTTGTGCAGCAGGTGCGAGAGCATCAGGCCGGCGGGTCCGCCGCCGACGATCGCAACCTGGGTGCGGGTGGTGTCCGCGAGTGGGCTCATGGTGGTGTCCGTTCTCTGTGGCGCTCCGGTCCGGCGTGGCGAATGGTGACGCCGGGGATGAAGGCAAATCTAAGAGGTCCGGGTCACACGTGTCGACGACGTTGTTTCACTGAGTGAAAGCCGTGAGAGCCGGGACGACATTCGGTCTCGTTACGACCCCGCTCGGGAGCGGCCGCCGGCGGGCCCCCGCACAACCGCGCAGATCTGGCGAACACGCGTCAATAATTGTCGCCTGACCGCCCAGCGTGCGCGGTTACGCGAGGCCGCCCGTTCTTCACTGAGCGAAAGCCGCGAGAGCCGGGACGGCATTCGGTGACTCTGTGACGTCGCTCGGGGCCGACCACCGTCGAGGCCCCCGCACAACCGCGCAGATCTGGCGAACACGCGTCAATAATTGTCGCCTGACCGCCCAGCGTGCGCGGTTACGCGAGGCTGCCCGTCGTCGGTACGCACCGAGCAAACCGACACCCGCCGGTCGCCGCCGCGTCCTACCATCGGACGAGCCCCATGGACATCACCACACAGCAGCTCCGTTGCTTCGTCGCCGTCGCCGAGCACCTGCACTTCGGTCGCGCGGCGGAATCCTTGCATCTGAGTCCGTCGACGGTGAGCGAGAACGTCTCCGTACTGGAGAAGCGCACCCGGCGGCCCCTGCTGCAGCGCACGCCACGACGGGTCACGTTGACCGCGGCCGGCGCCGAACTGCTCCCCCTCGCCAGGCAGGCGCTGGCCTCGATGGACGAGGTCGTCGAGTGGAGCGAAGGCGGCCGGCGGCGCACGTCGGTGCGCGTCGGACTGATGGTGTCCAGCGCCCGGTTCCGCGCGACGATGGCCGCCGCGACCGCGGCGATGCCCGAGGTCACCTGGGAGATCAAGCACCTCGGCCTCGACGGCGCCCACCGCGCACTCGCCGACGACGAGGTCGACTGCGCATTCGTCACCGAGGCCGGCGCAGCACCGAAAGGCGTTCGTGCACAACCACTGTGGGATGAGGGATGCGTAGTGGTGATGCGCGACGATCATCGGCTGGCCGCGCAGACCTCGGTGACGCGCGAGGACCTGTCCGGCGAGACCCTCATCGCGGTACGCGACAGCGACACGTCGTCGAGGTGGCTGCAGACCCTCGTTGGGGACACCGCCGACCTCACCCTTCGCCCGATCGCCCACAGCTTCGAGGAGATCCTGGAACTCTGCGGCGTCGGCGCGGGCGTCAACCTCGCGGGCGAATCCGCCGCCGAGTCCTACGCCCGGCCCGGCATCCGGTTCATCCCGTTCGCCACCGCACCCCGCTTGACGACCTATCTCTGCCTGCCCCGACGACGACCGGACCCGACCCTCGCGGAGTTCGCCGACGTCGTCGCCCGCACCGTTCGCGACGCCCGATCGTTCGGGTGACCCGAACGTCCATCCGGCGATTCCTGATGGACTTCGATGTGATCCGGACCGCACGATGGTCGGCGTGACCGACGCAGAAACAGTTGTTGCCGAGCCCCGGACGCTCACCTACCGCGAGCGTCCGACCGGCCCGCTGCTCCTCGACCTCTACCTGCCCGACCAGCCGTCCGGCACGACGCCGGTGGTGATCTGGCTACACGGCGGCGGATGGTTCACCGGTGACCGCACCCTCGCACCCGACCTCTGGACGTACTTCGCCGACGCGGGTCTCGCGATGGCGTCGATCGACTATCGGCTGACCGGGGAGGCGATCTTCCCGGCCCAACTCCATGACGTGCGGGCGGCGATCCGGTTCCTACGCCGCAACGCGGTCGACCTCGGCATTGATCCCGGACGGATCGGCATATGGGGCGCCTCGGCCGGCGGGCACCTCGCCGCGCTCGCCGGACTCACCGGGCATCTCCCGACCCTGCCCGGCGAAGACGCCGAAGGGGATGCGTCAGTGCAGGCGGTCGCGGAATCGTACGGGCCGGTGGATCTCACCGAGGCCGATGTAGCGCCGGGCGCCCCGTTGCCGGGGACCGATCCGCGGAACTCCCCCGAGACGCGGCTGATCGGCGGACTGCCCGACGAGCAACCGGCACGCGCGCGGGACGCGAGTCCACACCTCCAGGTGACCCCGGCGGCGCCGCCGTTCCAGATCTCCCATGGCACCGGCGACGTTCTCGTCCCCACCGGCACAGCGAGCTGCTGCATGAGGCACTGATCGCGCACGACGTCGTCAGCGACCTCTACCTCGTCGACGACTACCGGCACGGCTTCCTCAACCCGGGCGGCCGGCTCGACGTCGCGATGGCCACGGTCTTCGACGACGGACGCCTCGAGGCCGACGGAACCGCCGCCGCCACCCACCGTTCCGCGACCACCGAAGAACGCACCCGATTCGGTTTCGACACGATCGGCCGGTTCTTCACCACCCATCTCGTCACCGAACCGGCAACAGCTCAGAACGCAACCGCCCTGAAGACAAAGGAATCCGCATGACGGTCAACGACCTCGACGCCATCCACTCCCTCGCGCCGGTCGTCGGCTCCCTGCCCGGCGAGCCCGTCCCCTACTACCTGCCCACCGGCGAGGGACAGCGCTACGAGATCGGCAACCAACTCTGGACGGTCATCGCCCGATCCTCTGACAGCGGAGGCGGATTCGACGCCGCCTTCGTGCTTGGGCCCCGCGGGGCCGGCGCACCGTTCCACAGCCTGGCCGGTCACCAACGTTCGTTCTACGTGTTCGACGGCGCCGTCCAATTCTGGTTGCCCGGCGAGAGCCGCGTCCTCGGTCCCGGCGACTCCATCCACGTCCCTGCCGGCGCGCCGGTCGCCTACCGGTTCACCCAGCACCTGTCGAAGTTCTTGCTGTGGTCGGCACCCGGCGGCGCCCTGGATGCGCTTATCGACACGGAAACCGAAGTGGCACAGCATATCTACCGCGCCCGATCCACCGACACCGACGGCCTGCCCGGCGGCTGGCAGACCCACGACCTGCGTCACGTCGACGCGTCCGACGCCTGGGACACCACACTCCCGGCGGGCATCGAACCGTACTTCATCCGCGCCCACGAAGGCCAGCACCGAGAGTGGCCGGACGCCGTCAACACCTTCTCCGCGCGGGGCGCGAACACCGGCAGCCGCTACTTCTCGGTGACCACGGTCGGCGCCAAACAGCCCTACATCCCGCAGCACTTCCACCAGCACCACACCGAGAACTTCTTCTGCCTGTCCGGGCGGGTCTGGTTGTCGGTCAACGGAACCGAGGTCCTCGTCACACCGGGCGACTACGTCCATGCACCGGCGGGCACCATCCACAGCTACTGTTTCGGCGCGCACAACACCCGGATGCTCGGCGTGTTGACGACCGACGTCTTCGAGCCGTTCTTCGACCGCACCGGCGACGAGACCACCGACAACGTCTACACCGAAGGACTGGTCAACCCGGCCACGCTGATGGCCAAGCTCGGTCAGATCGCCGACCTCGACGTCGTGATGGTCGGGCCGCCGCCACAGAGCAACTACGCGCATCTGTGAGAAGGTCATGGTGGGTTGATAACGCCCACGATGACCGACCAGGACAGGACCACACCACATGCCGCGCGTCTCCACCGGCGAATCGGTGATCGCGCGCGCCGTCCGCGTGGTAGAGGCATTCGGCATCGACGACACCTCGCTGACCGTCGGGGACATCGCGCGGCGCTCGGGACTCCACGTCGCCACCGCGTCCCGCATCATCGAGGAACTCGCCGCTGCCGGATGGCTCGAACGCGACGGACGATCTGTCCGCATCGGAGTCCGGCTGTGGGAGTTGGCGTCCCGCTCATCCCCTGCCGTCGGACTCCGTGCCGCCGCAATGCCGTTCATGGAGGACCTGCATCAGGTCATCGGCAACGACACCCAACTCGCCGTGCTCGACGGCACCGAAGTGCTGTTCCTCGAACGGCTCACCTCGCCGAATCCGGTGGTCAACTACACGCGGATCGCCGGACGACTCCCGCTGCACGCGTCGTCTTCGGGCCTGGTGCTCCTCGCCCATGCCGATCCCGCCCTGCAGGAAGCCGTGGCCAGCGGACCGATGAAGGCCTTCACCGACAAGACGATCCACACAGCCGCCCAACTCCGGACCGCACTCGCCCACATCCGTCGCGAGGGCTATGCCCTGTGCCCCGGACACATCTACCCCGACACCACCGGCATCGCCGCACCGATCCGCGGCCACGACAACTCCGTCGTCGCCGCCCTCGCCCTGATCGTCCCGAACGACGACGCCGCGTTCACCAAGATCCCGGCACTGCAGGCCGCGGCGCGGGGCATCTCCCGCGTGATGGCGACGGCGTCCACACCTGGGCACCAGTGAGATCAGGAACTCCCCGCCGCCACTTCCGCTGGTAGCACCGGACGACCCCGCACGAGTCGCCGCCATGTCCGCCGGTCGAGCGAAGCAAACCAGCACGAATCGCACGCTTACCCGCTGGTCGAGTAAGTAACCTGGGCCGCCGCAGGCGGCCAGCGTGGGCTGGGAGGAGTCGCAGCCCTTTTCGCTGATCGAGTAAGCCCGCGAACTTGCGAGCGAGCGCATCGAGATCAACGGTGAACGAGATCTCGATGCGGCGCCTCGCAAGCTCGGGGCCTCACTCGATCAGCGGGGTGTGGCGACTCTTCGAGTCAGCGAGCGAGCGCCAGCGAGTGAGCGCATCGAGACCACCTCGCAGTGATCTCGATGCGCGGGCTCGCAAGCTCGCTCGCTCACTCGATCAGCGGCGGGGACGACCCGTTGGTCGAGTGAGGCACCGAGCGCTGCGCCCTTCGATGCGTCTCGTTCCTCGCTTACTCAGGAACCGGCGCCGCATCGAGACCAGGGTCATCGACACCCGTTCTCTCAATGATTGAGAAGCGACTATGGCCTGCGCCACTCATCCACGCACCCTTGATCCAGCACACAGATCGAGGAGTGACCACATGACGATGCAGTCCCCATCCCAGACGGCGAACCGACTTCGGGTTCGCGATCGGGTGGTCGTCGCCCGCGACGTCGTCGAGCTGACCCTGGAACACCCCGACGGCCGCCGGCTCGCAGACTGGGCGCCCGGCGCGCACATCGACGTGATCCTGCCCAACGGACTCACCCGACAGTATTCGCTGAGCGGAGATCGTTGGGACGCATACACGTATCGGATCGCGGTGCGCCGCGAGACCGACGGTCGCGGTGGATCGGCGTTCATCCACGACGGTCTGCAGGTTGGCGACCTGGTGGGAATCGGCGGTCCGCGCAACAACTTCCGCCTGGCGCCCGCAAGACGATACCTGTTCATCGCCGGCGGCATCGGCATCACGCCGATGCTGCCGATGGTGCAACAGGCCGAGATCGTCGGGGCCGACTGGGCATTGCTCTACACCGGCCGCCACCGCGACACGATGGCGTATGCCGACGACCTGGCAGCCTATGGCGACCGCGTCTCGATCGTGGCCAGCAGTGAAACCGGGCGCATCGATCTGTCTGCCCACCTCGCCGCGGTGGACACGGACACACGCGTGTACGTCTGTGGGCCACAATCGCTTCTCGACGATATCGTCGCGCTGACCGGCCACTGGCCCGTCGGCCAACTGCGACTGGAGCGATTCTCGGCGCCCGGCACGGCCGACCAGACGCGCAACGCGCCCTTCGACGTCGAACTGGCCCGTTCGGGACGGGTTGTCACCGTCGGACCCGACGACGGGGTTCTCGAAGCCCTCGCCGAGGCCGGGGTCAACGTGCTGTCGTCCTGTCGCGAAGGACTGTGCGGCACCTGCGAGACAACGGTTCTCGACGGCACCCCCGACCATCGCGACTCGGTGCTCGATGACGACGAGCGCGCCGCCAACACCTGCATGCTCGTCTGTGTCTCCCGCGCCTGCTCCGACCGCCTCGTGCTCGATCTGTGATCGATCCGCCTGCCCTCCAAGGAGATCCGATGTCCGCTCCCGTCGCCGACACCCCCACCGTACCCACCAGCACCATCGACCCGTTCGACCTCGACCTGCTCGCCGATCCGCTGCCCTCCCAAGAGGACCTCCGCGAGGCCGGGCCGGTCGTCTACCTGGAGACCTACGACGTCTACGGCATGGCCAGATACGACGAGGTGCACGCCGCGCTCCTGGACTGGCAGTCGTTCCAATCCGGCGCGGGCGTCGGCCTGAGCAATTTTCGGTTCGAAAAGCCCTGGCGCCCACCGAGCCTGCTGCTCGAGGCGGATCCGCCACACCACGATGCACCGCGCGCTGTGTTGTCGAAGATCCTGTCGCCACGTTCGATCCGCAGGCTCCGCGACGGCTGGCTGGCCGACGCGGTCGACCTCGTCGACCAGGTCTTGGACGCGCACACCGAGTTCGATGCGTTGCCAGAACTCGCGCAAGCCTTTCCGCTGCGGGTCTTCCCGGATGCGGTCGGCCTCCGACCGGAAGGCCGGGAAAACCTTCTGCCCTACGGCAATCACACCTTCAACGCCTTCGGCCCGCACAACAGTCTCGTCGCCGCCGGCGACGCGCGTGTCGCGGAACTCTCCACCTGGGTCGCCGAGCAGTGCGAGCGGGAGAACCTCGCCGACACCGGATTCGGTGCCGACATCTGGGCGGCGGCCGACCGCGGCGACATCACCCACGAGCAGGCCCCGCGAATCGTCCGCTCACTGTTGACCGCCGGCGTCGACACCACCGTCAACGGACTGGCGGCCGTCCTCTACGCCTTCGCCACCCACCCGCAGCAGTGGCAGCGTGTCCGCGAGGATCTGTCCCTGGCCCGCACCGCCTTCGACGAGGCGGTCCGCTGGGAGTCGCCGGTGCAGACGTTCTTCCGCACCGCCACAAGGGATGTCGAGATCGGTGGAGTCACCATCCCGGACGGGAAGAAGATCCTGATGTTCCTCGGGGCCGCCAACCGCGACCCGCGTCGCTGGGACCGTCCCGAAGAGTTCGACCTGTCCCGCGACCCGTCCGGACATGTCGGCTACGGCATGGGCATCCACCAGTGCGTGGGCCAGCACATCGCTCGGCTGGAATCCGAGGCGCTGCTGACCGCACTGGCCGCGCGGGTGGAGACCATCGAACTGAGCGCACCACCGAAGCGACATCTGAACAACACGTTGCGCTCGTGGGAGTCGCTGCCGGTGCGGATGACGTTGGCCGCCTCGTGACCGGTTGACACCCACAGCGCCGGAGCGACCCCGCCGGGTTGAGCCCACCCCCGCCGGTTGACCCCCCAACCGCCGCTTGAGCCGCCCCCGCCGGTTGAGCCCGCCCCCGCCGGTTGAGCCCGCCCCCGCCGGTTGAGCCGCCCGGAGCGCCAGCGGAGGGCGAGTCGAAACCGCCCCGCCGGTTCAAGCCACCCCCCGCCGGTGGAGCCGCCCGAAGCGCCAGCAGAAGGCGAGTCGAAACCTCACACACCAACGGCATAATCGAGACCGTGACCCACACACCCATCGAGGTCGCCGTCGTCGGCACGCTCAATCTCGACATCGTCATCCATGTCGAGCGCATGCCCAACCCGGGCGAGACGGTCATGGGGCGTCCCCGTACGGAGCGGCCGGGCGGGAGGGGTGCCAACCAGGCGCTGGCGGCAGCGGCGGTCGCCCGCACCGCCCTGATCGGTGTCGTCGGCGACGACGATGCCGCCGATCGCATGCTCGACGCCCAACGCGCGGGTGGTGTCGACGTCACGCATGTCCGGCGCACCGAGGGGATCAGCGGGCAGGCCATCATCGAGGTCGATGAGACCGGCGCCAACCGGATCATCGTGTTGTCGGGCGCCAATGCCACCCAGACGGCCGCCGAGGTGAGCTCGGCGCTGGAGGCCATCGACCCACGAATTGTGGTGACACAGCTCGAATCACCCGTCGAGGTCACCCGGTCCGTCGCCGAGTGGTGTTGCCGCGCCGACCGCAGACTCGTCCTGAACCCCAGCCCCGTCACCGAGCTCGACGCGGTCATCCTCGCGGCCGCCGACCCACTGATCGTCAACGAGCACGAGGCCGCGTTCTACGGATCCGGCGATTCCGACGACCCGGAGGGCCACGCTCGCGGCTTGCTGGAGAAGTCCCGGTCGGCCGTGATCACGCTCGGCGGCGAGGGGGTGATCACGGCCTCCGAACAGGGCATCGCGCGCATCGGAGTTCGCCGTGTCGAGGCCGTGGACACCACCGGTGCCGGTGATCTGTTCGCCGGCACGGTGGCCGGATATCTCGCCCGGGGCGCCGACCTGGTCAGCGCGTGCCGCCACGCCGCCATCGCTGCCACGGATCTCGTCACGCAGGAACGGGATTGACGCCGTCACCGACTCGGAGTCTGGCAACTGCGGGAGTGCACGGACCGGGCGCGGACCGGTCACACCGCGAGCGGCGTCAGCTCGAAGACCGGGTGACGCTGCGCCTCGGCCGCGAACTCCTCCAGCGGCGCATCAGGTTTCGCCAGGAAATAGTCGCGGGGCGGCCCGGTGATCTGCAGATAGTCCTTGAGAACCGGCGCTGCCTCCTCGGGTGAGGTCACCTCGCGGACAGCCCATTCCTGGTTCTCGCCGCGCCGGGTGATGCGCACCGTCCCCGAAGCGCGTGCGTTGTGTACCCATCCGACGGGACCGTAGGGCGCGACGAGCCAGCGCGACCCGTCACGCTCGACGAGACTCACCGGATGGCTGTGCTCCTCGCCGGTTTTCCGGCCGAGCGTGGTGAGCATGTAGGTGTGCGGCACCAGCCCCCACCGCACCGGCAGCGGCATCACCTTCTCGCCGATCTTGCGCATCGGAGTCATCCGGAACTGCTTGATCTCACCCATACCTCGATTGTCCCGCGCGGCGAAACGGGATGGGTAGGGACGTTCGACCCGAACCGCCTACTTCTTGCTCCATCGCGCGATACGTTCCCGGTGCTCGGGCGTCTGATGCGCCAACGGCTGCATTGCGGCCGCCAGGTTGAGCACCGAATCCAGTGAACTGGTGCGGGATTCCGCCAACAGCCGCTTCGCCATCCGCAGCGCGTGACCGGGATTGCGGGCGATTCTCCGCGCCAGTTGCGTGGCCTCGAACAGCAGCTCGTCGTCGGGAACGACTCGGC
The DNA here is from genome assembly GCF_053588655.1 of Gordonia sp. NPDC003424. Lineage (NCBI taxonomy): Bacteria > Bacillati > Actinomycetota > Actinomycetes > Mycobacteriales > Gordoniaceae > Gordonia > Gordonia sp. NPDC003424. The sequence goes on from NZ_JBSFQJ010000001.1 coordinate 548,924, forward strand.
TGACCAGTCCCCACTCCAGCGCCGTCGCCGCAGTCACCCGGTCGCCGGTGAACGTCATCTCGGCTGCCCGCTCATAGCCGACGGCCCGCTGCAGGAACCACGACCCGCCATCGCCGGGAATCAACCCCAGCTGCACGAAACTCTCGGCGAAGAAAGCAGATTCGCCGGCGACACGGATATCGCACATCATCGCCAGGTCACAGCCGGCACCGACGGCGGCACCGTTCACCGCTCCGATCACCGGCACCTCGCATCGCAGCATCGCCCGCGGAATGCGTTGAATGCCAGAGGCATATCCGTGCCGCTGGGCCGCGCCGGACAGTCCGAAGAGCCCCTCCGAGTCGGCCATCTCCTGGACGTTGCCACCCGAGGAGAAGATGTGGCCGGCACCGGTGAGTACCACGGCACGGATCTCGCTGTCGGCGTTGGCCTCATCGACGGCGGCCTCGAACTCCGCTATCAGTTCCGCACCGGTGATCGCGTTCCCCACGTCCGGCAGGTTGATGGTCCAGATCTGTACGGCGTCGGCCGTCGCGATGTCGAGTGATGACATCGGCAGCTCCTCTCTGTCTGCGCATGCTCCGCCACAAAACGCTAGCCCACCCGACCCACTACGGTGAGAACATGACGAGCACCCGAGCGGATGTCGAGTCGAAGGTCCCGACCGACGACGATCCCCAACGGCATCTGATCCGCTACTGCCCGAGCTATTCGCCGGAGCTGATCGAGCGCGCCCGGGGCAGCTATCTCTACACCGCGTCGGGAAGATCGCTGCTCGACTTCACCTCCGGCCAGATGTCCGCGATTCTCGGTCACTCACACCCGGACATCGTCGCGACCGTGCAGAATCAGGTCGCCACGCTCGATCACCTGTTCAGCGGCATGCTGTCGCGGCCGGTGGTCGACCTGTCCCGGCGTCTCGCCGAGTCGCTGCCCGACCCGCTGGACAAAGTGGTGCTGCTGACCACCGGCGCCGAATCCAACGAGGCCGCGATCCGGATGGCGAAGCTGGTCACCGGCAAGCACGAGATCGTGTCGTTTGCGCGGTCGTGGCACGGCATGACGCACGCCGCCGCAGCCGCCACCTACAGTTCGGGGCGCAAGGGTTATGGCCCCGTCGCACCCGGCAACCTCGCGCTCCCCACCCCCAACGCCTACCGACCCGACTTCACCCACCCCGACGGCTCACACGACTGGCGACGCCAACTCGACTACGGCTTCGAGATGATCGACGCCCAGTCAGTCGGCTCGCTCGCCGCGTGCATCGTCGAACCGATCCTGTCGTCGGGCGGGCTGCTCGATCTGCCGCTCGGTTACCTGCGTGCACTCAAGGACAAGTGCGCCGAGCGCGGCATGCTGCTCATCCTCGACGAGGCACAAACCGGACTGTGCCGCACCGGAACCTGGTACGCGTTCGAGCGTGACGGCGTCGTGCCCGACATCCTGACGCTGTCCAAGACCCTCGGCGCGGGCCTGCCGCTCGCCGCGACCATCACGTCCGCCGAGATCGAGCAGCGCGCCCATGACCGCGGCTTCCTGTTCTTCACCACCCACGTCTCCGACCCGCTCGTCGCCGCCGTGGGCAACACCGTGCTCGACGTCTTGATCCGCGACGATCTCGCGGCCCGCGCGCAGCAGGCCGGAGCGGCGCTGCGAGAGGGTCTGCTCGAGATCGCCCGTCGGCACGGCGTCGTCGGGGACGTGCGGGGCCGCGGTCTGATGCAGGGCATCGAGCTCGTCACCGATCACGAAACCAAGAGTGGTGCAGATGAACTCGGTGCGGCCGTAACCCGCCGCTGTTACGACCTCGGCCTGCACATGAACATCGTCCAGCTACCGGGCATGGGCGGGATCTTCCGCATCGCCCCGCCGCTCACCATCACCGACGAGGAACTGCGTCTCGGCCTCGAGATTCTCGATCAGGCGATCGGCGACTGCACCTGACGCACCGAACCGTGCCCCGACGTCAGGGCCTGCTGCCTTCCCTCTGCGTCCACTTGTAGAGCCCGGCGGTGACGAGCACGAACGCCACCACGCCGAGGATCTCTGCCCCGGTCTCCCAGCCGTCGCCGACGATCGCGAGGATGTCGTCGCGTCCGGTCGCGGCGACGATGCCGGCGAAGACCACGTTCCACAGACTCTCGCCGACGATCAGGCCGGTCGCCAGCAGCACGCCCAGCCGCTTCTTGCGTTCGACGTTGCCGCCCGTTCGCTCCGCCCAGTGGTTGTACCAGCGGCCGATGAACGCGCCGATCGGGATGATGAGGGTCACCGCCATCGGCAGATACATGCCCATGCCGACGGCCAGCGGTGGCAGTCGGTAGCGGGTCGAATTCCGGCCCAGGAACTCGTCGATCGCGATGACGACCGCGCCGATGAGCGCGCCCGCACCGATCAGCGCCCAGTCGAGGTCGCCGCCGAACACACCCTGCGCGAGCGACGAGATGAGTCCCGCCTGCGGCGCCGCCAACGCGTCCTCGCCCGCGCCCGGTGCCCCGGCGAACCCGAACGCCGTCTGCATCAGCTGCAGGACCGGCGGGATCACCGCCGACCCGAACGCCACACCGATGATCAGGGCGACCTGCTGCTTCCACGGTGTCGCACCCACGAGCTGGCCGGTCTTGAGGTCCTGCAGGTTGTCGTTGGAGATCGTCGCGACACCGAACACGATCGCCGACGTGAACAGGGTGTAGGCGACCAGTGCGGCGGCCTCCTCGGAGGTGCTCTCGCCGAAGGTGATCTTGATGAGCACCGAGGCGGCCAGCACCACGATGATGCCGACGCCGGAGATCGGACTGTTCGACGACCCGATCAGACCGGCCATGTAACCGCAGACCGATGCGACGATCAGGCCGATCAGGAACACGAAGATGATGCTGACCGTGATGACGGCCCCCATGCTGCCGTGTAGCACCGTGTCGTGGGCGAAGTCCCACAGCATGAATCCGATCGGGATGAGCAACGCCACGATCACCCCGCCGACGATGGTGATCGGGATGTCCTGCTCGGTCAGGTCAACCTTGGTGCCGGCCTTCCGGGTCCGCGCCGACACCAGCGCCTCGGTGATGCCGCGGATGATCGGGCCGATGATCTTGAGCAGCGTCCAGATGGCCGCGATGGCGATCGCGCCCGCGCCGATGAACCGGACCTCGTTGCTGAAAGCCGAACTGACCACGTCGTCGATCGACCCGGAGCCCGGTACATCTCCCCACGTGCGGATCGGCAGCAGAATCCCGTAGGAGAGAACGAGTCCGACGAGCATCGCGATGCCGACGGTGACGCCGACCAGGTGGCCGACACCGATCAGCGAGAACAGCAGGCTGGCGCCGAACATCGTGCCGCCCGAACCGACACGGACGAAACCGCTGATCTCGGAGGCGATGACCTTGGTCTGCGTCGCGATCGAGAACAGGGCGGAGACCACGGCGCCGACGACGATGACCCGAAGACCGCGCTGATTCTCCTCGGCTCCCTGCGCGGTGTCACCGACCTTGAGCACCTCGGCCGCGGCCGCGCCTTCCGGATACGGCAGATCGGATCCGGTGACCAGGGCACGGCGCAACGGGATCGAGTACATGACGCCCAAGATGCCGCCGATGAGGCACACCGCGACCGTCGTCCAATACGGGAATCCGGTCCACCAGCCGATCATGATCAGGCCGGGCAACACGAAGATGATCGCCGAGAGCGTGCCGGCCGCCGACGCGATCGTCTGCACGATGTTGTTCTCGACGATGGAGTGATTGGCGAAGTACCGCAGGATCGCCATCGATATGACCGCGGCGGGGATCGCGGTGGCGAACGTCAGGCCGACCTTCAGTCCCAGATAGACGTTGGCGGCGGTGAACACCAGGGTGATCAGGCCGCCAAGGATGATGCCCCGGAGTGTGAGCTCGCGCAGGCTGGCAGCTGGTGCGCCTTTGAGCGGTGAACCTGTAGTGGACATCGTGGCGATCCCTTCACCGACCCGGTACAGCCGTTCATGGACGGTTCAACTCTAGGTAGGGGGTGCAGACTTTGCAGGGATTCGATACCACTCCGCAACGAGCAACCGCGGCGGCGTTCGCCGATCAAGCGGTCCTGTCCGCGAATTCGCCGGGGGTCTTCGGGGTTCGATGGAGGACTGGCCGCGTTGTCGTCGATGACGATGTCTCCGTCATCGCTCGCTACACGGCCTTGCCAGTCGCCCATCGTTCCACCGATTGCGCCGGATGAATCAACGGCACCACTAAGCTCGGGACATGCACATCTCTGCCGCGGTCGCGCCGTCGGAAGCGACGCTGCGACCAACCATGTTGGACTCACCGACCGCCGAGTTCCCGGTCTACCCGGACCTCGTCGACGACCTGGCCGGCGCATCCCGGTACCCGGATCCGACTGTGCAGCACACGATGGCGGTGGCCTCCGGTTACGCGTATTCCGATGCGTCGACGATGACCGCGATGATGGCTCGAATGGGGATGCTGGACAACAGATGTCTGCAGGCGACGTTCTCCGTGGACGCCATGTTCATCACATCGAGCGCCTATGTGGTGCAGAGCGCCGACGGGCGGGTGGTGATCCTCGCCTACCGCGGCACCAAACCCGCTGACGTGATCAGTTGGCTCGGAGATCTTGACGCACACCCCGATCAGATCGCTTTCCCGTTTCCGGGCCACGACGGCAAGACCTACGCGATTCATGGTGGCTTCTACCGAAACGTCCGCAGCACCCGCTACGTCATCATCCAGGCGCTCAAACGCGCCGCGAACGGCATGCCGATCGTGGAGCCGAATCCTGTTCGGGGCGAGGATGGTTTCCGAGAGGCCACCTCGGATCCGGATGACCCCGACGCCTCCGGCACGCTCGAGCCGATGTCCACGCTGTACGTGACCGGCCACAGTCTCGGCGGCGCGATGGCCGCCCTGATGGCAGTCATGCTCGCGACCGAACCGGAATACGTGAGCCGGTTCGCCGATGCGTTCCGCGGTACGTACACCTTCGGGCAGCCGATGGTGGGCGAGCCCGACTTCGCCACCGTCTGCCGCGCCGACGAATTCTTGCAGAACCGCACGATCCGATATGTGTACAGCAGGGATCCGGTGCCCCACCTCCCGCCGACAACCGTTGGCAAATTCGCCCATTTCGGGCAGGAGTACCGATTCGACGTGGAGAAGGGCTGGAGCGAGAACAGCGACAAACCGATCGCGCAGGATCGTGGGTTCCTGGGTCTGCTCGGGCTGCCGTTGTCGTTCGCCGCCCGCCAGATTCCCGTCCTCCGTGAGATTCCGTTCGAGTACTCCATCGACGATCACGGTCCGCACCACTACATCTCGGCACTCACACCGGAAGGAGTGCCGAACGAATTCGGCGACGCCCATCTGTACCGTCCCGAGGGGGGATATCACCCGGTGCCGGGGAGTGAGTGAGGGCGGGTGCCGAGGGAGTGAGTGAGGGGCGAATATAACTGCGGCGCAGCAGGTCGGCCACGACAACTATTGGTGCGACCGACCGCTCACACCGCATCTGTATCCGCTGCGGCACCGCACATCACCATGTGCGGCAGCCGACGTCAGTCGCGTGGCAGCGTGCAGGTCAATTCTGTGGCACCGCGCAACCATCGGGTCCACAGGCCGCCCCGTCCGCACCCACCGTCACGACCTGCTCTCCTGCCGCGAGTTCCAGTGCACGCGTGAAGGTTTCGACGGGTTGGGCACCGGAGACACCGTACTTTCCACCGAAGACGAAGAACGGCACACCACTGACGCCGAGGGCGGCGGCCTGCTGTTCGTCGCGCCGCACATCGTCGGCGTAGGCGTCGGAGTCGAGAACCGTTCGGACGGAGCGTTCGTCGAGGCCGGCGTCGACCGCCACTCCGACCAGCCGTTCGCGGTCACCGAACAGCGGCGCGTCGTCGGCGAAGTTGCCGGCATAGAGCGCGTCGAGAAGACTCTCCTGCTTCCCCTGCGCCAGGGCGAAATGCAGTAGGCGGTGCATGTCGAAGCTGCTGCCGTAGTCTCGCCCGCCCACCTTGTACGGCAGTCCCAGTTCGCCCGCCTGCGCGGCGATACCGCGCTCGTTGGCGAGGACCTGCTCGACGCCGATGCCGTATTTGCCCGCGATGTACTGTTCCACCGGGCCGGACATGTCGGACGGTACGGATGGATCGAGCTCGAAGGAGCGATGCACCACCACGACGTCGTCGCGCTGCGGGAAATCGCGCAACGCAGCCTCGAATCGACCTTTGCCCAGGTAGCAGAACGGGCAGTTGATGTCGGTCCAGATGTCGACGGTGACGGTCATCGTTGGGGTTCCTCTCCGTGGGTGCAGGTGGCGCGACCCACCACAGGATTCTGCAACGCCGTGTGGCTGTTTGTTTGTTCCGGCGGAGACGCGCGATGGGTACGCTGTCGTATCGACCGTCCACTCCGAGAAAGCGAGCGAAAGGTGACTTCGGACCCCATCACCGAACTCGAGGCCGAGTTGGTGGACATGTGGCGACGGGGACGTATCCAGTCACGCGAACGCTCCCGCGCGATCCATCCACGGGTGGACCCGACGTGTTATGCACTCCTGGCGCTGCTCACCCGCAACGACGCCGTGCCGATGTCCCAGCTCGTCAACGAGCTGGGACTCGAGAAGTCCACGCTGACCCGACAGATCGATTCCCTGGTGCGGCTCGACCTCGTCGAGCGTCAACCCGATCCGCAGGATGCGCGAGCGAGGCTCGTGGCCCTCACCGAACTCGGCCATGAGCGGATGGACGCCGTCCATGCGACAGCGCTGGCGGAATGGCGTGCACGGCTCTCCCGCTGGGAACCCGACGACGTGACCCGGCTGGCGCAACTCCTTCACCGTCTCGGCGAGACGTGATCGGACCGGTGTCGGCCCCCTCAGCGCATCTCCCCCGCCCCGACGTAAGGGAATCTGGTGGTCAGGAGGTCGCCGTCGGCGAAGCGTGATCGGACCGGCGTCGGCCCCCTCAGCGCATCTCCCCCGCCCCGACGTAAGGGAACCTGGTGGTCAGGAGGTCGCCGTCGGCGAAGCGTGAGAGGCGGAAGTCGGTTTCCGGTATCCGTGGATCGCTCGAGCGCCCGTCGACAACGAGATCGGCGGCCAGGCGCCCGACCGCCGGCGAGATCTTGAACCCGTGTCCACTGAAACCGGCTGTGACGATCAGTCCGTCGAGCGGCGTGCGCGAGATCACCGGGTTCCAATCCGGGGTGACGTCGTAGCAACCCGCATAGCTGCTGCTGATCGACGCGTTCTCCAGGGCCGGGAACCGGGTGCCGACCTTGTCGACGGTGAGGTCGATGAACGACTCGGTGGCACGGTTGAGATAGCCGTCCGGATCGGCGATCTCGAGTTCGGCCAGATCGGAGTTGCCGAACAGGATCTCGCCGTTCACATCGGGCCGAACGTACTGCAGCGACACCAGGTCCGAGAACACCGGGACGGCACCGAGATCGGTTCCCGGGTCGATCATCACGATCTGTTCGCGGTGTACCCGGATCGGGATGTCGAGCCCGTACGGCGCGAGGAAGGGGCGCGTCCAGACCCCGGTCGCGACGACGACGGTGCCCGCGGAGATGGTTGTGCCGTCGGCGAGGGTGACGCCGGTGACCCGGTCGCCCTCGACAACCAGTCCGGTCACCTCCGTGCCCTGGCGCAGTCGCATCCCCGCCGCGCGTGCGGCACCGGAGAATGCTTGCGCCGTCTGATACGCGTCGCCGTAGCCGCCACGGGCCTCCCAGCCGAAGGCGGCGAACGGATCCAGGTCGGCCACCGGCCAGAGCCGGGCCACCTCGGATCTGTCGATCTCTTCGGTCTGGACCCCGACCTCACGTTGCGCGGCAAGCGATTTACGGAGGTTATCGACGTTCGGCTCACCCACGCCGACGACGTAGCCGGTCTGCCGGAAGCCGATGTCGACGCCGAAGATGTCCTCGGCCTTTTCGAACACCTCGAGTCCGACGGCGGCCATCGCCGCGAGCGAGCCGACCCCGTAGTGGCAGCGCACGATGCCCGACGACTTGCCGGTCATCCCGGCGCCGACGGTATCCCGTTCGACGACAACCACATCGGTGATGCCCCGTTCGCTCAGCGCCCAGGCGGTGGCGGCGCCTTCCAACCCGCCGCCGACGATGACGACGTCCGCGGTTTCGGTCGCCATCAGAATGCTCCGCTCACACCGGGAATCCACGATGTGCCGGCGAGCGGGACACGCGCCATGGCGGCGGATTCGATGGTCAGAGCCACGAGGTCTTCAGGCTCGAGGTGCTGTAGATGCGCCTTGCCGCATGCGCGGGCGATGGTCTGCGCTTCCATGGTGAGTACACGCAGATAGTTGGCGAGGCGGCGGCCACCCTCGATCGAATCGAAGCGGGCGGCGAGTTCCGGGTCCTGGGTGGTGATGCCGGCGGGGTCCCTGCCGTCCTGATAGTCGTCGTAGAACCCGGCCGCGCTGCCGATCTCGCGGTACTCGTCCTCGTGCTGGGGATCGTTGTCGCCCAACGCGATCAGCGCCGCACTGCCGATGGCGACGGCGTCGGCCCCCAGCGCCATCGCCTTGGCGACGTCGGCGCCGGTGCGGATGCCGCCGGACACGATCAGCTGCACCTTGCGATGCATGTCGAGTTCTTGCAGGGCCTGCACGGCCTGCGGGATCGCGGCCAGCGTCGGGATGCCGACGTGCTCGATGAACACCTCTTGCGTCGCTGCGGTTCCGCCCTGCATGCCGTCGACGACGACGACGTCCGCCCCGGCGTGGACGGCGAGCTTGACGTCGTAATAGGTACGGGTGGCGCCGACCTTGACGTAGATGGGCTTCTCCCAGTCGGTGATCTCGCGGAGTTCACCGATCTTGATGGCAAGGTCGTCGGGTCCGGTCCAGTCCGGGTGCCGTGACGCCGACCGCTGGTCGATGCCCTGCGGTAGGGTCCGCATCCCGGCCACGCGTTCGGAGATCTTCTGCCCCAGTAGCATTCCACCACCGCCGGGCTTGGCTCCCTGCCCCAGAACGACTTCGATGGCATCCGCCTTGCGGAGGTCGTCGGGGTTCATGCCGTACCGCGACGGGAGGTACTGGTAGACGAGGTGCTTGGACTGGCCGCGCTCCTCCGGGGTCATGCCGCCGTCGCCGGTGGTCGTCGAGGTGCCGACCTCCGATGCGCCGCGACCGAGCGCCTCCTTGGCACGGCCGGACAGTGCGCCGAACGACATACCGGCGATGGTGACCGGAATATCCAGGTGCAAAGGATATTTGGCGTTGCGGTCGCCGAGAATGACGTCGGTGCCGCAACGTTCGCGGTAGCCCTCGAGCGGATACCGCGACATCGACGCGCCGAGGAACAGCAGGTCGTCGAAATGCGGAACCTTGCGCTTGGCGCCGCCGCCGCGGATGTCGTAGATGCCGGTGGCTGCGGCGCGCTGGATCTCGGCGATCGCGGCGCGGTCGAAGGTCGCCGATTCACGCAGGCCACGTTGGCCGAGGGACAGGTTGTCGGTCATGGTGTTTCTCCGGGATTGTGTGAAAGTTGGTGTTGTGTGGGTTGATCCGGGTCTCGATGCGTTCACTCGCTAGCGCTCGCTCACTTACTCGACCAGCGGAGAACGGGTCTCGCTTCTCGTTGCTCGGATAGCATTCCCGCTGGTCGAGCGCATCGAGACCATCCGGCAGGAGATCTCGATGCGCGGGCTCGCAAGCTCGCACGCTTACTCGATCAGCGGCGAGGACTCTTCGAGTATGGCTCCCAGCCCCACCGCGGAACGGGCGCCCCGCTCCTCGTTGCTCGGTAGGCCGTGCGCATCGAGACCACGCGCCCTCCGCCGGTCGAGTACGCCCGGCGACGAAGGAGCCGAGCGCATCGAGACCTGCACTCCCCTCCGCCGGTCGAGTAAGCCCGGCGACGAAGGAGCCGTGCGCATCGAGACCCACGCACCCGCCCACCGAGTCGAATCTCAGTACGCGGCAGCGTTGTCGACGTGAAAGTGGTACAGCTCGCGCGCCGAGCCATAGCGGGTGTAGGCCTTCGGGTCGTCGTCCTTGAACCCCGCGGCCTTGAGCAGTCCGGCTAGCTCTTCGAGGTGCTCGTCGCGCATCGGTTTGGCGATGCAGTCGGCGCCCAGGGATTTGACGGTGCCGCGCACGTAGATCCGGGTTTCGTAGATGGAGTCGCCGAGCCCGTCGCCGACGTCGCCGCGGATGACCAGGCGACCGGCCTGGGCCATGAATGCGCTGTTGTGCCCGACGTTGCCGCCGACGACGATGTCGACTCCCTTCATCGAGATGCCGCAGCGCGCCGCCGCGTCACCCTCGATGACGAGCAGGCCGCCGTGCGCCGTGGCTCCCGCCGACTGCGATGCGTTGCCCTTGACGACGACGGTGCCGCTCATCATGTTCTCCGCGACACCGGTACCGGCGTTGCCCTCGATGACGACCTCCGCCTGCTGGTTCATGCCGGCGGCGTAATAGCCGACGTGGCCGTTGACGGTCACCTTGATGGGCGCGTTGAGTCCCACCGCGACGTTGTGTGCGCCGGCCGGATTGTCGATGGTGATCTCACCGGTGACCCCTGCGTCGGAGAAGCCCTGGTGCAGTGCGGCATTCACCTCCCGCAGCGGTGTGGTGGCGAGGTCGAAGTGGTTGGTGTTCAGCGAGTCCATGCGTAGACAACCTCCGGTTCCGGTTCCCAGATGCGGGCGTGTTCGACGCCGGGCAGGTGTGCCAGGGCGCGATATTCACTGGCCATAGCGACCCAGTCGTCGGTCTCGGCGATGACTGCGGGCTTGCAGGCGATGGCGTCTCGGACCACGGCGAAGGAGTCGCGGTTGGAGACCAGGAGTGTGTAGAACCCGTCGAAGGTGGTGCAGAGCTCTTTCAAGGCGGTCTCGACGTCGCGGCCGGCGGCGAGCTGCTGTGCGACGAACCGCGCACCCACCTCGGTGTCGTTCTCACTGTCGAATTCGATTCCCTGGGAACGGAGTTCACGTCGGATGGTGGCGTGGTTGGCGAACGACCCGTTGTGCACCAGGCATTGTTCAGGGCCGACGGCGTAGGGGTGAGCTCCCGACGGGGTGACGGCCGACTCGGTGGCCATGCGGGTGTGGCCGACTCCCTGCCATCCCGAAGCCGTTGCGAGTCCCCAGGATTCGCTGAGCTCTGTCGGGGTTCCGACACCCTTGAGAACGGTCAGGTCGGCGCCGAAGCCGGCCACGAGCGCGGTCGGGTACGCCGCGCGGGCGGCGACGAGCAGCTCGTCGGACGGCACCGGAGCGGACAGGACGAGAGTGTCGTCGACCCGCAGTGCCGCGACGTCGGTGCCGAGGATCGCGGTGACCGCGGCACTTGCGGTGGTGTGGTCGGCGTCGACACCGAGGAGGCTCACGCAGCCGTGGCCGGCCGGGGCCCAGTCGGCGTTGCCGTACACCGCGATACCTGCCGAATCGGCTCCCCGGTCCTGCATTTCACACAGCATCCCGGACAGCAGTGCTCCGAGTTGCGGGTAGAGTTCGGGGCTGCGCAGGTGCAGCCCGACGATTCCACACATTGGTGTTCCTTTGCTTGTCTGTGGTCGAAAGTGCTTGGGTCAGAAGGCGGTGAGGTATTGGTCGACCTCCCACGGCGATACGGCGGAGTGCCAGTCGAAGAACTCGTCCCGCTTGAGGTTGGAGAAGTACGCGGAGACGTTCGACGTGTCTTGCGGCCAGTCGTCGGGCATGGCGGCGTCGAGTACTCCGGTGATGATCGAGTCGGCGTCGAGCGCATCGACGGCGTGCAGCAGGGTGAGCGGGAGGTCCGCGACGTGTGCGGGGCCGGTGCCCAGTGCGCCGGGGTCGAGGCTGCGTTTGATGCCGTCCAGACCCGCACCGAGCGCCGCGGCGATGGCGAGGTAGGGGTTGGCCGAGCCGTCGCCGCCGCGCAGCTCCACCCGCTGCTCGTCGGGGATTCGGACGTAGTGTGTGCGGTCATTCCCACCGTAGGTCGCCTTGCGTGGCGCCCACGAGGCGCCCGAACGGGTGGCCGTGGCGCCGGTGCGCTTGTAGGAGTTGACCGTTGGTGCCATCACGGCCTGCAGCGCGCAGGCGTGCTCGAGCACTCCGCCGACGAAACCGTAGGCGGTCGGCGACAAGCCGAGGCCGCGCTCGTCCTCGCCCCCGGCCCCCGGGAACACCGGGCTGCCGGCCGAGGTCAGCGAAAGATGCAGGTGCAGGCCGGAACCGGTGCGTTCGGCGAACGGCTTGGGCATGAAGGTGGCGATCATGCCGCGTTCGGCGGCGATGGTGGAGAGCAGATACCGCAGGGTGACGACGCGGTCGGCAGTGGTCAGCGCGTCGGAGTAGGCGAAGTTCTGCTCGAACTGACCGTTGCCGTCCTCGTGATCGTTGGCATAGTTGCTCCAGCCGAGCTGGTTCATGGCGGTCGACACCGAGGTGAGGTGGTCGTACATGCGGGTCAGTCCGCGCACGTCGTAGCAGGGCTGTGACGAGTTGTCGGCGGCGTCCGCGGTCACCAGCGAGCCGTCCTCGGCGCGCTTCAGCAGGAAGTATTCGACCTCGGCGCCCACCCACGGCTCGAAACCCGCGTCGGCGGCCTGCGCGATCAGCGCCTTGAGGATGTTGCGTGGCGCGAACGGCCACGGGCGGCCTTCCACGTGCGGGTCGCAGTGGACGATCGCGAGTCCTTCCTTGATGAACGGGATCGGCAGGAAAGACGCGGGATCCGGGATGGCGATAAGGTCCGGGTCCTTGGGTTCCTGTCCCATCGCCCCGACCGCGTAGCCGGCGAATCCGACTCCGTTGGTGGCGAGTTCGTCGACGGCCTCCACCGGCACCAGCTTGGCGCAGGGCTTACCGCGAAGGTCGACGAACAGCGCGAGGATGAAGGTGGTCCCCGAGGCCGCACAGAGGTCGGCGAGGTCGTGGGTGTCGGTCATGATGAGTCTCCGCGTTGTGGGTGTCGAGATCAGTATGACTACTGATGTGAACTTTTGTCTACTAATAGTAGACACCCGCGTCATTACGGCAACGTTTCGGACGAGTGAGCGCTGAGTGTCGGCCAGCCCCTCAGAACCCCCGTTGACCCGTGGATGACCACGCCGCCCGAACAGGCGAAGAGACGACGAAACCGGCTGCACCGCAGCCGGTTTCGTCGATCGTCAATATCCGTAGAGCTCGTGGTCACGGCGATTCGTGGTTGTCCGGGTACGCGGTCACCGCGAGGAAACGGATCGGCAGGCGCACCAGATCCTGCGGCCCGTGGATGCCCTCGCCGTCGAGGAGCAGGCTGTCGCCGGGCCGCAGCGTGTAGGCAGCATTGCCGTGTCCGTAGACCATCACACCCTCGAGCATGTAGAGCAGCTCGGTGCCCGGATGCTGAAACAGCGGGAACACCTCACTGTCGTCGGTCAGGGTCACCAAGACCGGCTCGAGTCGCTTGTTCTGGCCGCGCAGCGCCCCCAGGAGCTCGTAGTGGTGGCCGACCCGCGTGCCGCGTCCGACGATGACCGACCCCTTGCCGGCCTCGGTGAAGACCGCTTCACGTTCGCTGTCGGCGCCGCGGAACAGTGAGGTGACCGGCACGTCGAGTCCCGCCGCCAATCTCGCGAGAGTGGACAGGCTGCAGGATGTCTGGGCATTCTCGATCTTCGACAACATCGCCTTTGAGATACCGACCTTGGCGGCCATGTCGGCAACCGACAGGCCGGCGTTGCGTCGCAACACCCGTACCTGATGGGCGATCGCGCGTTCGAGGTCGCCGCCACTGGGTGGCTCGCCGACGACCTCGCGTTGCACCGGAGCCGGATTGCCGTTGTCGCGAACGACGTTGACCGATTCGCTGCTCATGAGTGGGAGTCTACTCACGGGTTTCCTGACAGTAGACCTATCTGACCCGGGGCGTGCACGTCGCGCGTCAGGCCGTCGGGGCCTCTTCGGCGTAGGACCCTGTCGGCATCCGCGTCAGCATCGCCTCGGTGAGGCCCGACGCGTGGCCGACCCCGGCCGCCGGGATCTCGTACGCAGACTCTGCGTGGATCGTCGAGTCGAGTCCGGCGACCTCGGTCTCCTCGTCCACGCGCAGCCCGATCGTCCTGTCGAGCGCCTTGGCGATCAGGTAGGTCATCACGAACGAGAACGTACAGGTGATCACGATCCCGGCGAGCTCACGCCACAGGATGTCGAAACCGCCACCGAACAGGATGCCGGTCACTCCGGCCGGCGCGGATCCCGCGGCAAACAGCGCGATGCAGAGTGTGCCGACGATGCCGCCGATGCCGTGGACGACAAACGCATCCAGCGTGTCGTCGACCCGGAACCGGCTCTTGAAGCTCAGGAAGAACGCGACGACACCTGCGGCCAGAATGCCCACGGCCAGCGCCCCGAGCGGGGTGACGGTGTTGGCCGACGGGGTGATGCCCACGAGTCCGGCGATGGCACCCGTGATGGACCCCAGGGCGGTGACGTGACCTTCCCGCCAGCGTTCGATCATCCAGAAGCCCAGCATGCCGGCCCCTCCGGCCAACAGGGTGTTCAGAACGACGTACTGGGTCACGAAGTTCGCTCCGCCGGCACAGCTGCCGTTGAAACCGAACCACCCGAACCAGAGGATGCCACCGCCGAGCAGCACGATCGGCACGTTGTGAGGGCGTTCCATCCGCTTGCGGCGCGCGCCGAGGACCATCGCGAGCGCCAGAGCCGCGACGCCGGAATTCATGTGAACCGCAGTGCCACCGGCGAAGTCGTGGATCTTCAGCTTGTTCAGCAGGAACCCGCCGGAACCGGTGTCGGTATCGGCCGAGAACACCCAGTGCGCCACCGGGAAGTACACCAGGGTGAGCCAGACCGGCACGAACAGGAGCCAGGCCGAGAACTTCATCCGACCTGCCGCGCCGCTCGCCACGATGGCGACCGTGATGGCGGCGAACAGGATGAACCAGGCGGCGAGGTAGAGGACTTGCACACCACCCGACTCGTCGTCGGCGAGATGGTCGTTCAGGCCGAGGTAGTCCATCGGATTCCCGATGATCCCCCACCCATGCACCGACGACCCGGAGACCAGCCCGTAGCCGTAGAGGACGTAGATGACGCAGGTGATGCCGAGCGTGGCGAACACCATCGACATCATGTTGAGCACGTTGCGCGACCCCAGCATGCCCCCGTAGTAGAGGGCGAGGCCGGGAATCATGAGCACCAAGAATGCGAATGCGGCCAGCATCCATGACAGATCCGCATGCGCGGAAAGCGTGGCTTCCATGACAATCCTTCGATCGATCGGGTTGAGTGGGTGGGACGTCACTGTCCGCGGAGATAGGCGACGACGTCGCCGCGGTAGTCGAGAAAACCCTTGTAGGCGGCGATGTTCTCATCCAGCGTCTCGATGACCGTGGCCAGTTGCGAGGCCCATTCGGGGATCCGTCGGATCTCCTCCAGTGAAGCCATGAAGGTGCGGATGTTGAAGGTCACCGCGCCCGACATCGGTAGCCGCACAAAGTGTTCGAGCTCGATGCGCAGCCGCGCGCGGGCGAAGTCGCCATCCCGGACCATCGCCGGTACGTCGTCGTGCCATTCGGGGAGTTCTTCGAGACTGACATCGAGCTTGTGCGAATCCGATGCCGACAGTGTCCAATTCACGCGTCGGTACACCTGGTCGGCGGGTAACCGGCGCAGAAACTGTTCCGCTCGAGCGACCACCCCGTCGCGGATGAGTCCGGGTACGGGCGCGTGGATCTCGTACATGTCCATGCCGACGTCGAAGGACACCGACCATGCCGCGGCAAAGGTCACGAGTCCGGCATCGAAGTAGAGCCGGCCATCGCGTTCGACGACGAGGAGCAGGTCATCGGGGACCTCACGGGCGAGGAAGTCGAGTGGGCCGGCCGCAAGCGTGTCGCTATCGCCGAGGACGAACTCGGCGTCGGTGCCGAGAAGGTCATTGCGCCAACGGAATCGGCCGCCACCCAATTCGGTGAGATGCATGAGGTCGGGGTAGGCCAGATCGAGGTCGCGCAGGTAGTAGAGCAGCAGATCCCAGCACGCGAGTTCCATCCCCGGTCGGACCCGGAGCCGGGACGGGTCGGCGTCGAGGATGCGTCGACGGTCGGCCATGATGCTCGGGTATTCGGCGCCACCCAGGTCGACGAGATGGCGACCCCATTCGCCGCCACGGGTACGCCGGGGAATCCGCGCGGGCTCGACGTTGACGCTGTAGGAGAATTCCTCGAGCTCGTCCGGGAACGGCCAGGGCAGATTGGCGAGGTGATCGACCGGCTGTGCCAGGTAGGCGCGTGAGGTCGGGGTCGGCGGTTGCATGGCCAGGGTCATAGGTCCACCTCGAGGTCGTGGCCGCGCGATACGCAGCACAGCATGGAGTCACCGGCATGCTTCTCGTCCTCGTCGAGGACGAAGTCGCGATGGATGACGGTGCCGGAACGCACCGGGATACGACATTCACCACAGACCCCCTGCCGGCACAGATTCGGCACGGGCACACCGTGATCCAGCAGACGTTGGAGCAACGACACGCCGGCGGGGACGTCGAGGACGGCGCCATCGGCAAGAGTCACGGTGAACGGATCTCCGGGGTCCTGCCGCGGTGCGGTGAATCGTTCGAGGTGCACGCGGGCACTCGGCCAGCCGGCCGTTTCGGCCAGCGTCTGGTAGCCGTCGAGCAGCGGCGCGGGCCCGCATGCATATGCATGCGTGCCGAGCGGTTGTGCCGCAAGACGTTCGGTGAGCACGTCGAGGGTGTTATCGACGGTGGTCGCTTCGTACAGAGCGATCTCAGGATGCTCGGCGAGAGCTCTCAAATCCGCGAGATGCGCGGCGTGGCCGGGGCGGTAGGAGTAGACGATGTCGAGGCTGGTGCCCGAGCGAACCGCGGCGCGGGCATGGGACAGGATCGGTGTGACTCCGATGCCGCCGGCGATCAGCAGCGCGTGGCGCTGATCGAGCACCGGAGCGAACATCGAACGGGGACCTTCGATCTCGATGCTCGCCCCTTCGACGAGGTTGGTGTGCAACCATTCCGAGCCTCCCCCGGTTGCCTTGCGGAGCACCGAGATGCCGTACGAGTCGGGAAGCATGCCGTCGTCGACGAGGGAGTACGCGTTGCGTTTGTCGCCCGCGGTCACGATCAGGTGACTGCCGGGTTGATAGGGGGTCAACGGACTGTCCGCGGTGTCGGGCGCGAACCGGAAGTGGGTGATCTCGGGGGTCAGAGGTCTGACCTCGACCACGCGGACGGTCCGGATGCCGGTGAGATATCCGGGGTGCGGGTGTGCGGCAGTGATGGTCATCGGCTCCCTTACCCGACGTCGGCGGCGGACGCGAGAAAGCTTCCGCGCGTAGCTGAATGATGCGAATGGATCTCCAGGTGCCGGGAACAGCCGGGGCACTCCACGACATCGCCGGGCATACCCGTCACACGATAGGTGTCACGACAGTGCGCACAGTACAGCGGGAGATCGGAGGTGTCGGTGACAAAGGCGATCAGCTCGTCGGCGATGGCTCCTGCCGCTCGTGCCTGCGACAGCGCCACCAGAACGTCGTACTGCCCGCCGACGACCATGATCCGCGTGCCGGTGGTACAGAGCGCGAGAGCGTCGGCGAGCGAACGCCGATCGGTGTCCCGTTCCACTGTGTCGAGTACCAGCAACCGGGTCGGTGCGGCGGATTCGGCTGCCGCCACCCAGTTTCGTGACACGTGGCCGGTCTGTGGATGCTGCCCGGCGGCCACGATCAGAAAGGCCGACGCCGTCGGGTCCACCTTCTCCGGAATCGTCGGCCACCGCGGCAATCCCGGATGCGGCTCGGCCGACGCCGCGGTCGCGGCCGGGGGCACCGCCGCACGCAGCCAATCGGCAGCCCGGTTGCGGTACTTGATGATTCCCTTGTAGTCGGCCATGTCGTCGGGTAACCCGGCGAGCACCGCGGCGGTGCGCTGCCGCCACGACTCCACGGTGGCAAGGGTTTCGAGCGGCAACAGATGGGTTCGGATCAGGAACATGATCGCACCCGAATCGGGCAGCCGGATGAGATGCTGTACCTCGACACGCAGATGCACCAGCCGCCCGAACGTCTCGTCGTCGACGTGTTGGATCATCTCCCGGTCCGGTCCCCATTCGGGATAACGTTCAGTCGAGACGTCCAGTCGCCGCCCGATGGTCATCGTCCAGTTGGTGCGCCGGTAGGGCTGATGAGGCTGAAGCCTTTTCAGGAATTCGTGCGCCCTGGTGATCACGCCTTCCTTGCGGACACGCGGCACCGGGCCATGGATCTCGAGGAAGCTCATGCCGACGTCGAAGCCGAAGCTCCAGTCGGCGGCGAACGTGATCAGGCCGGCGTCGACGAACAGCTGTCCGTTGCGCTGGTCGAGCAGTGCGATGTCCTCTTGCACCTGAGTGGTGATGTACCGCAACGGTTCCTCGGGCAGGGTCGCCGCGTCGCCGTAGCGGAAGTCCTGCACGAGGCCGAGGATGTCGTTCTCCCACCGCCACGCGTCGCCGCCGGTCGAGGTCAATCGCATCTGGTTCGGGTTGGTGAGCGCCAGCTCCCGCATGATGGTGACCATGGCATCCCAGGCGGCCGGCCGCATATGCGGGAGTACGGCATGACGAGTGGGGTCCGCGTCGAGGATCGCTGCACGCTCGGCGAGTTCGTCGTGGTACTCGTCGTCGATGTCGATTACGGTCTCGCCCCACTGGCCGGCGGCGGTGACGACCGGGTGCGCGGCGGGTTCGACGTTGGTGCTGTAGCGGTACTGGTCGTCGATAAAGGGGAACGGAAAGCCTTCGACGAGAGAGCATTTGGTGGCGGTGACGGTCACAGCGGCAACTCCAGGACTTCTCCGGGCTCGGCCCGGGACACGCAGGGCATCAGGGCGGTACAGGCGTTCTTCTCCTCGTCACTGAGGTACAGGTCGCGATGGAGTGGCCGGCCTCCGGTGAGGGGGATCCGGCATTCCCCGCAGACACCTTGTCGGCAGCGGTTGGGGACGTCGATGTCGTTGTCCTCCAACGACTCCAGGAGGCTGGTTCCGGACGGAACCTCGACGAGTCGACCGGACTCGGTGAGCCGCACGGTGAACGGATCGCCGGCGTCGAGTGCATCGATACCGAAGCGCT
The DNA here is from genome assembly GCF_053588655.1 of Gordonia sp. NPDC003424. Taxonomy (NCBI): domain Bacteria; kingdom Bacillati; phylum Actinomycetota; class Actinomycetes; order Mycobacteriales; family Gordoniaceae; genus Gordonia; species Gordonia sp. NPDC003424. The sequence goes on from NZ_JBSFQJ010000001.1 coordinate 568,024, forward strand.
CGAAATGAATCCGGGAATCCGGCCAGCCCGCGGCGGTGGCGGCCCCGACGACATGGTCGATCATCGCTGCCGGACCGCAGGTGTAGAGGTGGGTGCCGACGGGTTGCCCGGCGAGGGCGGCGCCGAGACGTTCGGTGAATGTCGCACGGTCGGTGAACAGTTCGGCCGACCCGCCCGTCAGCTCGACGACGTCGTGCACGTGTGCGGCAGCGCCCTCACGGAATGTGTAGAGCACCTGCATCTCCCGTCCCCACCGCCGGGCCGCGCGAGCGTGCGAGAGGATCGGCGTGATGCCGATTCCACCCGCGATGAGCAGATGCTTACGCGCACGGGCGATGGGCGCGAACGCGCTGCGCGGGAGGCCGACGCTGATGGTGTCGCCGATGCCGACCGACTCGTGCAGCCACACCGATCCCCCGCGCCCGGCGGGGACACGCAGGACCGACATGACGTACCCGGTCGGACGCGTCCCGTCGTTGGTCAGGCTGTAGGCGTTGGTGTGGGCCCCCGCGTGGACGACGAGATGACTGCCGGGGATGAAGCCGGGCAGTTCTCGGCCGTCGTCGGCGGCAAGGGTGAACGTGCGGATGTCCGGCGCCGGTTCGACGATCGAGGTGACGACGAGAGACATCAGCTCGGCGGGACGCGCGGCCACCGAGCTCGTCTCGTCGGGCGCGATGGCGGTCATGATTGTAGTTCCTTTGCGGGTTCTGCCCGGTGTCGGGTTTCGGCGTCGACCATGAATCCGAGGTACCGGCCGGTGCGGCGGGAGACGTGGTGATAGACCAGCAGGGTGCGTCCACACGCCGCGCAGTCGACGAGCTCGTCGACATCCGCGATCGCAACGGTGGTGGTGCCGCAATGCGAGCAGAAGATGTCGATCGGCCCGGCGCCACAGCAGACGACGAAGATCTCGTCATCCTCGAGACCGGCGGAGGTGGCGACACCGCGCAGCCGCAGACAGGCACCGGCGGGTCCGGCGAATCCGACCCGTAGGCCGACGGTCGCCGAGCCGATTCGTCGCCGGAGCTCGTCGACCGCATCGGCGACATCGTCGACCACGATTCGGGTCACCTCGGTACTTTCGCCGAACTCCCGCGTCCAACGGTCGACGACCGATTCGGCTGTGCGGCCCACGCCGACAACCACGCACGAACGCTCACCGAGATCTGGCAGGCGATCGGTCGTCGACGCCTCGGGACGCGCCCAGTCGGGAATGCTGGAGACCTCGATCTGGGACATGGCGGTCAGAGCAGCGTCGCGTCGCGGTGGCCGGTGTAGAACGCCAGCGCGTGGTCGGGTGTGCTGAAGTAGATCTTCGAACCCTTCGGGAAGAAGATCGCATCCTTGGCCTTCGCAACGGTCTTCTGACCGGTCTCCTTGTTCTCCAGCAGGAACTCGCCTTCGAGGACGACCTTCATCTCGTCGTACTCGTATTCGTAGTACAGGGGGGCGTCGGTGCTGCGGAGTTCGAAGAACCCGCTGCACATCGTGCTGCCGTCCGGGTTCTCGTAGACGTCACCGATAAATCCCTCCGTGCCGGGGTACTCTGCCTCGGGCATCTTGGGCAGCGACTTCCAGGCGTCGCTGGTGACACGGAACTCCAAGGCCTTGGCGCTGTCGACGGTCATATCTTCTCCTTGCGGGTGTTTGTGGTGATTCACATCAGGAAACTTTGTCTAACAAGATGAGACCGAATTCGCATTACCGAAATGTGACGCCGGTGTTTATTGTCACGAAACATTGGCTATTGCGGTGAGACCCAGGTTGGACTTGCGGCGCTCGTTGTTCTTGACGCGCCTGGCTAGAGTGATCCCATGACCGTCGACGCTGTCGAGATCTAGACCGCGGTGGACACGCAGCGACTGACCGTCAACTGCTCGATCCTGCTGACCGACACTCCCCTGCTGCAGCGTCCCCGGGCCGCCCGAGACGCCGGTTTCGACGCCGTCGAGTTCTGGTGGCCTTTCGACACCGCCGTCCCCACCGATCGCGACGTCGAAGCGTTCATCGGTGCGGTCTCCGACGCCGGGGTCCGACTGACACATCTGAACTTCGCGGCCGGGAACATCGCTGCCGGAGAACGCGGACTGCTGTCGCATCCGCACACCTCGAGCGAGTTCCGGGACAGCGTGGCCATCGCCGTCGCCATCGGTGAACGTCTGGGCACCGTGGGATTCAACGCGTTGTACGGCAACCGGATCGACGGTCTCGGCCCCGAGATCCAGGATGCGCTCGCCGTCGAGAATCTCGCGTTCGCCGGCAACGCCGTGGCGAGCATCGGTGCCCAGGTCCTACTCGAGCCGATCAGCGGTGTGCCGAGCCATCCGCTCAAGCGGGCCGCCGATGCGGTCGCCGTCATCGAGCAGGTACGGAGCGAACACGCGGTGGAGAACATCCGGCTGCTCGCCGATCTCTATCACCTTGCGAGCAACGGAGAAGACGTTCCCGACGTGCTCGCCACTCATGCCGACCTTGTCGGTCACGTACAGATCGCCGACGCGCCGGGCCGCGGCGAACCGGGAACCGGAACCCTCGATCTGGCCGGGTATCTGGATGCAGCGGCGGCACACGGATACCACGGCTGGATCAGCCTGGAGTACATCGCCACTCGCCGCACCACGTTCGACTGGGTGCCGGATTTCCCCACCCGATCCCACCCCTGAAGGAGATACGTCGCATGGCCACAGTCGGTTTCATCGGTCTCGGCATCATGGGCAGTCCGATGTCGATCAACATGGTGCGATCCGGGCACACCGTCGTCGGCTTCAACCGCACACGCTCTCGTGCGGCGGAGCTCGTGAAATCCGGTGGTAGCGCGGCAGATTCGATTGCCGAGGCGGTCGACGGCGCGGATGTCGTGGCGGTGATGGTGCCCGATACAGCCGATGTCGAGATGGTGCTGGCCGGCGAAGGCGGCGTGTTCACACACGCCGCTCCCGGAACCCTGATCATCGACTTCTCCAGCATCCGAGCCGATGTGGCCGCCCGGCTGGCCGGCGAGGCGACCCGGCGTGGGCTCATGATGCTCGACGCCCCGGTCTCCGGTGGTGAGGAAGGGGCGATCGCCGGCACATTGTCGATCATGGTGGGCGGCACGGCCGAAGCGTTCGAACAGGCTGCGCCCGTGTTGGATTCGGTGGGTAAGACCGTGGCCCACGTCGGACCGAGCGGCAGCGGGCAAACCGTGAAATCCGCCAATCAGCTGATCGTGGCCGCCAACATCGAGGCCGTGGCCGAGGCGATAGTGTTCCTGGAGGCGAGCGGTGTGGACACCGCGGCAGCAGTCAAGGTGCTCGGCGGCGGTCTTGCCGGGTCGGCGGTCCTGGATCAGAAGGCGCACCGGATGATCGAACGCGACTTCGCACCGGGCGGCCGAATCGATCTGCACCACAAGGATCTCGGCAACGTGACCGCCGCGGCACGCGAAGCCGGGGTGGTCATCCCCGTCGGCTCGTTGGTGGCGACCCTGATGGCCTCGGCACGCGCCAACGGCGACGGCGGGCTCGACCACAGCGCACTGTTCCGCGTCGTCGACCGGCTGTCCGGGCGGATCGGCTGAGACTCGCGGACTCTTCGTGGCTCGTCCAACGCCTTGCACCTCAGGGAGTGTGCGAGGCAACCCAACCCACACCCGGGAGGTCCGCGACATTGGGGTGCTTCTCTGACCCCTGAGGAGCCCGCGACGAAGGACCGAGCGTCTCGAAGGGCGCCCGAGCCCTACTCGGGCCGACCGACCCCCTGGACGGTCAGCATCTCGACGAGATCGTCGACGAGTTCCTCCTGACTGAGCGTCACCTCCCCGTTCAGCCACGCCCCGATCCCCTGCGCGACACCACCCACCAGGAAGTGGGAGATCAGGGGCGCGCGACCGGCGTCGTCGAGACGAAACTCGTGGCGTACCTGTTTGCTGAACAGTTGGACGAACAGCCCGGTCGACTCGAAGCGCTTGGCCAGCACCACCGTATTGACTTGATGCGGGCTGAACAGCAACTCGCCGATACGACGATCTTCGGCAACAGTCTCGATCAGCCGCGTGAGCCCCACCCGCGCGCCGTCGGCGAAGGTGGCTTCCGCCAAGGCCTTCTGTACGGAGATGACGACCTTGGTCAGCGTCCAGTCGTAGACCGCGGCGGCGAACTCGTCCTTGTCGGCGAAGCTCTCGTAGAAGTAGCGCTGGGCAAGCTGCGCACGCCGGCAGATGGTGCGCAGCGTCAGGTCGTCGTCACCCAGTGGGTCACCGAGGATGTCCAGGCCGACCTGGAGGAGTCGCTCGCGCCGCTGAGCCACTCGCTCGTCGGTGTCGACCCCGTTGTAGGGGCGGCTGGAGCTCGCCATGATGCCGCCCAGTCTGACAGATCCGGACAGATCTGGGCGGGAAGCCGGTTCGAAGGAAGTGATTGACACCACATCGGAGCGAGAGCATACTCGCACTATCTGAATGCGCTCGTATTCAGATAATCATGCACTCAGATTCGTACGGTCGGAGGTCCGGGGGTCGTCCGAGTGAGCGCATGCAGCGTGACGTCCGCCAGAGGCGAGACCACTCGCACTGCAGCCCAACATAATTCAACACAGAGCTGTCACAGGGCAGTCGGGGACAAGGACACGAGATCAATGGAAGATCTGAACAGGCGCACGATTCTCAAGGCCGGGGGGGCAATGGGGGCGGCCGGTGCGGCGTTGGCGGTGGGCTCACCCGCACAGGCCGCACCCTGGACATGGAAACCCAGTGGGTCGGTACCGGGGGCAGGACGCGGCACGGATCCGAAGCAGGTCTGGGACGACGAGGCCGACCCCGTCATCGCGAAGTTGCTCGACCGCGGTCAGATTCCCGAGGTCAATCGCATCCTGCGTTCATGGACCAAGAACGGTCAACCGTTGCCGGCGGGCCTCCCGAAGGAACTTCACGACTTCCTCGAGCACGCCCGGCAACTGCCGAAGTGGACCGACCAGGGCAAGCTCGCGACCGCGGTGAAGTTCAATCAGAAACGCGGCACCTACCTCGGCGTGCTGTACGGATTCGCCAGCGGCATGATGAGCACGATCATCCCCCGCGAAGCCCGCGCGGTCTACTACTCCAAGGGCGGCTGGGACCTCAAGGACCGCATCACCAAGACCGCGAAGCTCGGTTACGACATCGGGTCGCTCAACGCGTATCAGCCCGACGGCGAGATGGTCATCACCTGTGTCAAGACTCGTCTCGCCCACGCCGCTGTACGCCACCTCCTCCCCCAGTCGCCGTGGTGGGAACACGTTGCGACCGAGAAGACCCCCATCAGCCAGGCCGACATCATGGTGACCTGGCACAGCCTGCCTACCAGCGTCATGCGCAACTTCAAGAAATGGAACGTGCCGATCGCCGCCGACGAGTCCGAGGGATTCCTGCACTCCTGGCAGATCACCGCACACATGCTGGGCGTCAAGGACGAGTACATCCCGAACTCCTGGCACACCGCCGACTCGCAGGCCAGGCAGGTGCTCGACCCGATCCTGGCTCCGACTCCCGAGGGCATCAAGCTCGCCGACATGCTGCTCGACCTCGGCCGAAACCTGGATCTGAGCCTGCTGTCACGCCCGGTGCTCGGCGCGTTGACCCGATTCGTTCTCGGCGACCGGGCGGCCGACTGGCTGAACATCCCGCGCGAGCCGGTCTGGAGCCCCCTCCTCGAAACCGCTTGGGGCCCTTACGTTGCCATTCGAGAAGGGCTACTGAACGTGGGTATGCCGAGGGAGGCGTACTGGCTCATCGACGAGTTCCTTCGTCAGTTCGTCCTGTTCTACATGTCGGAATTGCGGATGCCGATCAACATCGAGATCCCGGTGTTCAACAATCCGCACTACAACTGAAATAGCGCGGGGGGAATAACCTACCCGCCACCGAATCTCGGCGATTCTGACCCTGTCGTCGATGGTGTGGTGGCGGGTAGGTCCGTTTCGGTCTCGAGGCGCCGGCGCAGCGAGCAAGCGTCAACCCCGACCCTGAGAAGCCCGCGAGCGCAGCGCGCTTCTCACACGCCCGCAGGCTCGCTTGCTCACGACCCCGCGAGCGTCTTCTTTCGCTCCTGAGGAGCCCACGAGGCGCTGGCCGGGCGAGCGTGTCGAAGGGTCACCCCAGCTCGACGACGTTCACCGCCCACCCCGACGCGATCAGCCGGCCGACTCGCCGACGTTCCTCGGGGTGGCCGGGCGGTCCGGTCGGGGTTTTGGGTTGGGTTGCGCCCGAACGATTCTGGGGTGGCCGCGGCTGGTCACCCCGGCGCAGGTGGCGGGCGAACGCCTCGGCCACCTCTCGGGTGCGATCCACTCGGACCCGCGCCCGCCCCTTCCCGCGGAGGCCGTTGCGCGTCCAGGCGGGCCGTCCGGCATCAGGCCCGGTCTTGATGATGTGGGTCGACCACTGACCGGGCTTGTCGCCGACCATCCGATTGTGGGTCGGGCACGCCGCGGCCAGATCCTGGACGTCGGTGTACCCGCCGTCTTTCCAATCCTGTTCGGCGTGATGCGCCTCGGTGCGGGTGAACGGCTGGGAGCAGCCCGGGCAGGTACAGGTGGCGCCGTCGCGCGCGAGCAGCATCATCCGTTGCGCCTGGCTGGCGAACCGGTTGGCCCGCCCCAGATACAACGGTTGAGCGGTGTGGTCGGCGAAGACGGCGAGGTGCTGGTGGGCTTCGGCGGCCAGTTCGATCACGTCGCCAATCGGCAGGACAGCCCCACCGGCGGTGGTGGCCACCCCGGCGCGTTCGCGGAGCTCGGTTTCGCTGATGGTGATGATCAGATGTGGCGGCAGCCCACGGTGACTCTTCCCGAGTAGCCCACCGTCGGCGACCGTCTGCAGCAGGGCGTGCAGCGCGTCGTGGTTGCGTTGGCCCGGCGTGCGGAGATCCCGCTCGGCGGCCTGCTTGAGGGCCTCGGGATCGGCATCGTCCTTACTGCCCTTGGGTGATGCGTCGTCGTCGGGGTGGTTCATCCCAGGCGCCGCCCACGCATCGAGCACCACATCCAACAGGGCACGGGTGACCGGGTCGAGTTGCCCTTCGAGGGTGCTCATCAGTTGCGCGTCCTGCTTGGACAGGTGCAGGCTGCGCCGCCGCGCCCGATCCTTCTCGTCGGAAAGGGCACCGTCGGGGTCCAGGTGGGCCAGCAGCCGGGCACCGAGAGTGGTCAACTCTTTCGGCGTGTGCACCCGCGCGTAGTCGGCCATCAACTCCTCGGCCGCCGCCCGCTGCTCGGCATCGAGTGTGGCGGGGAGCTTGTCGAGCACGGTGATCACCGTGACCGCGTGATCGACACCGATCGCGCCCTCGGCGTACGCCTCGGCCAGGGTCGGACACTGCGGGTCGAGCTTCTCCCCGGACAGTGCGTGCAACGACAGCAGGGCGGCCATCTGCTTACGGCGCCGGCCGGGGTCGGTGATCCGCAGCCGGTCCACCATGAAGTCACTGAGGGAGCGGTAGCCGTGCTCGGCGACCACGTTGCGGTCCGAGCAGTCCAGGACCCGCTGCAGCCCAAGGAAACTCACCCGTCGCGCAGAACGTTCATGGGCTTCGGCGACCGCCACGACCTCGCCGTCAGAGGCGGGAGTGGTATCGGCCGCGGCGATCTTGTCCAGCACATCCTCAAGTTCGCGGTAGAGCGACACGATCGTCGCGTCCCCGCCGGAGTAGTCAGCCATCGAGCATCACCCCCATCCTCTCGAACTGATGTTCGAAGTCTAACCGATGGTGGACTTTATGGCAAGGGTTTCATTCGGTTCAGAGTGGGACCTTTGTGGGCCCGGCTCACGCTCGCAGACCAGGATTCGGAGGGCTCGATTCACGCCTCGCCGAGGAACGGAATCCGTAACGCGTTGCACCGCAAAGAATTGCGGCTCAGGCGCTCAAAAGTGGCCGCCACCAATGGATCGCGCCGCGGTCGCGATGGAGGCCACGCCCTTCCCGCCGTCGGCCGTGAACCGGACCATGCCGGCCTCGTCGCAGATGGACAGCACCATGGCCATTTGGTCCTGCGCTTCATCTGTCCGTCCCGCCGTCGCCAGACACAGGGCGAGCAACCGCCGCGCCTGCAACACGGCGCGACGACGATGGCTGCCGGCCAGGTAGTCCACCCATTCCCGCGCCCAGTGACAGGCGAGCTCGACACCGCCGGGGTCGCGGAGCAGCAGCCGGATGGCGGCTTCCTCCTCGGCCTGGGCGATGATCTCCGCGAATCCGTTGGCCGGTTGTGCGCGATGGGCGTAATCGACGCGGGGGTGCAACGTCCGTCGGGTCGGGACCCCCAGGGCGATCATCTCGACCTCCACAAAGGCACGGAGCCTTCGTGTTTCGATGCGGTCGGCGACGTCCGCCGCCTCGTCGAGCAGATCGGCCGCGCGAGCGAGATCGCCGCGTTGCACCGCCAGACGTGCCCCGGTGACATACCTGGCGCGAATCATGTCGGTGATGCCTTCGTCGGGCGCCAAGGTCAGGCTGTCCTCGAGGAGCCCGCTCGCCTCGTCGGCGTCGCCCCGCTGATAGAGCAGTTGGGCGAGCAATCCGGCAGAAAGTCGATAGGCCTGCGACCGACCGGTAGTGACATTGCTGCGCGACACATGCACCGCGCTGCGCAGACACTGTTCGGCGTGATCGAGGGCGAGTTCCTCGATGTAGGCCAGGCCATCGAGCGCGTACCCGTACATCACCGCGTACGCGCCCGTGTTCTGCTCGTGGTACGGCAGGGCCCACATCTGTCGGCGATGCGCCTCGTCGAAGTCGAACCGCATGATCGCGCTCATCGTCGACACATCCGCAGCAGACGAGACGACGAAGGGCGGCAACGACTCTGGACGAACGAGGCACTCGGCGACGAGGTCATCGATGCGGTCGACGCGATCGGCGGTGGCGTCGGTGCACGCCAGCGCGACATCGGCTTCTATCCGCATACCGGCGACGTCGGGAGCGTCCGGCGACTCGGCGGACAGCGCGCTCCTCATCCGGTCGATCGCGGCTCGCGCCCGATCCGTGTGATGCAGAAGCACATTCGACCAGGCGGCCGCCAACTGCAGCCGCGGACTCGAAGCGACCGCACTCGGCGGAAGCTTGTCGATCAGACCGAGGAGCGTGGTCATCTGCGAGTGTTCGAGCAGGGTACGACCGTCGGCCTCGACCAGAGCAACGGCTCGGCGCGGATCTTCCGCTGCGAGAGCATGATCCACAGCTTCGGCGAGCATGCCGTGTTCGGCATACCATGTCGACGCCGACTCATGGAGTGGGATGACCAATTCGGGATGGTCGCGTTCGAGTCGCCGGCGAAGGAATTCGAGGAACAGCGGATGGAAGCGGAACCAGTAGCCGTCCGGGTCGGTCCTGCGCAGGAACAGATCTCGCGCCTCGATGTCTTCCAGCAGCGCCTGCCCGCGCGGCTCACCGCTGAGCGCGGTCGCCAGACCGGCGCAGATCTCGTCGGCCACAGATGTGGTGAGCAAGAAGTAGAGGATGTCGGGTTGCAGTGCGCCCAAGACATTTTCGGCGAGGAAGTCTCCGATGGCACGATGCCTCCCGGAGATGTTGGAGATGAGCTCCGACGGGCTTTCCGCGCTGCGCAACGACAAACACGCCAACTGTAGTGCCGCGACCCAGCCGTCGGTGGAGTTGCGCAGATCGGTGATGTCGCTGCTCTCCAGGTCGAGTCCGGCGACGTCCACCAGGAACGAGCGGGCCTCGTCGGTGTCGAAACACAGTCCGGCGATGTCGATCTCGACGAGTTCGTCGAGGACCCGCATCCGGCTGATGGGCAGTCCGGTGCGCGATCGGCTGGTGATGAGGAGTTGCAGATGGTGGCACCCGTATTCGAGCAGGAAGTCCATCGACGCGATCGCCGCCGGATCGGTGACCCGATGCCAGTCGTCGACGATGATGACCATACGCTCGCCATGATCGTGGATCGCGTTGATCAGCGCGGTGAGGACAACCTGGTCAGCGTTGTCCCGGTGATCCTCCAACGGTTCGTCGAGATCCGTCGTGACGTCGGGGTTCACCCGGCGGATGGCCTCCACGAGATGGGTCAGGAACCACGACGACTTGTTGTCGTCGTCGTCGAGGGTCAGCCATCCGACTTGCACGCCCTCCCGGTGGAGCTGCTCGGCCCACTGCGCCGCCACGGTCGTCTTGCCATACCCGGCCGGACCGTGGATGAGTATCAAGCGTCGACGCTCCCCCGCCCTGAGCACATCGAGCAGGCGACTGCGCGGTACCTGCGTCCGACGGCGCATCGGTGGCCGGAACTTGGTCGCCGGTGTCGGTGGCGCGGTGGTGGATTCGACGGACCGTCGGGGCGTCGCTCCGGTGAGCGGATCCTGAGTGGCCTGTGCCGGTAGCGCCATCTCGGTGACGGGCTGCCCGAGGTGCCGCTCGATGGCGCGGAGTTCCTCGCCGTAGGCCGCGGCGGACTCCGGACGGTCGCCGGGTTCTCGTGCCATCGCATGTTCGACGGCACGGGACAGTTCGTCGGGGATACCGGCCGACCGCAGATCCGGAACCGGCTCGGCGGCGATCCGCAGGAACTGCGCGACGACCTGCTCGCCGCTGCGGCGTTCGAAGGCGGCGTGCCCGGTCAGGGCACAGAACAGTGTGGCGCCCAGGCCGTAGATGTCGGAGGCGACGGTCGGCGCGTCACCGGTCAGCAGTTCGGGGGCGGTGAAGGCCGGCGATCCGGTGACCATGTCGGCGCCGGTCTCGAAGCCGTTGATGATGCGAGCGATGCCGAAGTCGGTGAGCTGGGGTTCCCCGTATTCGGTGAGCAGAATGTTGCCGGGCTTGATGTCGCGGTGCAGGGTGCCCGATCGATGCGCGGTCTCCAGCGCACCGGCCATCTTCACCCCGAGCCGCAGGACATCGGGCCAGTCCAGCGGCCCCTGCTTGCGGATGCGCGCGTCCAGGGAGTCGTGCGGGTGATACGGCATCACGATGAACGGCATCCCGCTCGGCGTGGCCCCGACCTCGAGGATGTTGACGATGTTCGGGTGTCCGGACAGTCGGCCCATGGCGCGCTGCTCGCGGATGAAGCGTTCGAGGCTCTGCTCGTCGAGGTGATCGGTGAGGATCTTGACGGCGACCGTACGGTCGAGGGTCGTTTGGGCGCAGCGATAGACGGCACCGAAACCGCCACGACCGATGAGAAGAGGATCGGCGAATCCGGCCGCAGTCAACTCTGCTGCGACATCCGGTTGAACATCGCGCTGCGTCATCAGCGGATCGAAATCAGCCATCTCCTGTCCTCGATCAACCCCCCGGGACCGGCCCCGGGGAGAAGTCCAGCCTATCCCCGGCGATCGGCGGGCGAAACCTGATTGGTGGGGGGAATGTCGGAGTTGTCTCAGACTGAGAATCGCGCGATGAGACGATCACCGCGGTGGAGTGATCGATGTGGTCTGCAGTCACGGTGCCATGCGACCGCGCGATCACGCAGATGGCAACACGTACCCGAGCTTGAGCAGCCCGGTGCGGAACCTGGAGTCGTGCTCGGCCGCGACACCGAGGTGTCGGTCACCGATCGGACGGACCAGCGAACGGAGTGTGCGGTCGCGGGCGATGAGCATCGCGACGGCCGGATCGGCGCACTCGATGACCCGGAGATGCCCGAGGTCGGCGAGTTGAGCGCCGCGCCTGCGCACATCGTCGACCAGGGTGGTCAACGTCGACGGCAGTTCGTGGTCGGTCCGGTCGGTCAGGAAGGTGATGAACTCGGTGAGATCTCGGCCGGCACCGAGCGCGGCCGTGAGAGTGGCTGCCGATGCCGTCCAGGTGTAGTCCGCGGTTTGGGTGGCGTAGGCGGCCAAGGTGAGTGTTTCGGCCGTGCTCATGCCGTGGGTAACCACAATGTCGAGGTTGGGCAGGATCGTCAGCGGCGATGTCGCCGTGGTGTCGTCGTCGGTCGGCTCGTAGGTGTCGACGAGGCCAAATGCGTAGGCGCCCAACGGCGTGAGTCGTAGCGCTCGCAGGCCGTCGTATCTGCTGAGTGCGTCGACGAAGTCGCTGCCCCAATTGCCGTGGTAGTCGTCGCGGGCACCGACGGGGTCGCGGTAGTCGAGATCCACCAGCCCCAGCGTGCCGGCGTACTCGAAGATCACCGCCAGCGTGTAGCGCCCCTCGAGCAGTGACCAGCCGTGGTAGCCGTCGTACCCGAAGCTCCCGTACTCGGGGTCGACGAGATAGAGCTTCCACACGGCCCGTCCGTTGCGCGCGATGGTGGGATTCAGCTTCTTCCGGCGCATGGTGGAGAACACGGTGTCGATCTCGATCCACTCATCGGACGGGCAAGTGGCCAGCGCCGCGGCGACCGTCGCGCGGCGGGGCTTGACCGCGCTGAGCACATTGGTCGCGCGCTGACCCTTGATCGCCTCGATGCGGCTGAACTCGTCGATCACCCCATGCGTGAGCCAGCGACGCCACAGGTCGCGGATGATATCTGCGGGCGGTTTGCCGAGTGCAGCACGACCTTTCGGTGTCAGCGCCAGACGTGTGCCTTCGAGTTCGGCCAGCCCGCCGGACTGGATCAGGAGCGGCCAGGCGAATGCCGCGATCGCGTCGGTAGCGTAGAAGTCGCCGTTGGCCAGATGGTTCGCGACGGTACTCACCGTCGCCGCGGACGGCCGCGCGGTCTTGGCGCTGCACTTGATCTGACCAGACGCGCACAGTTCCAAGACCGTGCGCAGATTGGTCAGTGCCTCCCGCTCGGTCAGGCGCACTTCGTGGGTGTCGTCGGCGTCCATGCCCATTCCCCCGTTTCATCGACGGGCTTCCCGTGATGCTGATGATGGTACGGAGAACGGAAGATCGTCCGGGGTTGAGCCCTACCGTCGTCGTCGATCCCATGGTCCCACCTCGAGCCCACGGTGCAGCATGGGATCGATGTGGAAGCATGGGAGCGAGGCTCAGTGGTCGCGAAATCGGAAGTCTGCCGCCTCTTTGCCCGGCAACAACACTAGGCTCCTGGCGATGAGCATCGATTTGTCGAACCTGGCCGGCCACCGGGCCATCGTCACCGGCGCCACCAACGGCCTCGGCATGGCGACCGCCCGGGCCCTGGCACACGCAGGGGTCAGGGTGGTGCTGGCGGTGCGCAATGTCGACCTCGGCAAGCAGCGTGCCGTCGAGTTCGGCGGCGACTGCGAGGTGATTGAGCTCGATCTGGCCGATCTGGGCTCGGTGCGGTCCTTCGGTGATCGGCTCGACGGGCCGGTGGACTACCTGATCAACAACGCTGGTGTCTTTCCGCACCAGCACACGCAGACCACTGACGGGTTCGAGTTGGGCATCGGCACCAACTTCCTCGGACCGTTCGCGCTCACGAACCTGCTTCTCCCCCGCATCGAACGGCAGATCGTGCTCGTTGCGTCCGATGCGCACAAGGCAGGACACGTCGACCCGTACGATCTGGATCTGACGCGGCGGAGGTGGAATCCGGCTCGCTCCTATGCCCAGTCGAAGTTGGCGGTGATGTTGCTGGGACTCGAGCTCGATCGCCGGCTGCGCGCCGCCGGGTCTCCGGTCTCGGTGATGATGACGACGCCGGGGTGGGTGGCGTCGAACATCTCCAACAAGCCGCATCTGGGTGTGGCACACCGGCTCGTACAAGGTGCTGCGTCGGTGTTCGCCAACGACGTGGACGCCGGCGCGCAGACGACGCTGTACTGTCTGACCGCGCCGATCGCGACCGGCAGCTACGTGGGCGTCGACGGGTTGTGGGCGCTGCGGGGGAAGCCGGTGTTGTTCGGGAGATCCAGCGAGGCTTGCGATTTCGATCTCGCCGCGCGGCTGTGGAAGAAGGCCGAGGAGTTGACGGGGACCGCGTTTCCGCTTCCGGTACGTCCGCTGGGCGAGTGAGTTGGCATGCGGGTTTGCGTGGGAACTGACACGGGGACAAGTGATCTCGATGCGGCGCCTCGCTTCGCTCGGAGCCTTACTCGATCAACGGGGGATACGGCGGGCTCGCCGTGCTCGGAGCCTTACCCGATCAACGGGAAGCAGCGCCTGGCTCCACTCGGAACCTTACCCGATCAACGGGGAGCAGCGCCGCGCTGCGCTCGGAGCGTTGCTCGATCAACGGAGAGCAAAGGCCTGCCGGTAGCGGGCATAGGCGGCGTTGACCTCGTCGGGGGTCAGGCCGAAATCGGCGAGGTCGTAGCGGTGGACGCCGTGGGCGTTCTGGGCGTGGCCGGCACGGTGCTCGGCCATGCGGGCGCGGATCTCGTCGGTGAGGTCGAATCCGGCTGCGGCATAGATTCTTTCGATCTGTCTCATCGGGTCGTCGACGAGGTCGGAGTACTGGACGTCGACGAAGACGTCGGGGCGCTCGGCGCGGACGTCGAGAGCCCGGTCGACCATGTCGGCGTTGCGCTTCAACCAGTGTCGGGCAACCGCGGCGGCGTCGACGTGGTCGCTGAACATCGAATGCCCGTGGGCCAGCATGCTGGAGAAGGATGCGGTGGTGCTCAGCGGGTCGCGGTGGGTCTGCACGATCAGCGCATCGGGAAACACCTCGAGCAGGGTGTCGAGGTGTTCGAGGTGGGCTGGTGTCTTGAGCACCCAACGCGGACGGGGGTTTTGGGTGTGCAGGATCTGCAGCAGCGTCCGAAGGTATTCGTACGACCCGCGCATGTCCTGCTGCTGCAGCCAGGCCGCGTAGGTCGGCACCGACAGCATCGCCTCGGGCACCTGCGACAGCAGCGAATACTCCTGCAGCAGAACGTCTTCCTCTGGGCCGTCGGCCTCGACAGCGTGGATGGCGAAGAATTGCGGGTTGAGGTAGCGCAGCGCCAGCTCCGCACCCTTGGTCTGCGCGATCCGTATCGTGGGCGAGCCCGCCTTCTCGTGCTTGCGCGGCAGCAGGTGTATCACCTCCCACGAGCCCACCGACCGCATGCCGGGATCGGCGCCGATGAGCCGGTGCAGCATCGTGGTTCCACTGCGCTGGAGTCCCGCGATCACGATCGGCGGCGCGATCTCGATGTCGGCGATCTCCGGTCGCCGGCGCATCAGTTCGGCCACGCGCAGTCTGGTGGTGAGGATGCCGTGCAGCCGGGCGCGGATCACCAGCGCGCCGAAGGTGCTCAGCCTGGCTTCATCGGTGATCGAGGCGGCCAACACGTCGAGTGCCTTGTCGGTCTGCGGATCGGCCGTCCACGGAAGTCCGGTAGCCGCGACCGCCCGACGCGCCAACGCGTCGGCGGACAGATCCACCCGGATACCGCGCGAGTACAGCAGCGCGCCGATCTGATTGACGGCCCTGATCGGTCGGCGTTGAAAAGGACTGAAGACCAAGGCTATTCCTTCGTCGACAGCGCGGAGAGTTCGTCGGTCGTGACCACGCGCGTGCGCGGCTGCGGATGTGTCGTCGCCTTGATCCACCGGAACGTCATACCGCCGCAGTCGTGACCGGCGGTGTCGATCCAGTTCGGCAGGCCGGGGTCCTTGTGCGCCACGATGATTCGCACACTGCCATCGGGCAAGTAGGTCGCGGTGTGCTTATTGACGTGGATGGTGTGATGCCGGTAGTCCAGGGACTCGAACCAATGGTTGTCCAGCACGAAGTTCCACGCGTCGCAGTCGGGGATCTCGGACTCGATGACCAGCGCTTCGTCCGGGCCGAGCCGCCAATAGCTGTGGTAGTAGATGATATTCGGGTCGCCGCCGAGTTTGGTCGACTTGTCGGGATCGAACATCGGCAGCTCATTGACATGCTTCTGGAAGTCGTGCGACCACTTGGCGAACAGCATCGACGCCCCGGCCACCATCAGGCTCGCCTTGCCGAGACCGGCGTCGATCTGCGCCGCGGTCACCGGTGCCGGTGCGGCCGAACCGCCGAGGAGTTCGATGGTCAACTCGGCCGGCAGCTCGGTGGTGCGGTCGGCGAACGTCTGCCGGACGATCAGCAGTCCGGTGTCGGGGGTCATCGGCAACCAGTTGCCGGGATGCTCGGTGGCGCTGAGGATCAGTTCGAACTGCCCGTCGTCGCCGATCTGGAGATCGGCGGCCTCCACGTAGCCGGTGGTCGGCATCTGGGCACCCTCGCCATAGTGGCCCTCCTGGGTGCCGAAGCCCAGATAGTCGACGGTGCCGCGGGTGCCGGTGATCCGGTAATCCAGGGTGCCGTCGATGGTGGCGTTCATGTAGTAGTTGTCCGGGTTGTCCGAGCCCATCTTGGCGGTCTCGTGGATCATGCGCCGCAGAACCGGCGCCCGCGGGTCGGCGTATTCGATGAACGCCTCGAGGCCGGCGCGGGTGAGTCGGCTCAGGTAGCGATACCCCTCGGCCTGGGTGAGCGGGTCGGTCGGCGTGCCGGGAAACACGATCGCCGCGCCGGCGGCTTTCAGGGTGTCGCAGAACTCTTCCCAGGACTTACCACTGACAATGCGCTGTTCGGCGAGAGTGTCGGGGGTCTGACCACGGAACTTCAGGTAGGCCAGTCGGGCCCTCTTGAATTGCCCCAGCGCCGCCGTCGCGATCGTCCTACCGTTCATCGCCCACCTCTCGTTGCCCAGTCGTTCCATGATCGGCGACCGGCCGTCGTTTTGTCCCGGCTACGCTCGATGACGTGAGTGTGCGCGCGGGCATTGTGGTCACCGGAACCGAGGTCCTGACGGGTCGGGTCACCGACCGCAACGGGCCGTGGGTCGCCGAACAACTACTCGCGATGGGCGTCGACGTCGCACACATCACCGTCTGCGGCGATCGCCCCGCGGACCTCACCGCCCAGCTCGCCTTTCTCGCCGATCAGCACCTCGATCTCATCGTCACGACCGGCGGTCTGGGTCCGACCGCCGACGACCTCACCGTCGCCACGGTCGCGGCGTTCTGCGGGCGCGCGCTGCACCTTGATCCGGACCTGGACGCCGACATCGAGGGCATCATCCGTCGGTGGCAGCACCTGGGCGACGAACCGATGCCCGACGCTCTGGCCGTCGGCGTCCACAAGCAGGCCATGGTGCCCGACGGTGCGCAACCGATCCCGCCCGTCGGCACCGCTCCAGGCGTCGCAATTCCGTCTGCCGACAACAACACTCGCGTGCCGGCCATCCTCATTCTGCCGGGGCCGCCCCGCGAGCTCCGGGCGATGTGGCCGACGGCGGTGGCGAGTGCGCCGGTCGTCGACGCGCTTGCCGGGCGGGTCGAGTTCGCCCAGCAGACGATTCGCGCATACGGATTGTCCGAGGCCCATCTGGCGGAAACCCTGCGGGCCGCCGAGCCGGAGATCGACGGATTCGACGCACTCGAGATCACCACCTGCATTCGGCTCGGCGAGATCGACATGGTGACCCGATTCCCGCAGGCCGCAGCTCCGGCGTATCAGGAGTTGCAGCGTGTGCTTCTCGAACAGCATGCACGACAGATCTTTTCGGTCGACGGAAGCAGTATCGACGAACAGATCGCGACGCTGCTCTCGGGCCGGATGATCGCGACGGCCGAATCGTGCACGGGCGGAATGGTTGCCGCGCGACTCACCGATCGTCCCGGGTCGTCGGCCTATGTGATGGGCGGCGTCGTGTCGTATGCGAACGAGGTCAAGGCCGGAGTGCTCGGCGTGCCGCAGGACATGCTCGACGAGCACGGCGCGGTCAGCGAACCGGTGGCCGCGGCCATGGCCGAAGGTGTGCTGCGACGTCTCGGGGTCGACGTCGCGGTGTCGACCACCGGTGTCGCCGGACCCAGCGGCGGAACCGAACTCAAACCCGTCGGCACCGTCTGGTTCGCGGTGGCGGTCAACGGTCGGCCCACCGTGACCAGACTCCGCCGATTCGCCGGCGACCGCGCGACCGTCAGGGCGCTGGCCACCACGGCGGCGTTGCATCTCGTCGCCCACACCCTTCGCGACTGACACCAGAGAAATTCATGTGGCACAGGCCTCATCGAGAATACGTTGATTTATACCCCCTGGGGTATATACCCTTGGGGGTATGGACATCACTGTGCACGACCCGAGCGGGTCATCGGCTTACGGGAACCGCGGCGTCAACGACGACGCACGCGGTCGCGTGAGGATCGTCGTGGTCGGCGGTGTCGCGGGCGGCATGAGCGCTGCCGCCCGCGCCCGCCGACTCGACGAGACCGCCGAGATCATCGTTCTCGAACGCGGCCAGCACCCGTCCTTCGCGAACTGCGGCCTCCCCTATTACGTCGGCGGCGAGATCGCCGAGGCCGACAAGCTCCTCGTCCAGACGCCCGAAACACTCAAGGAATCATTGGATCTCGATGTTCGCGTGCGCCACGAGGTGACCGCGGTCGACACCGCCGCACGCACCGTCGAGGTGATGTCGCCGAACGGGGTGGAGCAGATCGCGTATGACGCGCTCATCCTCGCGCCCGGCGCCCGGGCACTGCGTCCGTCCATCGACGGCCTGGACTCACCCCGCGTCACCACCCTGCGCACCGTCGGCGACGCCGTGGGACTGCGCGAGCGGGTGCTCTCCGGCGCGCAGCGGGCGGTGGTTCTCGGTGCCGGGTTCATCGGCCTCGAGGCCGCCGAGGCCTTGCGCCTGCGCGGACTCGACGTGCATGTCGTCGAACTCGCCGAGCATGTGTTGCCCCCGCTGGAGACCGAGATGGCCTCACTCATCCGCGACGAACTCGCCCACCTCGGCATCGAGGTGCACGACGGGGTCGCGGCCACGGGAATCGAATCCACCCCGCACACCGACACCGTCGTGCTGGGCGACGGCACCCGCCTGGCCGCCGACATCATCGTGCTGTCGGTCGGTGTCACACCCGACACCGCACCCTTCGAGGCCGCCGGTATCGCCTGTGAACGCGGCGCGATGATCGTCGACGAGCACGGACGTACCAACACCGAGGGTGTGTGGGCGGTCGGCGACGCCACCCTGAGCACCGATCCGGTGACCGGACTCCGTCGGCCGGTCGCCCTGGCCGGCCCGGCGAACCGAGCCGGCCGCCTGGTGGCCGACGACATCCTCCGCCGGGAATCGGCGCGCCCGATCCCGATGCCGCTCGGTACGGCCATCGTCCGGGTCGGCGAGCTCACGGCAGCACTCACGGGAGCCAACCGCCGTACGCTGGACGCGGCCGGCATCGACTACCAGACCATTCATCTGCACCCGGGCAGCCACGCCGGCTACTTCCCGGGCGCGCAGGCGGTGCACCTACTGGTGCACGTGCGCTCCGGCGACGGAGTGCTGCTGGGTGCGCAGGCCGTCGGCGCCGACGGTGTGGACAAGCGCATCGACGTCATCGCGACCGGGATCCGTGCGCACCTGTCGGCCACCGACCTGATGGACCTCGACCTCGCATACGCCCCGCAGTACGGTTCGGCCAAGGACCCGGTGAACCTCGCCGGGATGATCGCCGAGAACGTCCTCACCGGGACCGTCCGACTCTGGCAGGCAGCCGACGTCGACGAGGTCAGGGCATCTGCGTTGGTGCTCGACGTCCGCTCGCGTGACGAGTACGCCGGTGGCCATCTGCCGGGCGCGCTGAACGTCCCCCACACCGAGGTCCGGCAACGGCTTCCCGAGATCACCGCCGCAGCCGCCGGCCGGCCGATCCGTGTCCATTGCCAGTCCGGCATGCGGTCCTATCTCGCGACCAGGATGCTGGCGGCCGAGGGACTCGACGTGGCGCACCTGTCGGGCGGCATGCTGACCCTTCGCGCCTGGCTGGGGAGCCGCGCACCCGAATTGATCGTCGACGAGGTCACCGTCTGACCGATCCCCGAGTTCACCGCAATTAATCCAACCCGATAAAGGAGATAACCATGTGCCAACAGACCACCTGCCGGAAGTGCGGCAAGGTCACCTGGCGAGGCTGCGGCCAACACGTCGATCAGGTGATGCGCGGCGTGCCCGCCTCCAAGCGCTGCCCCGGACACGACGCCGAGCCGGGTTTCCTGTCACGGATGTTCGGCAACCGCTGAGGGGATCCGGGAGTCGTCAGTTCGGAAACGCACGCTTTCCGACGACTGCGACGACCAACCCGAGGGCGACCAGGACCGACCCGATCACGGCCAGGTACGTGACAGCCGCATCGGTCTGCAACACGGAACCGCCGATGAGCGCGCCGAGGGCGATGCCGACGTTGGCGGTCGCGTTGATCCACGCACCGGCGACCTCGGGTGAGTCCGGCAGGGCACGCACCGCCGACGCCTGGTAGATCGCCGGCACTCCGCCGAACACGCCGTTCCAGAGCGCGACGGCGATCACGGCGAGGCCAATCCAGTTCTGCCCCAGGCCGACGCCGATGATGGCGACGGCCAGCAGTGCCAGAACGACCAGCACGGTCGTCCGGGGCCGTCGATCGATCGTCCGGCCGGTGCACCACAGGCCGACAAGGCCGCACACGCCGCAGATCAGCAGCACCGGACCGATCGACGACTCCGGCGCACCGGCCCGCAACAGCACCACCGCGATGTAGGTGTAGACGGTGTACTGCCCGATGAACGTCAGCATGTTCGACGACACCACGACACCGAGATCGGTTCGGGCGCTGCGCACTCCGACATCGGAGCCGGGGGTTCCCCCGGGCACGGCCGGGAGCAGGCGCACGATCAGCACGAGCGCGATCGCGGCGGCCACCGCGAGGACGAGAAACGCGTTGCGCCACCCCACCGCGGTGCCCAGCGCCGTCGAGATCGGCACGCCCAGCACGAAACCGGCCGTCGAGCCACCGCCGACGATCGCCAGACCGCGACCGACCTGTGCGCGCTCGACCAGACGCGGCACGTAACCGATGCACACCGCGAAGAACAGGGCGTGCGAGAGGCCGCCGATGACACGCCCGGCCGCGACCACCGCGAACGACGGCGCCAGGAAGATAACCGTGTTCGACAGCAGATAGCCGCTCACCGTCGCGACGATCAACGGCTTCCGCGGCAGTCGCCGGGTGGCCAGGGTCAGCGGCACCGAGAACACGGCGACCATCACCGCGAACGCCGTGACCAGCAGTCCGGTGGTCGACGCACCGACCCCGAAGGCGTCACCGACCGCCGGCAGCAGACCCACCGGCAACATCTCGGTGGTCACCGCAAGGCAGCACGCGAGGGCCAGGGCCAGCAGGCCCGGCATGTTGTCGCGGACGCCGCGGGCGTTCGGCGCGACTGCGGTGGAGGTGGTGGATGACACGATCGGCAAATATACTCGGGATCAGAGTTTATTAGCAATGCGATTATCGGGAACATGGCCACATCGTCGGCAGCATCACATTCGGGCGGCGCCGCACGGCTGCTCACTGCCGCGCGGTTGATCGATCTCGTCCGCGCACAACCGGGAATCACCCGCGCCGCGGCGGCACAGGAGCTGGGCATCGGCAGCGGTGCCGCAACCGAATTACTCGCGCGCCTGCGCGACGCCCACGTGCTCGACGAGAGCCCCGCCCCCGCGCAGGGCCGCGGCCGTCCGACGACGCTGTTGCACGCGCATCCGCGGGGACCGATGGTCGTCGTCGCCGAACTCGGCGTCACGGGCTGGCGGGTGGCCAGTGCCGGCCTCGATGCGGAGCCTCGGGTCGAGGCCCACGCCACGCGTCTGCGGCAGGGCCCGCAACGGGTTCTCGACGAGATGGCCGAGGCCATCCGGCAGGTGCACATCCGCGAAACCCGTCGGGTGCGGGCGGTGTCGGTGTCGGTGGCCGGCACCGTCAGCGACGACCGGCTCGTCCAGTTCAGTCCACGCGGCTGGTCGGACGTCGACCTGTCGCGGCTCACCGCCCAACTGCCCGCCGACGTGAATCTGCCGGTCCTGGTCGGCAACGACGCCACCCTCGCCGGGCTGGCGGAGGCGCGAACCGGCTCGGCGCGTGGCGGCGGGACGGTGCTGCATCTGATCGTCGCCGTCGGCATCGGCGGCGCGTTGATCGTCGACGGGGTGCCCGCGATGGGCGCGCACGGAGGTGCCGGCGAATACGGACACGTCCCCTTCGGAGATCCGGGGCGTCTGTGCCCGTGCGGTGCGTATGGCTGCTGGGGTCTCACCGTCGACGGGCTGGCACTTGCGGAACATCGTGGCGACAAGGCGCCGCGAAATCCGATTGCCTACGCGCACAAGCTGATCGATGCAGCCCAACACTCGAGTCCGGACGCGACGACGCGACACGCCTTCGATGCGGTGGCCACCGCGCTCGGCCGCGGCATCGCCGGTCTGGTCAATCTGCACGATCCCGACCTCGTCACTCTCGGCGGTGTCGCAATCGGGTTGCGCGCCACGGCATCTGATGCGTTCGACGCCGCATACTCGGCCGGGCTCATGGCATACCGCAAGCAGGCACCGCCGCCGGTGGTCGATGGCGCGTACGGCGACGACGGACCCTTGCGTGGTGCGGCGATTCGCGGTATTGATCACATCACGACCTCTGAAGCGCTGGCCGGCTGGATGTGAACCGCGCAAGACGCTGCGCGGAGACAGACGTTCGCGTGCTGCCACTTTCACCATACCGCGGGATGGGGGCCTTGCCGCAAGGCCCCCATTCGGGTGCAGAATCGTCGAGCCATGCGTGTTGACCCAGCTGAGAGCCCGATCATGCGACCCCCGACCTCCGACGTCTTCGACCTTCCCGAACGACTGGCCGCCAAGGCCGACCCGGCACTCATCGCCACCGACGTACGCCATTTCGACGACATCGCGTCCGGCCTCGACCACGCGATGACCGAGTTGTCCACCCGCATCGGCACCCTGCGCGCCATGCCCGGCGGCAAGGGACGGCAGGCGGTCGACCGCGACATGGAGATCCACGAGGCCACCGCACGGTTGCGGACGCTGCAGCGTTACCGCGTCGATCTGTGTCTCGGGCGGATGGTGCCCGACGACGGGTCCGAGCCCGTCTACATCGGACGTCTCGGTCTGATCGATCCGCAGGGTCGGCAACTGCTGGTCGACTGGCGGACGCCGGCCGCTGCACCGTTCTTCGCCGCCACGGCGGCTCAGCCATTTGGGCTGGTGAGCCGACGCCGATATCGGTGGACACAGGGGCGCATCACGGACTACTGGGATGAGGTGTTCCATCCGGATGCGGCCGCCGCGGGCGTGGCACTCGACGACGATTCGGCGTTCATCGCCAGCCTCGGCGCGAGCCGCTCGCCGCGCATGCGTGATGTGTTGAGCACCATCGCATCCGACCAGGATGCGATCATCCGCGCCGATTCGCGGGGTGCGCTGGTCGTCGACGGCGGTCCGGGAACCGGCAAAACGGTTGTCGCACTGCATCGAGCCGCATACCTGCTGTACGCCGATCCGCGCCTGAAGGGCAACCGGGGCGGCGTGCTCGTCGTCGGGCCACACGAACCGTATCTCGCATACGTTTCCGACGTCCTGCCGAGCCTGGGTGAGCACACCGTGCAGACCTGCACCCTGCTCGATCTACTCCCGGAGGGTGAAACCGCTCTGGCCGAAACCGATTCCGCCGTCGCTCGGCTCAAGTCGGAGGCGCGGATGGTCGACGCGATCGAGACCGCGGTGCGCTGGTATGAGGAACCACCGACGAATCAGGTCGTCGTCGACACCGAGTGGGCCGAGATCAGCCTCGGCACGACGGATTGGGCAGAGGCCTTCGATGCCCCGGGGTCGGCCACACCGCACAACGAGGCGCGGGAAGAGATCTGGGACGCCCTCGCTGCGATCTTCGCGGATCGGGTCGACGAGGCATCGGCGCCAGAGGTCCGAGACTCCCTGTCCCGCAACGACGAACTGTCCGCGATGATCAACCGGGCGTGGCCGATGCTGAGGGCCGAGGACGTCGTCGGCGACCTGTGGTCGGTGCCGGCGTTCCTGCGGATGTGTGCCCCATGGCTCACGCGTGACGAGGTTCGGATGTTGCAGCGCAGTCATGTTCATGTCTGGACGGTCGAGGATCTGCCACTGCTGGACGCGGCCCGGCGCAGGCTGGGCGACCGTGACGCGGCCCGCCGCAGCGCGCGGCGTAGCGCGGTACTCGCATCCGAACGCGTGCGCATGGACGACGTCGTGCAGGATCTGCTCGACGCGCACACCTACGACGACGGCGAAGGCCTGACCTCGATGCTGCGGCAACAGGATCTACGGGATGTCCTGGTCGATCAGGAGGCCGCCGGGCGGGCCGAGACCGACGTGCTGGCGGGGCCGTTCGCCCACATCATCGTCGACGAGGCGCAGGAACTCACCGATGCCCAGTGGCGAATGCTGCTCAGCCGCTGCCCGTCTCGTAGTTTCACCGTCGTCGGGGATCGGGCCCAGGCACGGCACGGGTTCACCGAGTCGTGGCCCGAACGCCTGGAGCGGGTCGGGTTCGACGAGGTCCGCACCATGTCGCTGACGATCAACTACCGCACACCCGAAGAGGTCATGACGCGGGCCGCCCCCGTCATCCGGGCGGCGATCCCCGACGCCAATGTGCCGACGTCGATCCGCCGCAGCGGCATCCCGGTCCGTCACGGATCGACGGCGGATCTGTCGTCGATCCTGGACGACTGGCTGGCCGACGAACCCGACGGGATCGCCTGTGTCATCGGTGATCCCACCTTTGCCGAGCGGGATCGGGTGCGGTCGCTGAGCCCGGTGACCGCGAAGGGCCTCGAGTTCGATCTCGTCGTCCTGGTCCATGCGGGTCGATTCGGTGACGGTATCGAAGGGGCCGTGGACCGTTACGTCGCGATGACGAGGGCGACGCAGCAGCTCGTCGAACTGGATTGACTCACCCGCGGTTGACCGCCGCCTCGTCCTCTCCGATCGCCTCCGCGATCACGTGTTCCGGTCCATCGGGTTCCGGACGATTCCGGTTGCGCCACTCGGCGATTCCGAACAGCGTCGAACCCACCACCAGCCAGCACAACAGCACGATGATCGCGTGCTGCGTGCCGTTGCCGTCGAAGAACACGACGCCACGCAGCAGTGAACCGGTGGCCCCGGGCGGCAACAACTGCCCGATGAATCCCCACGGCGTGGGAAGCGCCTCGGGTGCGCCGGCCAGGCCGGAGAGCGGATTGCCCAGCAGGATGAGAAGGATCGCCGCGATGCCGAGACCCAATCCGCCCAACAGTTCTCGCAACCCCAGCACGGCCATCGCCGTGGCGGCGATGCCGAGCATGGCCGCCAGCGATGTCAGCCAGTAGTTCCCGTCGAAGGTGCCGACGACGAACTGCAGCACGGCGGTCAGCCCGAGGCCGCCGACCACCGCGAAGCTGATCACGGCGATGAGGCGTCCGCGGAAGGTGTGGATCAGCATCATGATGACCACGGCGCCGATCCATCCGCCGAGGGCCATCGGCAGTGCGCCGGCGGCGAGTCCGGCCCCGCGGGGGTCCTCGGCGGGAAAGCTCTTCACGTCGATGACCGTGTTGGTGCCGTGGTGCGCGGCGGCGAGATTGTCGCCGATCTTCTCGATCATGGTGGCCACGGTGGTGCTGGCGGCAGTGGCGACCACGGTGTGTACATCCCCGTTGGGCGCCAGCACCAGGGCACCGTAGATGTCGCGGTGGAGGATCGCGTCGCTCGCGGCGGCCTCGTCCGCGTATTCGGTGATGTCGAAACCGTCGGCCTTGGATTCCAGGGCGCTCACCGCGGGCGCGGGACCGACCACACCGAGCGGGATCCCGTTCGCGCCGGAGTGGACCGCCGGGAGCGAGAACGCCATCAGCATGATGCCGAGCAGGACGGTCAGTCCCAGCACGAGCAGCGGGATCTTCTTGTTCTCACCCTGCGCTCGGGTGCGCGAGGGGTCGGGTTCTGCGGAGTTCGCCATCGGGACTGACCTCTTTGGATACGTATCGTTTCTTATCAGGTGGATCTAAGGTAGCCTGGCGCAATAAGAAACGCAACGTCTCTAGGAGGTGTGGTGGTGGCCACTCGTCGAAGGGGTGTCGAACTCGAGACCGCGATCTACGCGGCCGTGCTGGCCGAGCTGTCCGAATCCGGGTATTCGGCAATGACATTCGAAGGCGTAGCCGCACGGGCGGGAACCAGCAAAGCGGTGTTGTACCGCCGTTGGGCGACCAAAGGGGAGATGGTGATCGCTGCGCTGTCGGACAGCATCCGTCCGTTCGCGGCGCCCGACACCGGCAGCTTGCACGGCGATCTGGTCGCCACCTTGAAGCTGTTGCGATCCCACATCACGCTGATCAAGCGGCGAACCGTCCTCGGTCTGCTGACCGACCTGGACACCGACGTCGTGACCGACGTGCAGGACCTCCTCATGACGCGGAGCCGCGAGATCCTCGGCCCGGCGATCAACCGCGCGAGGGTGCGCGGCGAACTCACCGACGACGCCGTCCCCGAGCGGTTGGTGAGCCTGCCGTTCGACCTCAGCCGCCACGATCTGCTCTTCGGCGGCTCCTTGCCGGACACGCGGATCGAGGAGATCGTCGGCGACGTCGTCCTACCAGTTTGGACAGTAGGTCACCAAGGGGAGCAGATGTGATCTTGATCCCGATCTGCCTGGTCAAGCTGGCACCAGTGGTGCGGCAGGTGGCACCGTTGAATTACGTGCGCGCGGGAGGAGAAGTCGAATGATGGCCGACTCTAAGCTGATCCCTCAGCGATGGCCGCTGTTCCGACTCGCCAGCCGTAACCCTCTCCTCCGCCTTTCTGATCGGCTGGAGTCCCTCGCCCATTGGGCGGCAGTCGTTTTCGCCATCATCGCGATTCCGTTGACCGTGTCCGTCGGACACGATGTGCACGGCGCTCTGGTCCACACGCTGGAGGAGCAGTCGCAGACCGTCCATCCGGTGACGGCCACCGCGGTGCGCAACAGCGAATCGCTGATCACCCCCGATGGCGGCGACGCGATGGTCCAGGCCCGTTGGACGTACAACTCGGTGAGCTACAGCGACACCGTGCACGTCGACACGACCGTCACCACCGGCGAACACTTCCCGATGTACGTCGACGATCAGGGCAAGGCCACCACCAAACCGATGACCGGGGCCGACATCGCCGCCAACACCGTGCTCGTCGCACTGACTTTCTACGCCAGCCTGCTTGCCGCGTGCGTGGTGTTCGTGCTCACCGTGCGCAGCGTGCTGGGTCGCTTCCGACGTCGCGCGTGGGACGCCGAGCTGGCGCTGCTGACCGACAGCGGCGACGGCTGGGCTCGTCGGAACCTCTGAGGTCCTCCGCCGACCGGTCCGGTCAGTCGACGACAGCGATGATGGCTGCGCCGGCGGACTCGCTCGGGTCCACACCGATGCGCCGCGCGATGTCGTTGAGGGTCAGGTACCCGTCCTCGATCGCGCGGATCAGCAGCGCGATCTTGGTGTTCGCCGGCCGTCGCACCGACTGATACTTTGCCCGGATACGGGCGAGATGCGTGTGCACCGTCGCGTCCGAGATGTAGAGCGCCTGGGCGACTTCACGTTTGGATTCACTGGCGAGCCACAGGGTGAGTACTTCGATCTCGCGGTCGCTCAGCAGACGAGGTCGGCGGGCGGGTAGCGGCTCGGCGGTCATCGGGGTGTCTCCTCGAGATGCGGGGGATCGCACGGAACGGACTCTCGTCGTCGACGCTATGAGGACCGGGCATCGGTGACCAGACGCAAGTTTCGGTGCCCCCGGATCTGGGGTCAGCTGAAGGAACGAATACGCCCGGTCTGATCGATCTCCGATCGCACGCTGGAGCCGTCGGCCCGCCGATGCAACACCGACGCGGCGATCGCCCGATCCGGCGGCGAGACGCGGACGTACACCTGGCCGTCCGTGGCGAGGTCGAGGACCTCGGTGGCGAGCCCACCGACCGCCGCGGCCACCCGTAGGTCGACGGCGCCGTCGTCGGTCACTTCTGCTCGGTCGGCGCGCGAGTCGTCGATGAACACGACCTCGACTCCGCGGACGCGAGCGTGGTACGCCGGGTCGTCGAGGTTCAGCGTCGACATCAGTGGCGCACGCAGCCGATCCCGCAGGTGCGCCTCGAGGAGTTCGCACTCGGTGCGTTCGGCCGCGGTGAGTTCGTCACCGGATGCGATCCGTTCGAGCAGCGGCCGGGCCATCTGGTCGAGGAAGCGAACCTGATGGACCCGTTCCTCGGTGGCCGCGGCCTGCGCGGAGAGCCGGCCCACCTGAGTGATGGTCTGTGTGCGCAGCGCGAACACCTCCTTCGCGGTGGGACGCAGGGTGAAGGAGAACAGGGTCGCCATCGTCAGCGGCGCCGCGTCGACCGCGACGAGAGTCGCGCTGCCGGGAACGGACAAGCCCACCGAATGTCCCCACCAGCCGAACACCACGGCCTCGGCCACCAGGCCGAGCCACGGCTCGATCCGACGGCCCCGCACGGACATGAAGGTGTAGACGGCGATCGCGCCACCGTGTGTCCAGGTCACCAGGACCGACGACGCCGATTCGGCCGGCGTCGTCCACAGCGCGAACGCGCAGGCGACGGGGCCCACTGCGGTCAGCGCGAGTGTGGTGGGCATCGGCAGCGGGTCCCCGGGCACCTGCACGATGGCGATGGCCGCGACCGATATCAGGGCGGCGGCGACCAGCGTGGGCCAGATCGGCGCGACGTCGTGCACGACGAACCCGGTGGTGATCCACGTGGCGGCCAGAAAGGTGCCGAGCACCAGCCAGGCGCCGGGTTGCCGCATGCCGAGGAGGTCGCGGACATCCTCGCGCTCGGCGCCGGAGTAGGCCCCCGCGATGTCGGCCGATCTTGTCATCGGCTCCACTCCGCACACACCCGGGTACCGGCCCCGGGTCGCGACGCGATCACGGCGGAACCGCCGGGCACCTTGCTCATCCGTCCGCGGATGCTGACGGCGATACCCAACCGCGACACCGGCACCAACTGCGGATCGAACCCGATCCCGTGGTCGACGATCTCGCTGCGCAGCAGGTCCGGTCCCGCGGTCACGGTGACCGATGTGGACGCCTGGTCGCCGGCATGCCGACCGCTGTTGCGGACCGCCTCGGCGGTGGCGGCGGCCACCGCCGACACCGCGGCACCCGGATATCGCTCGTCGTGGTCACCGCCGACGACGACGACGCGAAGAGCGGGATCGACCTGGGTGACCGCCGCGCGGACTTGACCGATCGCTTCGAACGCGGTCTGGGCTGCGGGTTCCTCCCCGTGGGCTGCGCGATCGACCGCGGCCAACGCTGCGCGGGCGTCGTGCGCGAGCTCCGGGGAGGCACCGCGGCGCGCGGCCAGCAGGAGGGTCGACATGACGTTGTCGTGTGTCAGCGCATCGAACCGCGTACGTTCGACCGACCGGGCATGCTCCGCCGCTGCTGCCGCGGTCGCCTGGAACGCGCGGGCGCGGGTGGCGTCGAGGATGCCGGCGGTGCGAATCGCCATCACCGCTGCGGCGACGAAGATCAGCGAGAAGGAGTACGACCAGGCCAGGTCAGGGAGGAACGGTCCGCTGAGTTCCGGCAGCCGGGCTGCGTGGCTGATAGCCACCGATCCGGCGCACACCACCCCGAGATAGACGAACGGGACGACCGCTCGGAACGCCAGCGCCGACGCGATTGCGGCCAACCCGGGAAACTGGGAGAACCAGATCCCGGCGGTGGTGTCGATCTGCGCACCGGTCCAGCCGAACCACCACAGCGCAATCGCGATCAGAAAGCCGAACGCCGCGGCGGCCGCCGCCACGCGGATGCGTCGACTGCTCCCGCGCCAACTCAGTGGGCCGATCGCCAGCCCGGTCCCGAAGATGAGCACGACCGCCGACACGGTCCACCAGGTGTGCATGATCGGCGCGGATACAAGGATCAACGGCGCGGTGATCACGGCGTAGGCGAGATAGCCGACCGAGACGAACACCGACATCAGCCGAAGGATGCGACGACCGGCGAGCTGATCCCGCGCGTCGTCGACGGTCAGCGGCGGAAGCGCCGCGGGATCGGCAGCCATCCATCCTCGATCGCACGCTTGTACAGGTCGGTCTTCGTCGGCGCCGGGCGCCCGGCCGTGCTGTATCGGTTCCGGATCCGGTTCACGTAGTCACTGACGGTTTCTGCGGAGATGTCGAGTTCCCGGGCGACCCGGGCCGACGATTCGCCGGCCGCATAGAGCTCGAGCACCCGACGCAACTGAGGCGAGAGGTCGACGAATCCGATGTCGGAGTCGATGGCCGCGGCCCAGTCGATGCCGGGCACGGTGTCACCGGCCAAGGCTTGACGGATCGCCGCGAGCAGTTCGGTCTCCCGCACGTTCTTGCGCACCACACCCAGCACACCGGCGCTGGCGGCCTGACGGACCAGGTACATCTCGTCGCCCGACGTGTAGACGAGGGTCGGAATCCCGGACTGCTCGAGGGTCTCGATGTTGGTGATCGGTGAGGTGCCGTCGTCGAGGCGCAGGTCGAGCAGCACCAGATCGAGGTCGGTAGTCACGGCCAGCAGATCCGAGACGGTTCCAGCACCGGCCGCGAGTTCCATGTCGGATTGGTCGTCGAGGGTCGCCCGCAATCCGCGGACGATCTGTTCGTGATCATCGACGACTCCTACGCGCCAGACCCGTGCCGGGCATTCGGTCATGCCGATCATCATTGCCGACGCCGACCGATCCGGCGCGGCAAGACCTCTCGACCCGCCGGGACTGGTCAGGGTCGGCGGCGCTCGATTGGCGGTCCGTCTAGTGTGCGTTGCCGGCGCCGATTCCGGTGTCACCCGTGTGGGTCAACTTGTCGCGGCGTACTCCAGGATCACGTCGACGGCGCGGGCAGCGCTCTGGCACGCACCTTCCATCGTGGTGGTCCAATCGGTGCGGGTCCAGTCGCCGGCCAGCGCGAGACCGTGCACCGCGGTGCGCTGGTCGGGCCGGATGCCCGCGGTGCCGGGACGTTGCGCGAAGGTCGATTTCGGCATCCGCACCACGTGACTGTGCAGCACCTGCGCGTCACGTGCGTCCGGGTAATACCGACGCAGCATGTCCATCTGGATCTCGGTGATCTCGGCGTTGGTCTTGTGGGTCAGTTCGTAGGCCGCCGACACCGTCGTCGAATAGAGGTGATTCCGCGCCGGATCGCGTCCGTGCATGGTTTGGCGGTCCCACACCTGTTCCAGCACACCCTCACCGCCGTGCAGGACCTCGCCCCAATCGGACATGCCGATCGGGCGGTCGAGATACAGGTTCACACTCACGATGGGTACCGGGGTCAGCTGATCGACCGCCGCATAGATCTCTTCGTGCCCGGGAACCTGATCGAGCAAACCCTTCACACTCCACACCGGTACCGCGCAGATCACCGCATCGGCCGCGACCTTCTCACCGTCGGCCAACGTCACCCCGGTGACCTCGCCGTCGGCGACATCGATCGAGGAGACAATGGCGCGGTGGCGGACTTCGACCCCGTTGTCGGCGAACGCCTTTTCGGCGCCGGCGATGAACAGCGTGTCGAGGTCGACGGTGGGGTAACCGATGGAGATGGGCTCACGCGTCTCGCGGGCCCGGCGGATGCCGGTGACGAGCAGATCCGCCGGCACCTTGGCCGATGAGATGTCGGGTTTGTCGCCGGTGAGGCCGATGACGATCCCGTCCCACAGCGCGTCACGCGCCGACTGCGGCATGCCGATCCGCCGGAACCATTCGTCGGCGGTGATGTCGTCGAGCCAGTCGGGTTGCCGCAATGCCTGCCGGATCAATGTCGTCTGAGCGCGCGCGGTGCGCAACTTGTCGAGGCCGCGGACACCGGGCAGGTCACCGATCGCGGTGCGCACTCCGTCGATCCCGGAGAAGGCGGATCGTCGTGTCGCCCCTCCCGGCATCCGCATCGTCATGTGCCCGGGGAAGCAGACGTGTTCGCGCGTGCCGACACTGTCGAGGTAGCGCATGAGGTGCTGATAGCCGCTGGCAAAGACGTGCTGCCCGTTGTCCGGGACGTCGTCGATCGAGGCGAGCGGAATCGAGATGGTGCGCCCGCCCAAGGAGCCGCGCCTCTCCAACAGCGTGACCCGCTGCCCTGCCTCGGAAAGCCATACCGCCGACGCCAGGCCGGCCAGTCCCCCACCCACGACCACGCAATGCATGCGGTCAGGGTAATGGCCGGGCCCGATGCGCGCGTCCCGCCCACCCGGCGCTCGGCATCGCGTACAGCCAATCACCGGTCGCCCCATCCACTCCGCTGACGTCTCCGAATCCAGAGTGTGTCGCCTCCCGGAAGCCCACGCACCGACACCTGTGACCCCGATACCGCGGTCCGGGGGTTCTCGGCCGCACACATCGCGAGCGTCGACGACGTGTTGCGCGATCATGTGCGCGGTCACCTCGACCTCCTGACCGGCATCCACCACGACATCACGCCACTCACCACCTATCTCGAACGGGCGTTGACCGGCGGCAAGCGGTTGCGCGCCGACTTCTGCCTGTGGGGCGCCCGCGGCGCCAACGGTGGGCGCGTCCCACCAGGTGCGATCGAGACAGCGGCGGCGCTTGAACTGTTCCATCTCGCGGCCCTGATCCACGACGACGTGATGGATCACAGTGACCAGCGGCGCGGGATGCCGACCGCGCACCGGCACTTCGCCGACCGCCACACCGCCGACGGCGGACTCGGCGATGCCGAGGACTTCGGTGAGGCCGTGGCCATCCTCGCCGGCGACCTGTGCCTCACCTGGTCGGATGATCTTCTCGCCGAGGGACTTTCCGAACTGACGCGGGAGATCCGCAACCGGACGCGGTCGGTGTGGTCGACAATGCGCGACGAGACGATCGGTGGGCAATACCTGGACGTTCTCGGGCAGACCCGGTCAACGGTATCCACTCACCGCGCACGACTCGTGCTGCAGTTCAAGAGCGCGAAATACACTGTCGCACATCCATTGCGTCTCGGCGGGTGCCTCGGCGGAGCCGACGACGACCTCATGGGCGCCTATGACCTCCTCGGCCTGATCGCCGGTGAGGCGTTTCAACTCCGCGACGACCTTCTCGGTGTCTTCGGCAACTCGGTCAAGACGGGGAAACCGATCGTCGACGATATCCGCGAGGGCAAACGAACGTTGTTGGTGGCCGTGGCGACCGAGCTCGCCGATCCGGTGCAACGTCGCGACCTCGCCCGTCATCTCGGCAATCCTGATGTGAGCGATGACGATCTTCACTCGGTGTGCCAGGTCTTCCGGGACACCGGTGCGGTCGATCATGTGGAGACCCGGATCGCCGACCTCGCCGAGCAGGCAAACCGGACGGTCGAGACGTTGGCGGTAGACGAGTTGTCGCGCAATGCTCTTCGTGACCTGATAAACCGGTGCGTTTGGCGCACTTCATGACTCCCCAGCAGCAATGCGTCGTGGAGTTGCGCATCTGGGGTGTTACCAGCGTCGCACGCGCCTTGCGCCGAATGGCCGGCGGACGAAACGCGATACGCCGAACCACCGGCCTGCGCTTTGCCAAGCTCCTCGGCACGGGCTCCGCGCGGACCTTCACCCCTCGCGACGCCGACCCACGTCATTGGGCGTTGTTGACAGTGTGGCGCGATCGTGACGCCGCCGATCGTGGCGCCTCGTCCCCACTGATCCGATCGTGGGCCGACATCAGCGACGAAGAGTTCCGGGTGCGCATGCGGCCCCTGGTCAGCCGGGGCCGCTGGGCGCGCAGAGAACCTTTCGGCACGGGGGCAGCCACCGGGACCGACTGGTCCGGCCCGGTGGCCGCGATCACCCGAGCCCGACTCCGTCCCACGCGCGCCCTGTCGTTCTGGCGTGCGGTGCCCCCGGTGGTCTCGGAACTGACTGATGCACAGGGCCTTCGGATCGCCGTGGGGATCGGGGAAGCGCCGATCGGGCTGCAGGGTACGTTCTCGATGTGGGACAGCGCCGCCGATCTCACCACGTTCGCCTACCGCTCGCCGGCGCACCGGGCCGCCATCCGCCGCACCGCACCGGAACGGTGGTACGCCGAGGAACTCTTCGCGCGGTTCGCGGTCACCGATGTCACCGGGTCCTATGAGGGGAGGACCCGGTGAATCGGTCGACGATGCGGCCCGCGGGAACACCGCAGGCGAGCACGCCGCCCGTGTCGGGTGGTTTGCGACAACGGCTTTCGGTGCTGTCGTGGATGCTCTTCGGTGCGACGTTCCTGGTGCAGGCCGCTTTTCCGTTCACCGACGGCGGCACCCTGGCGCTGACCATCGCGAGCGTGGTGTTCCTGGTTGCTGCGGTCATCGTGAACGTGGTCGCGGTCTGTGGAATCCGGTCGGCGGTCTGGCTGGTCCTGGTGGCCGGTGGTGGCGGGCTGGTCGCGGAATCCGTGGGCGTCCACACCGGGTTTCCGTTCGGCAGCTACTCCTATACGGGCCTGCTGGGTCCGGAGGTGTTGGGGGTGCCGATGGTGGTGCCGTTGGCCTGGATCATGATGGCCTGGCCGGCGCTGGCGGTGGCGCGTCGGCTGGTCGGAACATCGCACCCGCTCGTCCGCGCATTGGTCGGCGCCGCGGCGCTGACAGCATGGGACGTATTCCTCGATCCGCAGATGGTCGATCAAGGCTATTGGCAGTGGCGCGACCCCTCGCCGTCGATCCCTGGCGTGCACGGCATTCCGCTGACCAACTTCGCCGGCTGGTTTCTCGTGGCACTACTCATGATGGCCGTTCTGGACCGCCTGGTTGACACGGCGACATCCGACGCGCTGCCGATCACCATCTACCTCTGGACGTACTTCTCGTCGGTGGTGGCGCACGCCCTGTTCTTCGGGCGGCCGCCGGTCGCGCTCGTCGGCGGACTTCTGATGGGAGCGCTGGCAATTCCCCTTGCCATCACGCTGATCCGCGGGGCCCGTCGTGCGCGCCGGTGACGTGTGGGACGCCGTGGTCGTCGCCGGGACAACCACCGCGCTGGCCTCGGTCGCACTGGCCGCGCACAACGCGTGCACGATTCGACGACCTGATCCCGTCGCCACCCCCGAACCCGAGCCCCTGACCGTGCTGCTCCCGGTCCGCGACGAAGCACACAATGTGATCGATTGTCTGACCGGCATTCTCGCGGCCCTCGACCGTTGGCCCGGACCCGGTCGGGTGGTGGTCCTCGACGACGAGTCCACGGACGGCACAAGCGGACTACTCGCCGAGTTCATCCGTCGCCACGGTCGCGTCGAAGTGGTTCGCGGCTCACCGACACCGCCGGGGTGGCTCGGGAAACCGTGGGCGTGTGAGCAGTTGTCCCGCAGCGTGATCCATGACGACGGCGTGCTGATCTTCATCGATGCCGATGTGCGCGTGGCGCCGCGCGCGTTCGTCTCGTCGGTGGCCTTACTGCGGGCCGCGGGCCTCGATCTCGTATCGCCGTACCCCCAACAGCGTGCGGTGACCATGGCGGAACGGCTGGTCCAGCCGCTGCTGCAGTGGTCGTGGATGAGCACGCTGCCTCTCGGTGTCGCGGAACGCTCTGCGCGCGAGTCACTGTCGGCGGCCAACGGCCAGCTGATGGTGCTGGACACAGCCGCCTACCGGCGAGCGGGAGGCCACGCCGCCGTGTGCGGAGAGGTCCTCGAGGACATCGCGCTGCTGCGAGCGATCAAGCGCTGCGGCGGGCGCGGCGTGGTCACCGAGGGGAGTTCGGTAGCCGACTGTCGCATGTACATGAGTCTCCGCGACCTGCGCGCGGGCTATCGCAAGTCCCTGTGGTCGGCGTTCGGGTCCCTGCCGGGCACCATCGCGGTTGTCGTGTGGCTCAACGCCACGTACGTCGTGCCGGCGATCGCTCTGCTGGGCGGCTCCCGCATCGGTCTTGTCGGGTACCTCGCGGGCGTCGGTTCGCGGGCGATCGCTGCGCGCACCACGCGAGGGCGGTTGTGGCCGGATGTGGTCGCGCACCCCGTGTCTATCCTCGCGTTCACGGGTCTGACTGTGGATTCGGTTGTCGCACATCGCCGCGATTCGCTTGCGTGGAAGGGGCGGCCGGTGGTGGTGCGATGACCGAGATCGTGGTCGTCGGCGCCGGCGTGGGTGGACTCGCCGCCGCCCTGCGTCTGCGGGCGCTCGGTCACCAGGTGACGATCCTCGAGCAGTCCGACGAGATCGGCGGCAAGCTGGGGGTTCTGGAGAAGGACGGATTCGTCTCCGACACCGGACCGTCGCTGGTCACCATGCCGCACATTCTGGCCGAGCTGTTCGCCGCGGCCGGGACGCCCCTCGACTACGTGCTGCCTCTCACCCGGCTCGATCTCGCGGCCCGCTACCGCTTCCCGGACGGCACCGTGCTGGATCTACCGGGCCGGCTTTCGGAGATCCCGTCGGCCCTCGATGCCGCGCTCGGCCCGGGTCGTGGTGCGCAATGGTCGTCATTTCTGACTCGTGCACAACGGATCTGGGATCTCACCCACGAAGTGTTTCTCGAGGCGCCGCTGCGGCCCTCGTCGATGCTGCGTGCCGCCCGGCCCGCCGACATCGCCACGATCGCACCATGGCAGTCGCTGCGTGGCATCGGAAGTCGATACCTGACCGACCCGCGGCTGCGGATGCTGCTCGACCGCTACGCCACCTACACCGGTTCCGACCCCCGCAGGGCGCCGGCCGCGCTCGCCTCGGTTCCCTGGTCCGAGCAGGCATGGGGCTCCTGGTATGTGCCAGGCGGTTTGGGGCGCATCGCCACGGCGATCGCGGACCGGTTCGTCGAGCTCGGCGGTACGATCATGACCGGGTGTGCGGTCTCCGAGATCACCACCGACCGAGAGGGACACGTCGACGGCGTGCGGTTGGCCGACGGGACGATACAACCGGCAGACACCGTGGTCGCCAATGCGGACGCCCAGGAGGTCTACGGCCGTCTGGTCAAGACACCTGGCGCGACAAAGGCTTTCGCCCGAATCCGCAAGACGACGCCGTCACTGTCCGGGTTCGTCCTGTTGCTCGCGCTCGACGACCCGCCCGGCGATCAGCCGCACCATCACATCATGTTCGCCGAGGACTACGATGCCGAGTTCGATGCGGTCTTCGGCCGCCACGGCCGGCCCCGGCCCGTGCGCCGACCGACGGTGTATGTCAGCGCGCCCGACGACCCCGAGATCGTCCCGGGTCCGGGAACCGGATCGTGGTTCGTCCTGGTCAACGCGCCCCGCCACGACCCGGTCGATGGAGTCGATTGGGACGCTGAGGGTCTCGCCGAGCACTACGCCGACCACGTACTCGAGGTCATGGCCGACCGTGGCCTCGATATCCGAAACCTCCTGCGTCATCGCATCGTTCTGACGCCTGCAGACCTCGAGCGCCGCACCCTGACCCCGGGCGGGTCGATCTACGGGTCGTCGTCGAACGGCCCCCGCGCCGCATTTCTCCGCCCCCGCAACGCTTCCCCGGTACCGGGGCTGTACCTCGTCGGCGGCTCCGCCCACCCTGGTGGCGGGCTCCCACTCGTCGTGCTGTCGGCGAAGATCGTCGCGGATCTCATCGGGGCGGCGTGATTGGTGGCCACTTCCCCATCGCGGGTCGAGTAAGTAACCTGGGCCGCCGCAGGCGACCAGCGTGGGCTGGGAAGAGTCGCAGCCCTTTTCGCTGATCGAGTAAGCCCGCGAGCTTGCGAGCGAGCGCATCGAGATCAACGGTGAACGAGAT